>NZ_JAGPXU010000007.1:0-240958 GCF_018070385.1 Micromonospora sp. C97
CGGGCGGCGATCCGGCAAGGCGCGGTTTCGTCCGGATACCGGTGTCGTATCCGGACGAAACCGCAACGCCGCCGGTCGTCGTCCGGGCCCGCCGCAGGCCGGCCAGTTCTTATGAAACAGGCCCTAGGGGCCTGCCCGGCGTCATGCCGGACAGACCCCGAGGACGGGTCAGCGTTTCAGCGTGAAGGTGAAGTCGCCGGAGAGCTTGCCGCTCAACCGGGCCGCCGAAACAACCTTCCCCTCCGTGATGAGTCGGCTGACCTCGCCCCGCGACAGACCGCAACCGTCGGCGATCAGCCGGGTCGGCCGGACCGGGATCCGTGCCGCGTTGCGGACCGCGACGTCGAGCACGTCACAGTCCAGGTGATCCGATCCGGCGGTGTCGAGACGCCAGGCGTCGGTCCAGTCCAGGGTGAACCGGTTGCGGTGCTGAACGTCCGGATCCTGGAGCAGTTCGGCGGCCAGGCCGGGGTCGTTGGCATGGAGCCGGTCCAGCATCTCGGGTGGGATGGTGCGCACGGTCATCCGCTCCAGGACGGTGAGCTTCGCCGTCTCCCCGCACTCGGTACAGAGCGCGAGCAGCCAGGTATCGATGAGCTTGTGGTTGGCGTTGACCCGGAACTTGCCGCTCGCCCGAAGGCGCTGGGACGTGCACCCGTGGCAACGGCGGCGAATCATGGGCAGGCAGGTGGGCACGACGGCCCAATTGATGAGCACAGAGGTACACCGGTTTCAGTGAGAAGTCCGCAGCAAAAAGGAGCGCGGCGCACAGGCGCGACGCGCGACAGATCAGCTCTCGGGAGGTCTCACAGGGTGTACAACGGCACGTCCTTGCCTAGACGACCAAGGTTGCGCAGCACGGTAACGGCGCACGGCGGCGCCGCTCCACCGGTTTTCCGCGTACGCCTCAGCAGCCCAGGTGGCGGGACGTGCGAACCGGTCAGACGGTCGGGACCGGCAGCACCACGCCCTCGGCCGCCGACCGGTGCGCCAGCTCGATCAGCTCGACCGTGTGGACCGAGTCCCGTGGGTCCACCGGCATCGGTGTGCCGTCGCGCAACGCGGCCGCCACCTGTGCGTAGAAACTCTGGTACGCGCCCGGCGCGGTCGGCACCGGCCGCAGGTCACCGTCGACACCGAGCAGGCCGTAGCGCTCCGGCGGGACCTCGCCCCAGCCCGGCTGGTCCGGTCGGCCGCCGTCGTGCAGCGCCGCCTCCTGCACGTCCAGCCCGTAGCTAGTGTAGCCGGCCCGGTCGCCCAGCACCCGCAGGCGCGGTCCGAGCTGAGCGGTCACCGCGCCCATCCACAGGTGCGAGTGGACCCCGTTGGCGTGGGTCAACGCCACGAAGGCGTCGTCGTCGACGGCTGCGCCCGCGCGGCGACGGTCCACCTCCGCGTAGACGCGGTCGACCCGGCCGAACAACTGCACCGCTTGGTCGACGAGGTGGGCGCCGAGGTCGAAGAGGGCACCACCGGCCTCCTCCGGGCCGGCGAGCTCCCGCCAGCCCGGCTTGATGGTCGGGCGGAACCGCTCGAACCGGGACTCGAAGCGCAGCACCCGCCCCAACTCGCCCCGCTCGACCAGGTGGCGGACGGTCAGGAAGTCGCCGTCCCAGCGGCGGTTCTGAAAGACCGTCAGCGGCACCCCGCGCTCGGTCGCCTCGTCGACCAGCGTGCGGCCCTCCGCGGCGGTCGGGGAGAGGGGCTTGTCGACGACGACCGGCAGGCCGGCGGCGAGCGCCGCGCGCGCCATCGGCACGTGCTGCCGGTTCGGCGTCGCCACCACGACCAGGTCCAGGTCAGCAGGGGTACGCCACAGCTCGTCGGCGTCGTCGACCAGGCGGGCGTCCGGGAAGTGCTGTCGGGCCTGCTCGCGCCGCTGCGGATCACGGGTCACGATGGCGTCGAGCCGCAGGCCCGGGGTCGCGGCGATCAGCGGCGCGTGGAACACCCGGCCCGCCAGCCCGTACCCCAGCAGACCAACCCGCAGCGCCTTCGCCATGCCGTGCCCCCGTCTCCCCGGGCCGTGCCCTGGTGACGGCGGCCCCGCTGATCGAATCTACGCCCCGGGCGGTCGTGCCCGGTCGCGGCCCGGCGCTGGTCAGCTCGCGGCGTCGGCGCGCAGGTAGGTGAGGACCGCGAGCACCCGGCGGTTGGTGTCGTCGCTGGGCGGCAGGTCGAGCTTCACCAGGATGTTGCCGACGTGCTTGCCGACCGCCGCCTCGCTGACGTGCAGGCGGCCGGCGATCGACGCGTTGGAGCGCCCCTCGGCGAGCAGCGCCAACACCTCGCGCTCCCGGGCGGACAGCGCGGCGAGCGGATCGCGAGGGCGGTGCAGAAGCTGCCGGACCACGTCCGGGTCGATGGCCGTGCCGCCGTCGGCGACCCGGCGCAGCGTGTCGACGAACTCGGTGACCTCGGCGACCCGGTCCTTGAGCAGGTAGCCCACCCGTTGGCCGTCGCCGCTGTCCAGCAGCGCCGCCGCGTACCCGGTCTGCACGTACTGGCTGAGCACCACGACCGGCAGCTGGGGTCGGTCGGCGCGCAACGCGACGGCCGCGCGCAGCCCGTCGTCGCGGCGGCCCGGTGGCATCCGGATGTCGGTCAGCACCAGGTCCGGTTGGTGTTCGCGGGCCGCGGCCAGCAGGTCCGGTGCGGAGCCGACGGCGGCGCAGACAGTGAAGTCGAAGCGGTTCAGCAGCGCAACCAGACCCTCGCGCAGCAGCACCTCGTCCTCGGCGAGCACCACCCGGGTCACCGACGGCATGGCAGCTCCACCCGCACCACTGTAGGCCCGCCGGCCGGGCTGGACAGCAGCAGCCGGCCGCCCACGGCGGCGACCCGGTCGGCGAGCCCGGTCAGGCCGGTGCCCCGCGCCGGGTCGGCGCCGCCGTGGCCGTCGTCGGTCACCTCGACGACGAGGTCACCGTCGGCCCGGGTGAGGTGGACGTCGGCGCGGGTAGCCCGGGCGTGCCGGGCGACGTTGCCCAGCGCCTCGGAGACCACGAAGTAGGCGGTGGTCTCCACGATCTCCGGCAGTTCGCCGTGCAGGTCGGCGCGCACGGTGACCGGGATGGTGGCGGCGTCGGCCAGTTCGCGTACCGCACCGGCCAGGCCGAGGTCGGTGAGGCTCTGCGGGCGGATGCCGTGCACCAACTGCCGCAGCATCACCATCAGGCCCCTTGCCTGGTCGTGCGCCACGGCGAGGGGTCGGGAGGCGGGGGAGTCCTCGGGCACGTCCAGCCGGGCCAGCCCCAGCTGCAGGGTGAGGCTGGTGAGTCGGGGCTGTGCGCCGTCGTGCAGGTCGCGTTCGATGCGGCGGCGTTCGGCCTCGTACGCCCCGACCAGTCGGGTGCGGGAGCGGGTGACCTCGCGCAGCGCCGCCGCGTCCACCGGGTGGGCCAGCAGCCACCGGGCCACGGCCGCCTGCACGGCGGCGAGCAGGCCGACGGCGTACCAGAGCACCGGGATCAGCAGCACCCCCACGATCGCGTACGGAATGGCTTCGCCGGTGCTGTCGATCGGCTGCCAGATCACCACCGGCTGGTTGGCGTCGCCGGCCAGCCAGGGGCTGGAGATCATCCCGAGGTCCAGCAGGACCAGCAGCAGGAACACCCAGTACGCGACCGGCGCGAAGCCGCCCAGCCAGAACAGATACGCCACCTCCCGCCAGGTCGCGGCGCTGCGGTAGCGGGCGACCAGGCCCGGCCACGGCGACGAGGGCAGCGCACGACCGTCGACGAGCCCGACCCGCCACCGTTCGACGGCGGCCACCGGAAAGCTGACCAGCGGGGCCAACGCCAGCAGGATGAGGCTGCCGGTGGCCAGGAACAGCGTCAGCGCGACGCTCGGCGGCCGGCCGTGCAGGCGGAACGCGTTGACGGCGGCCAGCAGGGGCGCGCCGATGACGAGCAGCCCGACGGTGAGCACGCCGGCGATCGGCACGGTGGTCACCAGGTAGGCCAGCGCCCGCCAGGGCCACGCGGCGAGCAGCCAGCGGCGGCGGCGCAGCGCCTCGGCCAGGTGCGAAGGGTGTTCCGTGGTCATGCCGCAGACGCTAATCGGCAGCGGCTGGCTGCCCCAGCCGTCCAGATCCACTCTTCGGGGTATGCCCAGCACTACCCGCGAACGGGTGTGCGGGGTCCGGAAAGGGGAAGAACGGGCCGTCACGCGGCCTGCGTGACCGGTGTCGGCGGCGGCTGGAGAGACATGGGTGCCAGAACCTTCGTGGTGGTCGGCGGGACCAGCGGTCTCGGTCTCGCGGTGGCCCGACTGCTCGTCGACGAGCACCGGGTTGTGGTGTTCGGCAACGTGCCGGCCGAGGTCGCCGCGGCGACCGACGAGTTGGGTTGCGACGGGGCGGTCTGCGACGTCTCCTCCTACGAGCAGGTCCGCGACTCCTTCGCCGGGGTGGTCGAGCGCTACGGCACCATCGACGGGGTGGCGGCCTGCGCCTCCATGTGGGCGGGCGGCGACCTGGGGGACCTGTCGGTGGAGCACATCCGGCGGGCCGTGGAGATCAACGTTCTGGGCATCACGTACCTGCTGCGGGAGGCGGTGCGGCACCTTGACCGGCAGGGCCACGGCAACGTCGTCTACATCGGCGCGCTGGCGTTGGCGGCCCCCCGACCCGGCATCCCCGTCTACCGGGCCACCAAGAGCTACGGCAACAGCCTGGTCGACTCGCTGGCCGAGGCGCAGCACAGCAACCGGGTCAAGGTGATGCAGCTGCACCCCGGGCCGATGCCGACCCGACTGCAGGAACGGGTGGGTGCCGAGTTCCTGGACGAGGTGTACGCCATGCCCGAACAGGTCGCCACCGAGGTCGTCCGGTTGCTGCTGCTCGAACCCGACGACCTCTACGTCTCCGGTGAGCGCGTGCTGCGCGCGGACGGGCGGTGGTGACGGCCGCAGCCGGACCCGCCGACCGTCCGGCCTCGGCGTGGGCGCCGCTGCGGACGGCGGTCTACCGCAACCTGTGGCTGGCCCTGCTCGCCGCCAACATCGGCACCTGGATGCAGACCGTCGGCGCGCAGTGGCTGCTGATCAACCACTCCAACGCCCCCACCCTGGTCGCGTTGGTGCAGACGGCCAGTCTGCTGCCGGTGCTGCTGCTGGCGTTGCCCGCCGGGGTGCTGGCCGACAGCTTCGACCGCCGGCACCTGCTGATCGCCGTGCAGCTGTTCCTGGTGGCGGTGGCGGTGGCGTTGACACTGCTCACAGTCACCGGCCGGATGCCGCCGGCGCTGCTGCTCACCCTCACCTTCGCGTTCGGGGTCGGGCAGGCGTTGACCCTGCCGGCCTGGGCGGCGGTGATCCCGGAGCTGGTGCCGCAGGACCAGCTGCGGTCGGCGTCCGCGCTCGGTTCGATCAGCGTGAACGTCGCGCGGGCGGTCGGTCCCGCGGTGGCCGGTGTGCTGATCGCCCGTACCGGCGTCGCCCCGGTCTTCGGCATCAACGCGGTCGCCTTCGGCGTCTTCGCGTACGCGCTGTGGCGCTGGCGGCCCGACAACGCCCGCGCGGTCGAGGTGCCCGAGCGGTTCACCGCCGCGTTGCGGGCCGGCAGCCGCTACGTCCGTCACTCGCCGACGGTGCGCCGGCTGTTGCGCCGCGCGTTGGTCTTCGTGGTCCCGGCCAGCGCGTTGTGGGCGTTGCTGCCGTTGGTCGCGAGTCGCCGGCTGGGGCTGGGCTCCGGTGGGTACGGGGTGCTGCTGGCCGCCCTCGGCGTGGGCGCCATCGGTGGCGGTGTGCTGCTGGCCGTGATCCGCACCCGACTGTCGGCCAACCAGCTCCTGCTGATCGCCGGGGCTCTGTTCACGGTGGCGCTGACCGTGGTCGGCACCGTGCCGGTGGTGCCGCTGGTGCTGCTCGCCCTGCTGCCCGCCGGGATGGCCTGGGTGACCGTGCTGGCCAACGTCAATGCCGAGATGCAGCTCTTCCTGCCCAGCTGGGTACGCGCGCGGGGCCTGGCCGTCTACCAGGTGTGCTTCGCCGGTGGGCAGGCGGTCGGCGCGCTGCTCTGGGGGCTGGTGGCCGACATGGGCGGGTTGGTCCTCGCGTACCTGGCGGCGGCGGCGCTGATGCTGGTCGGCACCCTGACGAGCCGGATCTGGCCGCTGCCCGACCTCCGGTCGGTGAACCGTGAACCGGCGGCGTACTGGCCACAGTTGCACCTGGCGCACGAACCGGACCCGGGGGTGGGGCCGGTGCTGGTGACGGTGCAGTACACCGTCCGGCCGGAGCGGGCCCAACAGTTCCTGGCGGCGATGGACCTGGTGCGTGGCGCGCGGCAGCGGACCGGGGCGATGCGCTGGGGGCTGTTTCGCCCGGCCGAGACGGTGGATCGCTTCGTCGAGGTGTATGTGGTGCCGTCCTGGGACGAGCACCTGCGCCAGCACGGCGGCCGGTTGACCGGTGAGGACCGCGCGGCCGAGCAACGGGCCCGGGAGCTGACCGACGGGGAGCCCGAGGTCCGACACCTGGTGCCCGCCGCCGCTGGCCCCACGCTCTCCGACGACAGCGAGGCGCTCTGAACGGGCACCGCCAACGCGAGCAGCGGTCCACGCCGGACGTCAACCGGCCAGCGCGCCGCAGGCCGTGCTGATGGCCGGTGCCAGGCCGCCGTCGCCACAGTCGATGTTCGCCGCCGCCCGCCCGGCGAGCTGCCACTGCGCCCCGGACCGCTTCAGGAAGATCTGCGGTTCGGGAAGGGTGTCCGGCGAGCCGGCCGGTACGGCGGTCAGCCGGGCATAGGAGTTCCGACAGGCGAAGACCTCCACCCGGGCGATCCGCACGCCGCCCAGCAGCGCCTGGCTGGCCGCCTGCAACGTGCCGGGCGTACAGGTGGTGTCGGTGTCGATTGCCCGATCCGGCGCTCCGCCGCCTTCCGCTGGTGCGCCGGCACCGGCGGCGGCCCGACCCGAACCGTCACCGGCGACGGTCGCCGCGTCGCTCGCCGGGCCCGGCCCGGCGGTCGCGGTCCGCGTGGCGTCGACGGAGGGCGACGGACCACCGGTCGGGGGTGGCGTGGACGGGGTGGACCCGGGCGAGCTGGCGGCCGGCGCTCCGACCGAGCGCGGGGCGGGTTGCCCGCATCCCGCCACCGCACACGTCAGGGCCATCGCCACCGCCATCGCCACGTCACTGCCTCGAACTCGCACAGCTGACTCCCTACCTCGTCGGTCGGGTCGGATTGACTTCCCGGACCCGCCGACGACGGTAGGAGCCGTGCCTCTGCCAGAGCTGGAACAAACCTTGAATCCGCAGGCGGAGCGGCCTTTCAGGCGGCCGACACGGCCAGCGGGCCGCCGGCGGGCGACCCGAAGACGGAGCCACAGTCGGGGCCGCAGGCCCGGTGCCAGCCCGGAGCCTCCGCGGCCTCCCGGGTGCCCAACCTGGTGAACACGGCCAGGGCGTCGGCCCAGGCGGTGTGAGCCCCCGGCAGGTCACCGGCCGCCGCCCGGACCATCCCGGTGTCGCGCAGGGTTCGCGCCCGGCCCAGGTCGTGCCCGAGGGCCTGCCATCCGTCGTACGCCAGCCCCAGTGCGCGGACCGCGTCGTCGAGGTGGCCGGCGGCGAGGTGCAGCTCACCGATGGTGCGCTGCACGAGGGCGGTGCCCAGCCGGTCGTGGAGCCGCTTGCAGGTGATCAGAGAACGGTCGAGCGGCCCCCGGGCCTGGTCGACCTTCCCCTGGCGCAGCCAGATCTTCGCCAGCGCCTGCGACGTGTAGCAGGCGATGTGCTCGTCCTGATGCTCCACGATCAGGGCGTGTGCGCGAGTGCACCACTCCTCCGCCTCGCCCAACTCGCCTCGTGCCCGGTGCACCAGGCCGATGGCACGGGTGGCGATGGCCTCGCCCCGCCAGTGGCCGAGGGTGCGGTACGCGCCGATCGCCTCGCCGAGCCGCGCGGTGGCCGCCGCGTCGTCCCCCAACTCGCGGTGACAGTGCCCCAGCCCGTAGCGGGCGTGCGCGGCGCCGTTCTCGTCGCCGAGTCGGGCCAGCGTCTCGGCGGCGGCCGTCAACAACGGGATCGCCTCGTGGTGCCGTCCCACCTCGCGCAGCACGGTGCCGAGACCGTTGCGCGCGGCGGCGGCCCCCGCCTGGTGACCGGCCTCGTCGAAGAGCGCCACAGCGGCGGGAAAGTAGCGCTCCGCCTCGTCGAACCGGTCCTCCTTGTAGCGGAGCAGCCCGATGCCGCACTCGATGACGGCCTGCGCCACCCGGTTGCCCGTGCGGCGGGCGACGCCGATCGCCGCCGCGTGGGTACGGTCCCAGCTCACGAAGTCGTTGCGGACCGCGAACGAGGCGAAGACCAGCGCGTCGGCCAACGCACAGGCGGCGGCGTCCATGTCGAGTTCGGCCGCGCGCTCCACCGCGGCGACCAGGCACGCGCCCTCGGCGTCGAGCCAGCCCGGCCGCAGGTGATCCGCGGCGAGCACACAGGACTGCAGACTGACCGGCATCGGCGGTTGCCGGTACAGCGGTGGCACCGCGTGCGGAAGCCGCTCGCCGAGGCGCTCGCTGAGCTCGGTTGCCGCGGTCAACACCCGGGCCACCGCGGTGTGCAGTTCGGCGGTGCTGTCCTCCTCGACGGCACGCTCGTACGCGTACAGCCGAACCAGGTCGTGCATCCGGTAGCGCACCGTGCGGTGCACCGGGTCCGACACCACCTCGATCAGCCGGGCGTCGACCAACAGGTCCAGCAGGTCCTCGGTGACGTCGACCGGTTCGCCCAGCAGCGCCGCGCCCAGCCACTCGGCGAAGGTGGGCGCCCCCATGAAGCCGAGCAACCGGAAGATCCGCCGCGCGGCCGGGTCGAGGCCCTGGTAGCTGACCGCCACGCTGAGCCGGACCGCCAGCCCGTCGGCGGTCATCTCGTCGAGCCGGTTGCGCTCGTTGCGCAGCCGGTCGGCGAGCCGGGCGATCCGCTGGTGTGGTCGAGCGGTCAGCCGCGCACCGACGATGCGCAGGGCGAGCGGCAGGCCGGCGCAGAGTTCGACGAGCGTCTGCGCCGCCGCCGGCTCACGAGCGACCCGGTCCGCGCCGATCATCTGTCCGAGCAGGGCCAGCGACTGCTGGGAGTTGAACATCGTCAGCTCGACGTGGTGCGCCCCGGGAACAGTGGTCAGCCGGGCCCGACTGGTGGCGATCAGGGCGCAGCCCGAGTCGCCCGGCACCAGCGGACGGACCTCCTCGGCGCTGACGGCCGCGTCGAGGACGATCAGGATGCGTCGTCCGCTGATGGCCGACCGGTACTGGCCCAGCTTCTCCTCGGTGCTGCGCAGCTGCTGGACGTTCGACACGCCCAGGGCACGCAGGACCTGATTGAGGACACTGACCGGGTCGCTGCGCCGGCCGTCGAGCCCCACGAAGATCTGCCCGTCCGGGTAGCTGGTGCGCAGCAGGTGGGCGAGTCGGACGCTGAGCGAGGTCTTGCCGACGCCGCCGGGCCCGGACAGCATCAGCGGTGGCCGTGCGGTGAGCGTCTGCTGAGGCTGGGCCAGGGCGGTCAGCGCCTGCTCGATCTCCGCCTCACATCCGGTGTGGTCCGGCAGCGGGGGTGGTAGCTGGCAGCCAGGGCCGGCCCGCCCGGCACGCGTTGCGTCGTCCGGCTGGTCCTGCTCGTCCGGGTCGGTCGACGCGACCGGCTGTGGTGGGGCCACGGCGGGTGGCGGCGTCGGTTCGCGCTCGACCGCCGGACGCGGCACCGACTCGTCGCGCAGGATGCGTTGGTGCAGGAGCTGCAGCTCGCTGCCCGGGTCGACGCCCAACTCGTCGGAGAGCAGGGCGCGGGTCCGGGCGTACTGGTCCAGCGCCTCGGCGCGTCGCCCGCCGAGGTGCAGCGCGCGCATCAGGTGCAGGACGAGGGGTTCGGTGAGTGGGTCGCGTTCCAACGCCTGGCTGAGCCGGTCGGCCACCGGCCCGGGACGGCCCTGGCGCAACTCGCTCTCCGCCCACTCCACCAGCGTGCCGAGCGCCTGCTGACGCAGTCGTTCCCGGACCCGGGCCGCCCAGTCGCCGGGCAGCCCGTCCAGCGGGTCGCCGCGCCACAGCTCGACCGCCTGACGCAGCAGCTGCGCCCGTCGCGGGTCATCCGCGTCGAGGTGCTGGATCTGCTCGCTCAGGGTGCGCAGTTGCCGCAGGTCCACCCGGTCGTCGGCGGCCTCCAACTGGTACCCGCCCGCCCGCCGGGCCACCGTGATCGGGCTGACGCCCTCCCCGAGCGCGGCGGCGGCGAGCAGCCGGCGGATCCGGGTGATGTAGGTGTAGAGCACCCCGCGGGCGTCCGCCGGGGGCGAGCCGTCCCACACCCGGTCGATCAGCATCTCGACCGGTACGCCCCGACCGACGTCGACGGCCAGGGCCGCCAGCACCAGGCGCTGTTTCAGCGGGCCGAGTTCGATCGGCCGGCCGGCCACCTGGATCTGTAGTTCGCCGAGTATTCGAAGTTCCACGGCATCGCCCCCGCGCCCCGTTTGGTCGTCCACATCGGCCGTCACCAGGCCGGACATGCTTGTCAAGAATTCGTTCAGCTTCCCTACCGAATGCGGCTGCGAAGGTTTTGCCACAGCCGATCCGATGCACCGCTACCGGAGAGGCGAGCACGACCGACCAGTGCACTTCCCCTTCCGAGAGGAGCCGCCAGCAACAACTTCATCGAACGATGCGCAGAGAGCCGCCGGGGTGCCGGCAGCCCTCGTGATCTTGCACGTTCGCAGCGACTCTAACCGGCGATCGGTGGCTGTCATTGCCCCCGAGGCGATGCCGGCTACCCCGACGGGCCCTTCACCGGCCCGAAAAACCACCTTTTGCATTGGAGGACACCTGCTATGCGATTCTTCGCAGCACGCGGAAACCGGCAGTACACGACCCGGCTGATCGCCGGCGCGGCGCTGAGCCTCGCGGTCATCGGGGCGAACGCCCTGCTCACGATCTCGCCCGCCGAGGCGTCATCGATCAACGGGCCGATCACCCGGACCGAGATGCTCGACCGCGCACAGAACTGGGTCGATCGCGACATCACGTACACCCAGACCGGCACCTGGGCCAAGGACGTCGACGGTTCGCACACCTACCGGCGGGACTGTTCAGGTCTCGTCTCGATGGCCTGGCACCTCTCCCAGAGCTATGTCACCGACCAGTTCCAGGGCAGCAACGCCATGTGGACCACGCTCGGCAGCATCAACGACTTCCAGCCCGGTGACGCCATGGTGCGCAGCGGCCACATCGAGCTCTTCGCGTTCTGGAAGGACAAGAACGACCACTCCAAGGGCGCCTATGTCTACTCGTTCAACAGCGACGGGCAGACGGTGCAGAACCCGTACGCGAACAACAACACGGGCTCACGCGGCTTCAACGGTTGGGACGACCTGAGGACCTACAAACCCATCCGGCGAACCGGTATCGAGGCCACCGAGCCGACACCGGAGCCGGAGCCGGAGCCAACGCCGGTC
This sequence comes from Micromonospora sp. C97, assembly GCF_018070385.1. Taxonomy (NCBI): domain Bacteria; kingdom Bacillati; phylum Actinomycetota; class Actinomycetes; order Micromonosporales; family Micromonosporaceae; genus Micromonospora; species Micromonospora sp. C97. The sequence goes on from NZ_JAGPXU010000007.1 coordinate 11,456, forward strand.
GCGGACCCGAACGTGGTGCAACTGTCCGGGGACTTCAACGGTGACGGTCGCGACGACGCCGCCATGCTGTACCTCCACAAGGACTCGTCGATCGATTTGTTCACCTCGTTGGCCAACGCCAGTGGCGGGTTCGGGGCGTACTTCGGCAGTTACAAGCTGCCGGCGAATTCGTGGAAGTGGAACTCGTTCCGGACCATCGTGGGTGACTTCAACGGTGACGGGCGTTCGGATCTGGGGGCGATGTACTACCAGGCGGACGGGTCGATCACGATGCACACCGCGTTGGCGAACACCAGTGGTGGGTTCGGTGCGTTCACCGGGAGTCTGACCGTACCGGCGAGTGCGGCCTGGAAGTGGGACGCGATCCGGCTGACCAGCGGTGACTTCAACGGCGACGGACGCGACGACGCGGCGATGCTCTACCACCACAAGGACGACTCGATCGAGTTGTTCACCTCGCTGGGCACCACCAGTGGCGGGTTCGGCACGTTCACCGGCAGCTACAAGATCCCGGCGAACGCCTGGACGTGGGACTCGTTCCGGACCATCGCTGGTGACTACAACGGTGACGGGCGTTCGGATCTGGCCGCCATGTACTACCAGGCCGACGGGTCGATCACGATGCACACCGCGTTGGCGAACACCAGTGGTGGGTTCGGTGCCTTCACCGGCAGCCTGACCGTGCCGGCCAGCGCCTACTGGAAGTGGGACTCCGTGCGGTTGACCACCGGTGACTTCAACGGTGACGGCCGCGACGACGCCGGAATGCTCTACCGCTACAAGGACGAGTCGATCGAGCTGTTCACCTCGCTCGGCAACGCCAGTGGCGGGTTCGGCACCTTCACCGGCAGCTACAAGCTCCCCGCGAACTCCTGGAAGTGGGGTTCGTTCAAGACGATCACCGGAGACCACAACGGCGACGGCCGGTCGGACGTGGCCGCCATGTACTACCAGGCCGACGGATCGATCACGATGCACACCGCGTTGGCGAACACCAGCGGTGGGTTCGGTGCCTTCACCGGCAGCCTGACCGTGCCGGCCAGCGCCTCCTGGTACTGGGACGCCATCCGCCTTCTCTGATTCGCCCCTCGCCGCGGGAGGGCTCGACCGTCGAGCCCTCCCGCGCGCGTCGCCACGTCGGACCAGACCAGCATCAGCCGGCGCCCACCCGCGCCCGTACGCCGAGGAGTAACCAGCAATGATCAGTACAACGAGGTCGGGCGCCATCGCCGCGTTGGCAGCGGTCGCCCTGCTCGCGGTCGCCACACCGGCCGTCGCCAAGGACCCGGGCGCCGACGCCCCGAACGGACACCCGGCCATCTCCGACCTTTCCCGAATGACAGCGACTGCGGCGGTGCCCCCGGGCTATCCGGTGACGGGCATCGACGTCTCACACCATCAGGGCACCATCAACTGGTCGACGGTGGCCGCCGCGGGCGCGAAGTTCTCCTACGCCAAGGCCACCGAGGGGCTCTCCTTCATCGACAGCTCCTTCACCGCCAACTTCCGAGGCGCGAAGCAGAACGGCATCCTGGCCGGCGCCTACCACTACGCCCGCCCCGACAAGTCCGACGGCACCAGCCAGGCGAACTACTTCCTCGACCACGCCCAGTACTCCCAGGACGGCAAGACGCTCATTCCGATGCTGGACATCGAATGGCCCTGGGAGGGGTCGGGCGCGCCGTCCCCGTGTTACGGGCTGAGCACGAGCCAGATGTCGACGTGGGTCAAGCAGTTCGTGGACCGGGTCTACGCGCGCACCGGCCAGCGAACGATGATCTACACGAACACCAACTGGTGGAATCCGTGCACCGGCAACAACGCGACGTTCGGCGCCAACCCGCTCTTCATCGCCAACTACAGCTCCACGTACAAGCCGTTGCCCGCGGGCTGGAACCAGTTCACCCTGTGGCAGTACTCGGACAGCGGCTCCCTGCCGGGCGACCAGGACGTGTTCAACGGAAGCCTCAGCCAGCTCCAGGCGCTAGCCGGCGGCAGCCCGGCTCCGACTCCGGTCGCGGACCCGGACGTGGTGCAACTGTCCGGGGACTTCAACGGCGACGGTCGCGACGACGCCGCCATGCTGTACCACTACAACGACGACTCGATCGAGTTGTTCACCTCGCTGGCCAACGCCAGTGGCGGGTTCGGGGCGTACTTCGGCAGTTACAAGCTGCCGGCGAATTCGTGGAAGTGGGACTCGTTCCGCAGCATCGTGGGTGACTTCAACGGTGACGGGCGTTCGGATCTGGCGGCGATGTACTACCAGGCCGACGGGTCGATCACCATGCACACCGCCTTGGCGAACACCAGTGGTGGGTTCGGGGCGTTCACCGGCAGCCTGACCGTCCCGGCGAGTGCGGGTTGGTACTGGGACGCGATCCGCCTGACCACCGGTGACTTCAACGGCGACGGACGCGACGACGCGGCGATGCTCTACCACCACAAGGACGAGTCCATCGAGTTGTTCACCTCGCTGGGCACCACCAGTGGCGGGTTCGGCACCTTCACCGGCAGCTACAAGATCCCGGCGAACTCGTGGAAGTGGAACTCGTTCCGGACCATCGCCGGTGACTACAACGGCGACGGGCGCTCGGATCTGGCGGCCATGTACTACCAGGCCGACGGGTCGATCACCATGCACACCGCGCTGGCGAACACCAGTGGTGGGTTCGGTGCGTTCACCGGCAGCCTGACCGTCCCGGCGAGTGCGGGTTGGTACTGGGACGCGATCCGCCTGACCACCGGTGACTTCAACGGTGACGGCCGCGACGACGCCGGCATGTTCTACCGCTACAAGGACGAGTCCATCGAGCTGTTCACCTCGCTGGGCACCACCAGCGGCGGGTTCGGCACGTTCACCGGCAGCTACAAGCTCCCGGCGAACTCGTGGAAGTGGGACTCGTTCCGAAGCATCACGGGCGACCACAACGGCGACGGCCGTACCGACCTCGCGGCGATGTACTGCCAGGCGGACGGGTCGATCACCATGCACACCGCGCTGGCGAACACCAGCGGTGGGTTCGGTGCGTTCACCGGCAGCCTGACCGTGCCGGCCAGCGCCTCCTGGCAGTGGGACGCCATCCGACTTCTCTGAGCACGACCGCTCGGTGTGGGAGGGTTCCCGAGAACCCTCCCACACCGCTGTCGTCGCTGGCCCCGCTGCCGGTACGACGTACGGCACCGGCGGTTAGCATGGCGGGACTATGGCGACTGAGCGTAAGGCGACCGCAGACCCGGCCCGCAGCCTGGCCCTTCTCTGGCGCACCCGGGAGCCGACCAGCCGCAGCGCCGGCCCGGCGCTCAGCGTCGACCGGGTGGTCCGGGCCGCGATCGACATCGCCGACACCGAAGGGCTCGACGCGCTGACCATGCGCCGGGTCGCCGAGGCGCTGGGCGTCGGCACCATGTCCGTCTACACGTACGTGCCGGGCAAGGCCGAACTCGTCGCCGTCATGATCGACACCGCGTACGGCGAGATGCCGCGACCCGCCGTCGAGGGCGACTGGCGCACCCGGCTGGAGCGGATCGCCCGCGACAACCTGGCGCTCTACCAGCGGCACCCCTGGATGCTGCGGGCCGAGACGACCCGACCGGTCCTCGGCCCGCACCTGATGGCCAAGTACGACTACGAGCTCGCCGCGATCGTCGACATCGGGCTCACCGACGTCGAGGTCGACGCGGTGCTCACCCTCGTGCTCGGTCACGTGAAGAGCGCCGCGCGCGCCGCTTCCGAGGTGGTCGACCTGGAGCGCGAGACCGGCATGACCGACGGCCAGTGGTGGCAGTCGCACGCGCCCTGGCTGGAGCGGTTCATGACGGCCGGCGCCTACCCGATCGCCTCGCGGGTCGGCACCGCGGCCGGCCAGCAGCACGGCGCCGCGTACGGCCCGGAGTACGCGTTCGAGTTCGGTCTGCAACGCGTCCTCGACGGCATCTCGGTGGTGGTCGCCGAACGGGCGGCCAACCGGTAGCCCGGCCCGTTTCGGGTCAGCGCGACGCGCCCCGGTCACTCGCCCTGCCGACCCTGCGGCCCAGCCGGGCGAGTGACCGCGCCGACGGGCTGCCCGGCAACCCGACGTCACCCGGCCCGATCAGCTCGCGCCGGGCACGCAGATATTCGCCGAGCGGGCCGGCCGTGCTCACCCGCCCATCGTAGGAGCAGCCACCGGCCGCCCAGACTGGTCCTGTCACTACCAGGAAAAACAGGGAACCGGCTAGCCCCGGCCCATGGGGTGACAGTGTCGGGGTAAGCGTGATCGAGAGACGGGACAGCAATGACAGAGCCCATCACCACCCCCTTCGGTTTCGCCTCGACCGCCGACGAGGTCCTCGCCGGGGTCGACCTGACCGGCAAGCGGGCCGTGATCACCGGCGGCGCCGCCGGAATCGGCGTCGAGACGGCGCGTTCGCTCGCCGCCGCCGGCGCCGACGTCGTGCTCGCGGTCCGCCGGGTCGCGGCGGGTGAGCAGGCCGCCGCCGACATCGCGGCCAGCATCGGCGCGCAGCGGGTCACCGTCCGCGCGCTGGACCTGGCAGACCAGGATTCGGTACGCCAGTTCGTCGCCGACTGGGACCAGCCACTGCACATCCTTGTCAACAACGCCGGGATCATGGCGTTGCCCGAGCTGGAGCGCACCGCCGAGGGCTGGGAGATGCAGTTCGCCACCAACTTCATGGGGCACTTCGCGTTGACCGTCGGCCTGCACGACGCCCTCGCCGCGGCCGGCGGCGCCCGGGTGGTGTCGGTCAGCTCCAGCGGCAACCTCTTCTCCCCGGTGATCTTCGACGACCTGCACTTCGCGTTCCGGCCGTACGACCCGCTGCTGGCCTACGGGCAGTCCAAGAGCGCCGAGGCGCTGCTCGCCGTGGAAGTCACCCGCCGCTGGGCGGGCGAGGGCATCCACGCCAACGCGCTCAACCCGGGCGCCATCGCCACCGGCCTGCAGAAGCACACCGGCGGCCTGCGTACGCCCAAGGAACGGCAGAAGACCCCGCAACAGGGCGCGGCGACCTCGGTGCTGCTCGCGGCCTCCCCGTTGCTGGACGGGGTCGGGGGTCGCTACTTCGAGGACTGCGCCGAGGCCCCGATCGTCAGCGAGCGGCCGGCCGACTACAGCGGCGTGGCCGGCTACGCCGTCGACCCCGGCAACGCCGAGCGGCTCTGGAGCGTGGCGTCCGACCTGATCGCGCGGCGCGGCACCGGCCGTTGACCGCGACGCCCGGGCTCGGCGGAACCCGCCCAGGCCCGGCCGTCCGGGTGGTACGACTGGGGCGGCGGTGGCAGCTGCGGCCGGGGAAGGATGGCGATGGCGGGCAGGCTTCCGGGACGGCTGCTGCTCCGGCGGGAAGACTCGGACCGGGCCCCGCTGATCGTCGCCCTGCTGCTCTGGGTGATGTTCGACGCGATGCCGGGGCTGTGGCGGTCCGTCCGGCGATCCGGCGAGAGTGGCGTGCCCGACCAGCTGCGACACGGACAGCGGCCCCGATGACCGAGCAGGGACGACAGCACGGCGACCAGCCGCGACGACCCGACGTGGTGGAGTTGCGGGTGCACGGCGTGTCCGGGGGCGACCCCACTGTCATCCTCGACCGGCCGCAGGTCCGGCAGGTCGCCGGCGACGACAGCGGGGGCTTCCACCGCGACGCCCGATCGGACGACGCCGAACCGGGCGGGGTGACGCTGGAGGCGTACCGCTGGGGTGACCTGCCCTCCGGCACCGTCGGCCGGACCCTCGCCATGGTCTTCCTGCTGCCGTTCATGCTCGGCAACGTGGCGGTGTGGATGCGACCCACGGGCCGCCACCGCGCAGCCGGGGTCGACGTGCTGTGTCGGCTCCTCGCGCTCAACCTCACCGTGTTGTACGTGGTGTCCGTCGCCGGGGTCGCCCTCGACCTGATCGCCTGGCGCTGTCTCGGCGCGGCCCGGTGCCGCCCGCCCTTCGACACGATGGCCGGACTCGACGGCCGGCACGTCGGGGAGCGGCTGGCCGTGTTGGCGCTCCTGCCGATCGCGGCCGTGGTGCTCCTGCGCCTCCTGGGTACCCGCTGGTCCGGCCCGACCGATCATCCACTGTGGGCGATGGAGCCGCTGGTGCGCCGGCTGCGCGCGATCCATGTCGCCGCCGCGCTCGCCGTACTCGACCTCGTGCTGCTCACGGCTCGCCGCGTCGGCGGCGCGACGTTCGGGACGACGCTGCTGCTGGCGCTCAACGCGGCGGTACTGCTGGCCTGCGTCGGGCTGCTCGCCGCTCCGGGAGTGATCGACCGGCCGGCGACCATGCGAACGGCCAGCTGGACCGCCCGCACGGCGGCCGGCCTGTGCGCGGCGACCCTGGCCGCCGTGGCGGCGGACCCGCGGGGTTGGGCGCCGGCGACCGGGCTGCCCGGCTACGGCGGAATCGCGGGTGGGGCACTGCTCGGCCAGATGGCCCTGCTGGTGTTGCTCAGCGCGGTGGTGCTGGGGCACCACGGTCGGGTGGGCGGCCGGTCCGCGCTGCCCGCCGGTCTGGGGGCGGCGGTCCTCGCCACCATCGCGGTCGGCCTGGCCGGTGGGCTCTCCGCCGACCTCGTCTACCAGAGCGGGGAGTTGCTCGGCGGCTACCGCGGTGACGGGGGGCCACCGTTGCCGTACCGCTGGACGCTGCTGGCCTTCTTCCTGCACTTCGTCGCGGCGGCGCTGCTGTGTGCCGTGATGACAGTCGTGTCCCGGCGGCGTCGGCTGCGGGCGGCGGCGGCCATCACCGCCCGCGACTTCCCGGACGTGGCGCCGGAGGCGGTCGGTCGGCTGCGGTTGACGACGAAGACCGTCGCCCGGGCCCGGTTCACCGAGTGGTGGGGTCTGCTGGCCGTCACGTACGCGGCGCTCGGGGTGATCGGCCTGACCACGAGTCTGGTGGGGGGCACCGGGCGTGATCCGGAGGAGTTGGCGCGGCGGTTTCTCGGGCTGCCGGCCGGAGTGATCGAGATGGGGCTCAACGGGAGCAGCTACCTCATCGCCGCGTTGGCGTTCACGCTGTTGGCCGGCGGTGTGTTCGCCTTTCGGACCAACTGGTTCCGTCGGCACGTCGGCATCCTGTGGGACCTGGGCACCTTCTGGCCCCGGGCCGCGCACCCGTTCGCGCCGCCGAGCTACGCCGACCGCGCGGTGCCGGAGTTGGCCGACCGGATCAGCCAGCTCGCCGAGCGTCACGTCGGGGTGCTGCTCTGTGGGCACAGCCACGGGTCCGCGCTGCTCGCGCTCGCGGTGCTGCGGCTGCCCCCGCAGGTAGGTCAACGGGTCGCCCTGCTCACCTACGGGTCACCGCTGGACCGCCTGTACGCCCGGCTCTTTCCGGCCTACTTCAACGAGGGGATGCTTCGTGAGGTGGGGGAGCGGGTCGGCTGGCGGTGGCTCAACCTCTGGCGGGACACCGACCCGGTCGGCGGGTGGGTCTTCGCCGCACACCGGCCCGGCGATCCGCCTGCGGACCCGGCCGATCCGGCGAGTCACGTCGACCGGCGGTTGCGGGACCCGACGGACCTGCTGCCGGCACCGGGGGAGCGGTCTGCGCCAGCGCTACGGGGGCATCATCCGGGGGAAACCGACCCCGACTTCCGGGCGGCGGTGAACGACCTCATCGCACGCCTGCGAGCCGCGGGCTGAGCTGCGCCGGACGCCGACGGCGCTGAGCTGCGCCGGGCGCGAGGGCGGCGCTGGGCCGCGTCGGCGTCAACGGTCCATCTCGGGGATCCGGTCGGACTCCGCCACCGTCGCGCGGACCTTCCGCAGCGTGGCGTCCGGGGCACGGATGGCGGCACGCCAGCGGTCCAGGGTCCGGGTGAGCACCCGGACCACGAACTGCAACTGGTTGACCTGCTCGCGGAGCGTGCCCAGCTCGGACCGGGCGCTGAGCGCCTCGCCCTCCAACTGGGTGATCCGGGTCTGCAACGGCTGCACGAGGGTGAGGGCGGCCTCGGTGAGGGTGTCGGCGGCATCGGCCTTGAACTTGCCCCGCTGCACCACGACGGCGGCGATCGCGGCCAGGCCGGTGCCGCCGCCGAGGATGCCGAGCACGCTGAGCGCCACCTGCACCCAGTGCGGTGCCGCCGGTGGGGGTGAGCTGTTCACGTGACACCTGTCCGCAACTGTTCGTAGGTGACGAGTTCGCAGGCGCGGGCCAGGCGACGCAGGTCGATGGCGATCTGTGCGGCCCGCCAGAGCGATCCCACAGTCACCGCCATCACGAACGAGATCGCGACGAGGGAGTTCCGGCCGGACATCACCAGTACGGCTACCGCGTACATGCCGGTGATCGTGCCGAGCACCAGCACCGACGCGAGTTCGAGGCCGAGCCCGGTGGAGAGCCGGCCGGGCCACACGATGCCCAGTAGCCCACCCACGCCCACCGCGATCAGCCCCAGTTCCCAGGCGACCTGGATCGGTGCCGGCATGGACGTCTGAACTGATGTCGGACGGACGTTGAGGGTCAGCATCAGCACGCCGCACAGCGGCGCCGCGGCCAGGACAGCGATCTCGTACGGCTGGTGGCGGGATCGGATACGGAGGTTTCCCACGGCAACTCCTTGGTCCAGGACCGACGTCCGGCAGTGGCCGGCGGACCAGTGCCGTTGGGTGGGTCGCGCTGTCGAGCGGCGATCCGTGCGGCGAGGCCCCCAGTGGTGCGTTGCCTGCTGACGGTCGTTGGGCGAGAAGTACGGAGCGACCAGACGTCGTTGGCTGCCGTTATCTGCCTGTGTAGCACCGATGACCGGTTGTCGTCCACCTGGCGTAACGTCGTATTACCGCAGGTCAGGGCGCATTTCAGAGGCCTCTGGACGGCATGTGCGCGGCAGGCGGCGACCCGGTCGTTCCACCACCTCGCCGACGGTCGGTGTCGGATATCTTACCGAGGGTGACAGTGGGGTGACCGGGTCGCCGATCGGTCAACGCGCGAGCAGGGCGCGCACCGCCCGGAGCACCTCGGCCGGGGCCTCCTCCGCCATGAAGTGTCCGCAGCTGACCGTCTGGTGCTCCAGGTCCGGCGCCCAGGCCCGCCACACCGCCGCCGCGTCGTAGCCCAGCGCCGCGCCCCAGTCCTGCTGGAGCACCGTCACCGGCATCCGCAGCTGGTTGCCGGCCGCCCGGTCAGCGGAGTCGTGCGCCACGTCGATCCCGGCCGACGCCCGGTAGTCGGCGACGATCGAGGGGACCGCCTCGCGGGACGCCCGCAGGTACGCGGCCCGCACGTGCGCCGGAAGGGCCTCCGGGTCACGGGTCCAGATGTCCAGGAAGTGACCGAAGAAGGCGTCCGGGCTGCCGGCGATCAGCTTCTCGGGCAGGCCGGGCGGCTGCGCCATCAGGTACAGGTGGAACGCGACAGCGGCGCTGGTGCCGTGCAGCACGTCCCACATGTCCAGGGTGGGTAGCACGTCGAGCAGGGCCAGCTGGCTGACAGCCGCCGGGTGGTCGAGGCCGGCCCGGAACGCGACCAGGGCACCCCGGTCGTGCCCGGCCAACGCGAACCGGTCGTGACCGAGCGCGCCGGCCAGCGCCACGATGTCGGCGGCCATGGTGCGCTTGGCGTACCCGGTGCCGTCGGTGTCGAGCGGCTTGTCGCTGTCGCCGTAGCCGCGCAGGTCGGGGCAGATGACAGTGTGGTCGGCGGCCAGGTCGGCCGCGACGTGCCGCCACATGAGGTGGGTCTGCGGAAAGCCGTGCAACAGCACGACCGCCGGCCCGGAGCCGCCCACGGCGGCGTTGAGCGTCACCCCGTCGGCGACCGTGACGCGGCGGTAGTCGAATCCGTTGATCCTGGGGTCCACGGGAAACCTTCCTGGTGAGCAGTGCCGGCGGGGGCGGTGGCCCGTCGCCGTCGTACCTCGTCGAGCCTGCCCGCCGGTGATCAGCAGCCGGTCAGCGTCCGATCAGTGCCGGCCGGGCCGCCCGCCTACTGTGGTGCCATGACCAGGCAGCTGACGGCGCCCGTCGCGGTGACCTTCGGCGTACTCGGGCCGGTGATCGCCGCGACCGAGCACGGCCCGGTCCCGTTGCGGGGCCACCGGCAGCGCCTGGTGCTGGGCCGGCTGTTGATCGCCCACGGCCGGGTGGTGCCGGTGGAGCGCCTCGTCGACGACCTGTGGGAGGTCGCACCGGACGGCGCGGTGGGCGCCATCCGGACGTTCGTCGCCGACCTGCGCCGGGCCCTGGAGCCCGATCGACCACCCCGGCAGCCGCCCCGGATCCTGGTCACCGAACCACCCGGGTACGTGCTGAAGGTCGCCCCGGACGCGGTGGACGCCGGACGATTCGAGGCCGCCGTCGGCGAGGCGGCGGACCTGCTGGCGGCCGGCCGTCCCACACCGGCCGTGGCCGCGCTGGATGCGGCGCTCGACCTCTGGCGCGGGCCCGCGTACGCCGACTGCGCCAACGAGTCCTGGGCGGTCGCGGAGATCAACCGGCTGAACGAGCTGCGGATGCTCGCCGTCGAGCGGCGGGCGGAGGCGCTGCTGGCGGTGGGCCGACCGGACGAGGCCGCCGCCGACCTACCGGCACACCTGGCCAGCTATCCGCTGCGCGAGGACGCCTGGCGGCTGCTCGCCGTGGCCCGCTACCGCGCCGGCCGGCAGGGCGACGCGCTGGCCGCGCTGCGGGAGGCCCGCCACGTCCTGGTGACCGAGCTGGGCGTGGACCCGGGGCCCGAGCTGCGACAACTGGAAGCCGACATCCTGGCCCAGGCCCCGCACCTCACCCCACCGGTCGACCGGCCGGTCGCCCCCGGCCTCGGCGAGCCGGCTCGCCCCGTCGCGGCCGGGCAGCGCCCGTTCGTCGGCCGCGACGCCGAGCTGGAGCGGCTGCGGCGCGCCGCCGACGCCGCGTCCCGGGGCCACCAGCCCACACTCGCCCTGCTCAGCGGCGATCCGGGCGCCGGCAAGACGGCGCTGGCCGAGGCGGTGACCCGGCAACTCGCCGCCCAGGGCTGGACCACGGCGTGGGGACGCAGCCCGGAGTACGAGGGCGCCCCGCCGGCGTGGCCCTGGACCCAGATCACCGACGCGCTCGCCGGGCCGAACGCCCCCGTCGTCACCGCCGACCCGGAAGACGACCCGACGGAACCGGCCGACCCCGCCACGGTGCGGTTCCGCCGGCACCGCGCGGTGGCGTCGCTGCTCACGGCGGTCGCCGACCGAGCGCCGGTCCTCCTGGTCCTCGATGATCTGCACCGCGCCGACGGTGACACCCTGGACCTGTTGACCGCGCTGCTCACCGGCCCGCGACCGGCCAGCGGGCCGGTGCTGATCCTCGGCACCTACCGGGCCACCGAGATCAGCCCGGAGCTGACCGCCACCCTGGCCCGCGCCGCCGGGCTGGAGCCGGTCCGGGAGTACCTCGCCGGCCTGCCCGCGTCGGCGACCGGTGAGCTGGCCGGCGCCATCGTCGGGGCGGAACTGGACCAGGCCACCGCCCGGTCGATCCACACCCGCAGCGGCGGTAACCCCTTCTTCGTCCGCGAACTGGCCCAGTTGTACGCGGCCGCCGGGGAGTCGGGGCTGGCCGCCGTGCCGCCCGGCGTACGCGACGTGATCCGGCACCGGTTGGCGCAGCTGCCCGCCCCGACCCGTACCGTGCTGCGCCAGGCGGCAGTGCTCGGCCGGGACCTCGACCCGGACGTGCTGGGCGTGCTGGCCGGTGACCCGGCGGCGGTGCTGGACGCCGTGGACCGCGCCCTGGCAGCCGGATTCCTCAGCGAGCGGGAGCCCGACGGGCGGCTGCGCTTCACCCACATCCTGGTTCGCGACACGCTCTACGCCGACCTGTCCGCGTCGCGCCGTTGCGCCTGGCACGCTGCCGTCGCCGAGGTGCTGCGACAGCGGGAACCCGTCGAACCGGCGGCCCTCGCGTACCACCTGCTGCGCGCCGGTGGGCCGGTCGCGGCCGCTGAGGCGTCGAGGTACGCCCGGGTGGCGGCCGAGCGGGCCGAACGGGGCGGCAACCCCCATGAGGCGGCTCGGCTGTGGGGTCAGGCGATCGACGCGTACGACCGCGCCGGTGGGGTCGAGCCGGGCGGGCGGGTGACCGCGCTGCTCGGCCTGGGGCGGGCGCTGGCGGTGACGGGCCGGTTGGCCGACGCGCGGCGACGGCGCGCCGAGGCGATCGCCGCCGCCGAGTCCACCGGCGACCCCCAGCTGATCCAGGAGGCGCTGGCCGGCTTCGACGTGCCCGCCAGTTGGACGCGCAACGACGACGACGTGCTCTCCGGGCACATCGTCCGGGCCGCCGAACACGCGCTGACAGCGCTCGGCCCGGTCCGCTCGGCGCAGCGCAGCCGGCTGCTGAGCACCCTCGCGCTGGAACTGCGCGGCACCACCACCGATCGTGGCCGCCGTGCCGCCGACGAGGCCGAGGCGATCGCCCGCAGCGTCGGCGATCCGGGGCTGGTGGCATTCGCGCTCAACGCCCGCTTCATGCACTCCTTTCACCGCGTCGGTCTGGCCGGCGCGCGGGCCCGGATCGGCGTCGACCTGGTCGACCTGGCCGTCCGGCACCAGCTGGTGACCTTCGAGGTGCTCGGTCACCTCGTCCTGGTCCAGGCCAGCTGCGCGCTGGCCGACCGGCCCGGCGCGGACACCCACGCGCGCGCCGCCGACGATCTCGCCGAGCGGTACGAGCTGCCATTGGTCGGCGTCTTCACCAGGTGGTACGCCGCACTGCGGCTGGCGCTCGACGGCGACTCGGCGGCGGCAGCGCGGGCGTACGGCTCGGCAGCCGACCGCACGAGCGCCGAGGGCATGCCGGGGCTGACCCGGGGCCTGCTCCCGTTGGCACTGCTCGGCCTGCGGCTTGCCGACACCATCGGCACCGACTGGCCGGCCACCGGGCCCGGCGGTGCGGACCGGCTGATCACCGGCGCTGACGACGGGGCGGACCTGGACTGGGGTCCGCACGAACCGTGGGTCCGACCACTGCTGCTGCTCGCCGCCGGTGAACGGGACGCCGCCGCGGCCGCCCTGCGGGCCCTTCCCGAGGGACCACACGACCTGCTGCGGGAGGTACGGCTCTGCCTCGTCGGTCGGGCGGCGCGCGTGCTCGGCGACCGGGCCACGATGACCCGGGTTCACGCCGAACTGCTGCCGGCCGCCGGTGAGTTGGCAGCGGGCAGCGGGGTGCTCACCGTCGGACCGGTGGCCGGGCACCTCGCCGACCTGGCCGCCGCCCTGGGCCGGGACGAGGAGGCGGCCGAACACCGTCGTACGGCCGGTGCGGTGACCGCCCGCGCCCGTGCCGGGGCCTGATCCGCACCCGCGACCACCACAACTTGCCGGTTTCCGCCGGAACGCACCGACCGGTGCGGTCAGATGGAGCCACCGGCGCGTCCGCCGTCGGCCATGGTCCGAGGGGGTAGGCGTGGAGGCGCTCGTCCTGATCGTGGTGCTCGGTGTCACAGTGCTCGTCGGTACCACCGTTGGCGGTCGGTACCGGGTGGCCCCGCCGGTCCTGCTCATCGCGTTGGGCGTGCTGCTCGGGTTCACGCCGCCGCTGTCCGAGGTCACCCTGGAACCGGATCTGGTCCTGCTGATCTTCCTGCCGGCGATCCTGTACCGGGAGAGCCTCACCATCAGCCTGCGCGAGATCCGCGCCAACCTGCCGGTGATCGGGATGCTCGCCGTGGTGCTGGTGGTGCTCACCATGGTCACCGTGTCGTACGCCGCGCAGGCGTTCGGGGTGAACCCCGCCGCTGCCTGGGTGCTCGGCGCGGTCCTCGCGCCGACCGACGCCGCCGCGGTCACCGGTCTGGCCAAGCGGTTGCCCCGCAAGCTGCTCACCACCCTGCACGCGGAGAGCCTGATCAACGACGGCACCGCGCTGGTGGTCTTCGCGGTGGCAGTGGGTCTGCTCAGCCAGAGCGCCGAGCCGGGCGTGCTCGGCGTCGGCGAGGAGTTCGTCGGCGCCAGCGTCGGCGGTGTGGTCGCCGGTCTGCTGGTGGGGGCCGCCGTGGTGCTGGTCCGCAAACGGCTCGACGATCCGCTGCGCGAGGGCGCGCTCAGCGTGCTGACCCCGTTCGGCGCCTTCCTGCTCGCCGACTCGGTGCACGCCAGCGGTGTGTTGGCGGTGGTGGTCGCCGGCCTGGTGCTGTCCTACGCCGGCCCGCGGGTGATCCGCGCCCGGTCCCGGGTGCTGGCGTTCGCGTTCTGGGACCTGTCCACCTTCCTGATCAACGGTGGCCTGTTCGTCCTGCTCGGCACGCAGATTCCCCGCGCGGTGCGGGGCATCACCAGCACGTCGCCGCAGCGGGCGCTGCTGATCGCGCTGGTGGTCACGGTGGTCGTCGTGGCCACCCGGCTGCTCTTCATCTATGTCACAGCGCAGTCGGCGCGACTGCGCCGCCGCCGGATGGTGGACGACGTCGGTCGAGGTCCCTCCGGCTGGCGGGTGGGGACCGTCGGGGGCTGGGCCGGTTTCCGGGGTGCGGTGTCGCTCGCCGCCGCCCTGGCCGTCCCGACGATGACTGTGGATGGCCGGCCGGTGGTCGAACGCGACCTGATCATCTTCGTCACCGCGCTGGTGATCGTGCTGATCATGCTCCTGCAGGGCACCACCCTGCCGCTGGTGGTGCGCTGGGCCGGGCTCAGCGGCGACCCGGGACGCGTCGACGAGGCCCGGCACGCCCGGCGGCGGGCCGCCGAGGCGGGCCTGGCCGCCCTCCCGCAGGTCGCCGCGGAGATCGGTGTCCAGGGTGATTCGGTGCGTCGGCTGGAGGCCGAGTACCAGCGGCACCTGGAGGACCTCAACGAGGGCGGTGGGACCATCGCCGATGAGCGCCGGCTGGAACGGCAACTGCGCCTCGGCGTCCTCGCGCACAAGAGGCGGGAGGTCACCCGACTGCGCGACAACCGGGAGATCGACGACCTGGTGCTGCAGGAACTCCAGTCCGCGCTGGACAACGAGGAGATCCGGCTGCTGGGGCGCGAACCCAACGAGTGACCGTCGGCCACCGCGCGCGCCCGCGCGGCTCAGAGCACCTGGTCGAGGAACCGGCGCAGCCGCGGATGTTCGGCCCGCTCGAAGACGGCCTCGGGCGGGCCGGCCTCCAGCACCACACCCCGGTCCATGAAGGCGACGGTGTCGGCGACCTGCCGGGCGAAGCCCATCTCGTGGGTCACCACCACCATGGTCATTCCGGCGGCGGACAGGTCGGCCATCACCCCGAGCACACCCTTGACCAGCTCCGGGTCGAGCGCAGAGGTCGCCTCGTCAAAGAGCATCACCTCGGGCCGCAGCGCCAGCGCACGGGCGATCGCCACCCGTTGCTGCTGACCACCGGAGAGCTGCGCCGGTCGGGAGTTCGCCTTGCCGGCAAGCCCCACCAGCTCCAACTGGGCGCGGGCGAGCGCGTCCGCCTCGTCCTCACCGAGCTTGCGCAGTCGGCGCAGCGCCAGCGTGACGTTGCGCAGCACGCTCATGTGCGGGAAGAGGTTGAACTGCTGGAACACCATGCCCACCCGCTGCCGCAGCGCGTCCGGGTCGTCGCCCCGCACGCTGCGCCCGTCCAGCAGCACGTCGCCCCGGTCCGGTTCGATCAGCCGGTTGATGGTGCGCAGCAGTGTGGACTTGCCCGACCCGGACGGGCCGATGACACAGGCCGTCGCGCCACGCGGCACCGACAGGTCGACGCCACGCAGCACCCGGTTCGGTCCGAAGGCGAGGTGCACGTCGCGTACGTCGAGGCTGACCGAGGTCGTGCTGGCGGCGGTCATCGCCGGTCCCCTTCCATCGCGTACGGCGCGGTGTCGTCGTCCTCGTCTGTCGGCGCGGTGGCCGGCCGACCGTTGCGCAGCCGGCGGTCGATCCAGTTCACGACGTGCGTCAACGGAACGGTCAACGCCAGGTAGCACAGCCCCGCCAGCAGCAGCGCCGACTCGTTACCGGTGGTGGCCGCGTAGTCCTGCCCGATCCGGAACAGCTCCCGCTGGCTGGCCACCAGACCGAGGAAGTAGACCAGGCTGGAGTCCTTGATCAGCGCGATGAGCTGGTTCACCCAGGCCGGCAGCACCCGCCGGATGCCCTGCGGGACGATCACCAGCCGCATCGCGTCGGCCCAGGAGAAGCCGAGCGCCCGGGCGCCCTCCAACTGGGCGGCCTCCACCGACTGGATGCCCGAGCGGAAGATCTCCCCGATGTACGCGGCAGCGATGAGCGACAGCGCCAGGATGCCCAACGGGTAGGGGTCCGGTCCCCAGACCTGCATGCCCAGCGGGGCCAACCCGACGCCGATCAGCAGGATCGTCGCGGCGGCCGGCAGCCCTCGGAACACGTCGGTGTAGACCCGCGCCGGCCAGCGCAACCAGCGGCTGCGGGAGATCCCCGCGACGGCCAGCAGCAGGCCCAGCACCGAGCCGAGCAGAGCGGCGGAGACCGCCAGGATCAGCGTGTTGGGCAACCCGACGGTCAGCATCTCGGGCAGCGCCTCGCGCATCGAGTCCCAGTCGAAGAACGTTTCCCACAGGGTGCTCAACGGATCCATGTGTCGCCTCTCCTACCGCCCCGCTCGCTCGTCACCGGTTCAGGACGCCGCCGACGCGGACGCCGACGGCGCCACAGTGACCGCGCCGCTGCCCGGCTTGAAGTCCGCCGGGATCGGCCGGCCCGGGTAGTACTGCGCCTGCAACCGGGTCCAGGTGCCATCGGCGATGACCTCGTCGAGGCTCTTGTTCAGCGCCTCGCGCAGCTTGTCGTTGCCCTTGGCCACGGCGTACGCGGTCGGTGCCGGGCTGAGCTGCTTGGCCGCCACGGTGATCTTGCCGTTGCTGTCGGCGGCCGACTTCTCGCCGATCTCCGCCGGGGCGATCCACGCGTCGGCGGTGCCCGCCTTGAGCTGGTTGATCGCACCGTTGTAGTCCGGCACCCGCACCGGGTTCAGCTGCTTGCCGGTGGCGTAGTCGTCCTGGACCGTGCCCTGCACCACCACCACCCGCTTGCCGGTGAGCTGGTCGAAGCTGGTGATCGGCGAGCCGGCCGGGACGTCCAGGCCGAAGTAGCCGAAGTCGTAGCCGTTGCCGAAGTCGACTGTCTTCTTGCGAGCCTCGGTGATGGTGATCGAGGAGCTGCCGACGTCGAACTTGCGGTTGTTGACCTGGCTGAGCAGCGCGGAGAAGTCGGTGCCGACGAACTCCACACTGAGGCCGAGCTTGCCGGCCACGGCGGTCAGCAGGTCGTTGTCGAAGCCGGTGAACCTGCCGTCCTTGAGGTACACGTTCGGCGGGGCGTCGGTCAGCGTGCCGGCGCGCAGCACGCCCGGCTGGGCCAGGCCGTACGGGTTGGTGGTGGCGTCGGACGAGCTGTCGTCGCCGCAGGCGGTGAGGGCGGTGGCGGCCAGGATCGTCGCCGCCCCCAGGGCGGCGGCACGGGTCACTGCGGGAAGGAATCGCACTGGTGTCTCCGAAGGGTGGTGTCTCGGCGGGCGTGGGTGTGCGCCACCGACGGCGCGCCCGATGGGCGTACCGGTGGAAAGGGGTTTCGGGAGGGTGGTGCTAGAGCGCGGTGCCGCGACGACAGGCGGCGCTGCACATTCGCATCGTGTCCACGTGCCGTCGCCGGGTCAGTGCGGGCGAGGGTCGACCGGTGCGGAGGTCCGCGACGTCAGTCGGTGGGGTGGTGCTGAGGATGCGCATGGTTCTCCCGGGTCTGTGCTGACCTGGGTGCCAGGCCACGCTTGCACCGACGTCGTGCCGGTGCCTGGTCTTCACCCGGGGCACCCCACCGCGGAGGAGGGTTGCCGGCCAGCGAGCCGGGGCTTCGCGCTGGCGCTCATGACCTGCGCCGAGGCTAGCAGCACCAACGGGTGCCGCGTCCAGTCGGTATGACCACGCTCACCGTGCGCGACGAGCCGTCCGCGCCCAGGTCAGCCGGCGTGCACGTGCGGTCGGCGGTGTGGGTCGGGTTCCTGGCGGCGCAGGATCTCCCGGGTCACCGAGGCGATCGCGCCCTGCCCGAACGCCAGGTAGCGCAGGAAGTTGCGAACCGGGCCGCCCTCGGACCACTCGAAGTAGATGTGGGGCCGCCGACGGCTGCGGTCGCGGATCTCCAGCAGCAGGGCGGCCAGCGCGGTGGGCACCGACGAACTGGCCAGGCTGAGCACCGGGAAGCGGCCGTCGACGACGCTGCCGCGGACCAGCACCTCGGTCTCGAAGTCGGACGGGTCGGTGACCTCGACCTCGACGAAGATGACGTCGCTGTCGTCGGGGAAGTCGTTGTCCGCCATGGTCTGGGCGAGCTTGGCGCGGTACTCCGCCTCGTCGCGCCGGTCGGGTTCGTGCGCGATGAGGCGGATCCGCCGGCCGGCGCGTTCGTCGATGATCCGGGCCGCGGCCGGATCCAGTTCGACGTGATCGACGCGCAGCTCGTAGGCCCGCATCAGCCGGGACAACACCGACACCAGGATGATCCCGCCGATGAAACAAGCGGCGATCTTGACGCCACTGGGGCGTTCCACCACGTTCGCCAGCGTCGTGTAGACGAAGATCACCGCGATGACGCCGAACGCGATGGTGCGACCGCGCTGACGCTGCCGCAGCGCCGCGAGCGTCACCGCCGTCGCGGCCGAGGTGATCAACACCAGCACCCCGGTGGCGTACGCGCCGCCCTGCGCGTCCACGCTGGCCTCGAAGATGATCGTGATCAGGAACGCCACCGAGGTGAAGACCAGCACCAGTGGCCGGACGGCTCGCGCCCAGGTCGGCGCCATGCCGTAGCGGGGCAGGTAGCGCGGCACGAGGTTGAGCAGACCAGCCATCGCCGACGCCCCGGCGAACCAGAGGATCCCGATGGTGGACAGGTCGTAGATGGTGCCGAACACCTCGCCGAGGTGGGCGTGCGCCAGATAGGCCAGCGCCCGCCCGTTCGCCGGCCCGCCCGGCTGGAAGGCGTCCGGCGGGATCAGCACCGTTGTCGTCACGCTGCTGGTGATCAGAAAAACGCTCATGATCACCGCTGCGGTGGTCAGCAGCCGGCGCGCGCCACGGATCCGGCCCAGCGGTCGTGCCTCTGAATCCTGCGGGTCACCCCGTACGCTCGGCATCACCGCCACCCCGGTCTCGAAGCCGGACAGACCCAACGCCAGCTTCGGAAAGACCAGCAGCGACAGCCCGACCACCAGCCACGGGTCGCCGTGCCCGGTGGTCAGCGCGGAGGTCCAGTCGCCCACCGCGCTCGGATGCCTCACCACCCGCCACAGCGCGTCGGCCACCACCACCGCGTTCAGCGTCAGGTAGACCGCGACCAGGACGACGGCGATCCCGATCGCCTCGGTGAATCCCTTGAGGAACACCGCGCCCAGCAGCGACACGAGCAGCAGTGTGACCAGCACCTCGTGCCCCTTGAGCGCACTCGGCCAGAACGGGTTCTCGTCGATGTGCGCCGTCGCGTCAGCGGCCGAGAGGGTGATGGTGATGATGAAGTCGGTGGCCGCGAAACCGAGCAGCACCAGCACCAGCAGTTTGCCCGGCCAGTAGCTCAGCAGGCGGACCAGCATCGCGATGGAACCCTCACCGTGCGGGCTCTCCACCGCCACCCGCCGGTAGACCGGCAACGCCCCCAGCAGGGTCACCAGCACCAGCACCAGCGTCGCCACCGGCGAGAGCGCCCCGGCGGCCAGCGCCGCGATACCCGGCTGGTAACCCAACGTGGAGAAGTAGTCCACACCGGTCAGGCACATCACCTTCCACCACGGGTGGTGCCGGTGCTCCGGCGGGCGCCCGTGCGGCCCCGGGTGCTGCACGGCCTGGTCCGAGCCGGCGTCGAGCAGCCACCCCCGCAACCGGCCGGCGCGTCTGTCGAACGTCACCGGCGCGTCCCCCGTCATCCCGCTCACGGTCACCGTGAGTATCCGCCCATGGGGCCGCTGCCGTCCGCCGGTGCGCGGAACCCAGCCGACACCCCGGCGGGTTTCGGGCCCAGGGCACCGGGGATGCAGCCTCCCGGTCCGGACCGGACGGCACCGGGGGAGGGGACAGGGCATGGTCGGCGGCCGTCGCTTCCGCCCGGGTGGTGGCTTCGGCCGTCAACTCGACAAGTACGAGACGAGGGTCGGCGTGGTGCCGCCCCCGGAGTCGCCCGCCGCCTCCCACGGCCTGGTGGACAGCGCGGTCTACCTCCGGGGGCACCGGTTCGCCTCGCCGTCCGGCCTCGCCGAGACGTACCGCTGCCTGCAGGAGCAGGACGACGCGATGGCCTGGATCGGGTTGTACCGGCCCGACATCGAGCAGATCACCTCACTGGCCCGCGAGTTCCGGCTGCACGACCTGGCGGTCGAGGACGCGATCAACGCCCACCAGCGGCCCAAGCTGGAGCGCTACGGCCACACCCTGTTCGTGGTGCTGCGCGCCGCCCGCTACGACGACCTGCGGGAGGAGGTCGAGTTCTCCGAGCTGCACCTGTTCATCGGACCCGGCTTCGTGGTCACCGTCCGCCACGGTGAGGCACCGGACCTGGCCGCGGTGCGGCGGCGGATGGAGACCGAGGCGCAGATGCTCGCCCGGGGCCCGGAGGCGGTCCTGTACGCGATCCTGGACCAGGTCGTCGACGGGTACGCGCCGGTGGTGGCCGGGCTGGAGAACGACATCGACGAGATCGAGACCCAGGTGTTCGGTGGCGACCCGAACGCCAGCCGCCGCATCTACGGCCTCAGCCGCGAGGTCATCCAGTTCCAGCGGGCCGCCCGCCCCCTGCTCAGCGTGCTCGACGCGCTGGCCGTCGGCGCGGGCAGCGCCAGCGCCGACGAGGAGCTGCGCCGCTACCTGCGCGACGTGACCGACCACCTGACCCAGGTGGTGGAGCGGGTGGACGGTTTCCGGCACCTGCTGCAGAACATCCTCACCGTCAACGCGACCCTCGTCTCGCAGCAGCAGAACGAGGAGATGCGCAGTCTCACGGCGGCCAGCTACAGCCAGAACGAGGAGCTGAAGAAGGTTTCCTCCTGGGCGGCGATCCTCTTCGCTCCCACGCTCATCGGCACCGTGTACGGCATGAACTTCGTCCACATGCCGGAGCTGAACTGGCGCTTCGGTTACCTCTTCGCGCTGCTGTTGATGCTGCTGGTCTGCGGCACCCTCTATGTGATCTTCAAGCGGCGCGGCTGGCTCTGAGCCCTTGGCCGAGGCTCACTCGATGCCGCGCAGGATGTGCCGTTCGTCCTCGACGTCGTCGTCGCCGGCACCGATCCTGCCGAGCAGTACGGCGGCCGCCCAGATCGTCAGGGGGGTGGCTGCCCCGGTCATTCCGCCGCCGGTCCGGTCGTCCCGGGTCTGGCTCCGCTCCGTGCGCGGTGGCCTGCGCTGAGCCTGCATGGGCCCTGCCTCTCCTCGTCGAAGCCGCCGTGGGCGGCGCGGGGTGAATTCGCGCCACCGGCCGGGTGGGACCGCCCGTGAGCAGCCCACCACCGGTACGACAGCCACTCGAACCTTCCCACGCCCGGCCACTTCCGCACCGCTTGTTTTCGGGTTTCCGACTGCCGCCCGCCAAACCGGACATTACGCAGCGACGGTCGAGTCACGGTCAAGGCAGCGGGTGGGCGATGCCCCGGGCATGGTCGGTGAGCGCCGCGCCGACCACCGTCGCGGCCAGCGGCAACACCTCCAGACAGCGGCGCACCGCGGCGGCCATCAGCGTGTTCGGCACCCGCATGGACAGCGTGCAGTGCGGCACCCAGCGCCCCGGCTGGTAGTGCTCGGCGAGGGGGATGCCGGCGGCGGCGAGCCGGTCGTGCACCAGCCGGTGGTGCGCCAGCAACTCCGGGGTGGGCGTCGGGCCGAGCCAGAGCACCCGACCGACGAACTGGCCGGCGTGCTGGAATTCGAGCCGCAACGGGGCGGCCACCACCGTCCCCTGTAACGCCTCGGCGACCTGCTCCGG
This sequence comes from Micromonospora sp. C97, assembly GCF_018070385.1. NCBI lineage: Bacteria > Bacillati > Actinomycetota > Actinomycetes > Micromonosporales > Micromonosporaceae > Micromonospora > Micromonospora sp. C97. The sequence continues at coordinate 33,342 of NZ_JAGPXU010000007.1, forward strand.
GTCGAACCGGGGCGCCACCATGAGCGAGACGTGTGGACGGTGGCGCTGCTCCAGCAGCGAGCGCATGCTCTGCACGCCCTCGGCCTCCAGCGCGTCCCAGAGCACCCGGATCCGGCGGGTGGCGTCCGGGTCCAGGTACAACTCCAGCGCGGCGACCATTTGATCACCGTAGCGGCCGAGGTTTGCCCGCCCGTCTCCGGCGGTACCTGATCCGCAACCGACCAGGAAGGCGCAGCACGTGAATGTGAGTGACCTGCTGACCGAGGCGTACGACCGACTGCCCGACCTCGTCCGCGCGGCGGTCGAGGGCCTCAGCCCCGAGCAACTGCGCCACCAGCCCGCCCCGGGCGCCAACTCGATCGGCTGGCTGGTCTGGCACCTCACCCGGGTGCAGGACCATCATGTCGCCGAGGTCCTCGACGCCGACCAGATCTGGGCCAGCGGCGACTGGGCGGGGCGGTTCGGGCTCGCCGCCGACCCCGAGAACACCGGCTACGGGCACTCGCCCGCCCAGGTCGCGACGGTAAGGCCGGAGAGCGCGCAGGCGCTCATCGACTACTACGGGGCGGTCGCCGCGCGTACCGGGGACTTCCTGGCCGGTCTGGCCCCGGCGGACCTGGACCGTGTGGTCGACGAGGCGTGGGATCCGCCGGTCACCCTCGGCGTCCGGTTGGTCAGCGTCGTCGAGGACGACCTGCAACACGTCGGCCAGGCCGCCTACGTGCGTGGCCTCCTCGAGGCCGGCTGACGGCCGGGCTCACGGCACGATCACCGCCCGGCCCTCCAGGGTCCCGTCGCGCATCTGGCGGTACGCGTCCAGGGCGTCGTCCAGCGCGAAGGTGGTGATGCTCGGCCGGACCAGGCCCCGGGCGCCCAGGTCGAGCACCTCCACCAGCTCGGGTCGGCTGCCCCAGTAGGTGGTGGCGATACTCAGCTCGTACGGCACGGAGAAGAACGACACTCCCACGGTGCCGCCGCCGATCCCCACGATGGTCAGGTCGCCCACGGTGCGGGCCGCCGCCACGCCGAGCGCCAGGGTGCTGTCCGCGCCGACGAAGTCCAGCACCACGTCGGCGCCCCGCCCTCCGGTGGCATCCCGGATCTCCTCGGCGGCGGTCGGTCCGGAGGTCACCGTGCGATCCGCGCCGCACTCCTCGGCCAGTCGCAGCGCCTCGGCCCGGGTGTCCACGGCGATCACCCGCGCGGCGGTGGTGGCCTTGAGGATCTGCACGCCCACGTGCCCCAGCCCGCCGACCCCGATCACCACGGCCGTGCTGCCCGGTGGCAGCTTCGGCCAGGAGCGCCGGACGGCGTGGTACGGGGTGAGCCCCGCGTCGGTCAGCGGTGCGGCTTGCACCGGATCCAGACCCTCCGGTAGAGGTACGACGTGCCGCGCGTGCGGGACAAGTTCGAACTCGGCCATCCCGCCGTCCAGTCCGAGCCCACCGCCTCCGCTCGGCACCGGCGCGGCGGAAGGGTTCTCGCAGTACGGGTCGATCCCGAGCCGACAGCGTGCGCAGGTGCCACAACCCCATGCCCCGAACACCGCGACCGGTTGCCCGACGGACAGCCCGGTCACCCCGTCGCCGAGGGCGTGTACCCAGCCGGCGTTCTCGTGACCGAGGGTGAACGGCGGGTTCCAGGGCACCGTGCCCGGCTCGAACTCGTCCATCAGGTGCAGGTCGGAGTGGCACGCGCCGGCACCGCCGATCCGGACCACCACCTGACCCGGCCCGGGCGTCGGGTCGGGGACCTCGACCAACTCCGGTTCCGACTGCCACTCCCGCAACCGCAGTGCACGCATGCCGGTGCTCCCGTCTGTGTCGGCTGAACCACTGGCCTGCCCACCTCGTCGCCCGGCAAACGGGCCGCCACCGGCGCGACCCCGGGGCACCCTCACCCGTTCCGGGTGAACCGGCCTCACCCGGGCGCGGGTGATCCTGCGGGGAACCGTGGGGAGGGGATCTGATGGGTGCGACGGCGGAGCAGTACCTGCGACAGCTGGACACCGGCCGGCGACCCGACCTGCCGGAGACCACCGCGGGGACGCTGCGGTTGGATGTCCGTGACGACGGCAGCACCGACCACTGGTACCTGACCATCGCCGACCAACACGTCCAGGTGACCCGCTCGGCCGAGGACGCCGAGCTGGTGGTGCGGGCCGACCGGGCGGTCTTCGACCGGATGGTTCGCGGCGAGTTGCACCCCGGAGCGGGCTTGCTGCGCAACGAGGTGACAGTGCACGGCAACGTGCAACTGCTGATGCTGCTGCGGCGGATCTTCTCCGGGCCGGACGGCGCCCGTCACCCGCGCGAGCTGGGCCGGGCCGCGCTTGCCGGCCGAACCACGCCTGCCGGCCGGGGCGCGCCGGCTGGCTGGGCCACGCCTGCCGGCGGGGCCGTGTCTGCTGGCCGGGCCGTGACGACCGCTCGGGGTGGTCGGCCGTGAAGCAGGAACTGGTGCACGTCATCGCGGGCAACATCTTCGCCATCACCGACGCCCAGGGCGACATCGAGCCCGACCCGCAGCTCCCGGTCGGACTCTTCGCGTACGACACCCGGTTCCTGTCGCACTGGGTGCTGCGGATCGACGGTGAACGGACCAACGCCCTGTCCCGGGACGACCTCACCTACTTCGAGACCCGGTTCTTCCTGGTTCCCGGCACGGCGAGCCACTACATCGACGCCGACGTGTCGATCATCAGGCACCGTTCGGTTCACGACTGTTTCCACGAGAACATCACGGTGCTCAACCACTCGTCGCAGCCCGCCGAATACACCGTCCGGCTGGAGATGGCCAGCGACTTCACCGACATCGTCGAGGTCGGGCAGGTGCGGCAGCGGGCCGTCGAGGTCGCCGCCGACCCGGCGCGTCAGCAGCTCGTGCTGCGCTACCAGCGGGAACGGTTCATCCGGGAGACCACGGTGTGCAGCACCGTCCCCGCCGACGTGGACGAGCAGGGGATGACCTTCCGGATCCGCATCCCACCCGAGGGGAGGTGGGAGACCGACCTGCACGTCACAGTGACCATGGGCGGCGAGGAGGGCCGGGATCTCCGCGCCGACCTGCAGTCGCACCAGCACGCCCTGCGCACGGGGATGGACGAGGACCTGAGCCGGTGGCTGGACCGTGCGCCGCAACTGGTGGCCGAGCGCGCCGGCCTGGAAGAGCTCTACCAGGGCAGCCTCGCGGACCTGGCGGCGCTGCGCTACCAGCCGTTCTCGTACCGCGAGCGGGTGCCGATCGGTGGTCTGCCGTGGGCGATGGGTCTGTTCGGGCGGGACAGCATCATCACCTGCCTGCAGACGATGGCGTTCACCCCCGAACTGGCCCCGTCGACGCTGCGGATGCTGGCGCTCGTGCAGGGCGGTCAGCTCGACGACTGGCTGGAAGAGGAGCCCGGCAAGATCCTGGCCCACCTGCGGTACGGCGAGACGGGGGCGTTCCGCGAACGGACGAGCGCGTTGTACTACGGCGCTGCCGACACCACCCCGCTCTTCGTCGTCCTGCTCGACGAGTACGAGCGCTGGTCCGGTGACGCGGACCTGGTCCGCGAGCTGCGCCACCCGGCCCGGATGGCGCTGGACTGGATCGACGAGTACGGCGACCTGACCGGCGACGGCTACGTGCGCTACCAGCGCCGCAACGAGCGCTACGGCGCGGTCAACCAGAGCTGGAAGAACTCCCCGGACGCGATCGTCGACGCCCACGGTCGACAGCCCGCCTTCCCCCGCGCCACCTGCGAGTTGCAGGGTTACGCGTACGACGCGAAGCGCCGAGGCGCCCGGCTGGCCCGCGAGTTCTGGGGCGACCTCGCGTACGCCGACCGGTTGGAACGGGAGGCGGCAGCGCTGAAGGAGCGCTTCAACCGGGACTTCTGGTTGCCACACCGGGGGTACTACGCGTTGGCGCTCGACCCGTACGGAGAGCCGGTCGACGCGCTGGCGTCCAACATGGGGCACCTGCTCTGGAGCGGGATCGTCGCTGACGACCGCGCGGAGGCGGTAGCCGAGCACCTGGTCGGGCCGCGACTGTTCAGCGGTTGGGGGGTACGCACGTTCGCCACCGGGCAGCGCACCTACAACCCGGTGGGCGCGCACCTGGGCGCGGTGTGGCCGTCGGACAACGCGGTGATCGCCGCCGGGCTGCGTCGCTACAGCCTCGGCGCTCAGGCGGCCCGGATCGCCGCCGGCGTCTTCGACATGACGCTGACGCTCGGTGGCGAGGTGCCGGAGGTGATCGCCGGCTACGAGCGCAGCCTGACGACCTACCCCGTGCAACTGGCGACGAGCTGCCGCCCGCAGGCGTGGTCGTCGGGGTCCCTGCTGATGCTGCTCGCCACCGTGCTGGGCCTGCGGCCCACCGGCGACAACCTGCTGGTCGACCCGGCGGTGCCCGAGGGGTTCGGCCGGCTGGAACTGCTCGACATCCCCGGCCGTTGGGGTCACTCCGACGCCTACGCGAGAGATCGGAGCACCGAACGCCGGCACCGCCTGCGGTGAGGCCGAGAATCAGCGCAGGCGGTGGCGATGACGGTCGGCGTCAGCCCATGGTCTTGGCGCCGTCGATCGACTCGCGCAGGATGTCGGCGTGCCCGGCGTGCTGGGACGTCTCGGCGATGAGGTGCAGCAGCACCCGGCGGACCGTCCAGCTCGCCCCCGGCTCGAACCAGGGAGCCTGCGGCAACGGGTGCGCCGCGTCCAGGTCGAGGGTGGCGACCAACTCGTCGGTCCGGGCGGCCACCTCCTGGAAGCGCTCGACCAGACCGGCCAGTGTCTCACCCGGTGCCATCTGGAACTGACCGACCCAGTCGACCTCCTCGCGGCCCATCGCCTCCGCGCCGCCCACCGCGAAGAGCATCCACCGGTGCTCGACGCCGGCCACGTGCTTGATGAGGCCGCCGAGGCAGAGACCGCTGACGGTGGGGCGACTGGCCGCCTGCTCGTCGGTGAGCCCGTCGACGGTCTGCAAGAGGAAACCGCGGTGCCTGCGGAGCGCCTGCAGGAGATCGGTGCGCTCACCGGTGAGCTGCTCAGTGCTGGTCATGCCGCCACCCTTTCGTCGATGTCCACCCGGTGCCACCGTATTGCCGGGCACCGACACTTCCCGGGCACGGCACCAGGTCGACGGAGGACCGCCAGCGGTTGCCGATCCGCGTCGATGGCGGTCCACTGAATGACATGGCTGTGATTAAGGTGGGCACGTCGTCCTGGGCGGACCAGTCCCTGCTGCGCTCCGGGTGGTACCCCCGCTCGGCCAGCACGCCGGCGCGTCGGCTGGGCTTCTACGCCAGCCAGTTCCCGTTGGTCGAGGTGGACACGTCCTACTACGCCATCCCGGTGCCGGAGACGACCCAGAGCTGGGTGGACGCCACACCGGACGACTTCACCTTCGACGTCAAGGCGTTCAGCCTCTTCACCGGTCACCCGACGCCGGTCACCGTGCTGCCCCGGGATCTGCGTCCGGCCGCCGGCCCGAGCCGGATCCGCCGCCGTGACCTGCCGGAGCGGGCGTACGACGAGCTGTGGACCCGGTTCCGCGCGGCCCTGGCGCCGATCGCGGCGGCCGGCAAGCTCGGTGTGGTGATGTTGCAGTTCCCGCCGTGGCTGGTGCGCAGCCCGGCGGCCGAACGCCGGATCGTCGAGCTCGCGCAGCGCTGCCGGCCGTGGCGGGTCGGTGTCGAGCTGCGGCACGGCTCCTGGTTGGACGACGCGGCCGCGGCGGACACCCTGGACCTGCTCCGCGCCCACGACCTGTCAGTGGTCTGTGTCGACATGCCACAGGGACACCCGTCGTCGGTGCCGCCGATCCTGAGCATGACGGCGGAGCCGGCGGTCGTCCGGTTCCACGGTCACAGCGACGCCTGGGTCGAGGGCGACAAGCAGGAGAAGTTCCGCTACGCCTACGCCGAGGACGAGCTGCGGCACTGGGCGGGACGGCTGGCCGAGTTCGCGGCTCTCCCCGACGAGCTGCACGTGCTGTTCAACAACTGCTGCGCCGGGCAGGCCCAGCGCGACGCCACCCGGCTGGCGCAACTGCTCACCGAGACGATGGTCGCCGATCACGCCGTCCCGACGAACGGTTGACCGGCGCACCTGCCGGCCGGCCGGGGTGCGGGTCCGCTCAGGACCGCCGTCCCCGGCTGCGCAGCGCGTCCTGGGTCGACTCGCCGATCTCCGCGTCGTCGGGGAAGGTCCGGCCACTGGGCGCGGGATCGGGTGGGGCGCCCGGCCCGGCCATCGGCGTACGCGTCGGCTCGACCGGACCGAAACCGTGTCGTCCCGCCGGGTCCGTCCGACCCGCCGGGGCACCCGCCCGCCGCTCGCCGCGCCGGCCCTCGGGCACCGCTGTCTCCTCGCTGCCCTCGTCCATCGGTGAGTCGTCGTCGGTGCCCCAGGGCGCGTCGGCGTCGAAACCGTCGCCGGTGCCCCACGGGTTGGTCGCCTCCGGCTCCAGCCGGTCGTTGTCGCCGCTGCGTCCCTTGTGCGCCGTCATGGCCACCCCGCTCGTCGGTCCGCCGCCACCGGCGGACGATGTGCCGTCCTCGGGCCGGTCTGCCCGCCCGCCCTCGCCGCCCGACAGGTCACCGGCACGCCGCCGCACGGGCGCCGACTCGTCGTCGCGCGGGATTCGTCGTCGCTCCGGTACGCGCGCGGGGCCGGCCGGCGCCCCGCCGTGGTGGTGGGGGGGGGACGCCGGCCGGCCCGACGCTTCAGCGTCCGGCCATCGCCATCGGCCGCTTGCCGTTGCTCATTCCCGCCATCTTGATCATGCTCTTGGACGCGCCCTTCATCCCACCCGCGCGACCGAGCATCCCGCGGAACACCTGGCCTGGCTTCTGCTGCTCACCCATGTACGCGGTGACCACGACCAGCGTCCCGGTCAGCGCCGGAATGGCCCACTGGAGCAGCTTCATCTGCCGTTGCGACGAAGCCACACTGGCCGGGGTCTGGTGGTTCGGCTCGGTGGCACCGCTCACCGACGGGCCGCCGGCCTTCTCCAGCCGCATGCCGACCAACCGGCTGTAGCCGGTGACCGCGAGCGCGCCGATGGTCAGCGCGGTCTTGATGGCGCTGGCCCGGCCGACGCCGGACTGGGCCGCCACCCGTGGGCTCTCGGTCACCAGTTCGCCGACGGCGCCGGCCAGGTGGGCGCCGATCGCCGCCGCGTTGACCGGCGTCCACTTGGACCATCCGGCCGACGCGACCGGGAGCCGCTGGGTCGAGTCGCTGATTTTCGCCGCTGCGCCGTTGACACCGAAGGCACCCATGAGGGAGCCGCCAAACCAGGCCGCCAGGCCCAGATCGTGCATCGAACGCAGTGCGGTGTGCCGTTCGGACATGTGATCCCCTTCCGCCGTGTCGGGCGGTGCGGCTTACCCGCCGCTCGGGCGGCTAACCCCGGCCCGCCAGGGCCGATCCGCGCCGTGGCGGGCAACTACGGGACATCCGTGGCGTCGGTGCGTCGGCCTCGTCCGGGCAGGAGTCGTTCGCCCGGTGGCGGGTAGATCCTCCAGCGACGCCGACGAGAGGGGAACGCGATGTCGCAGCCGGACGAGAGCCGGGAGAAGACCCCCAAAACAGACGCGGTGCTCATGCACCCCGACAACGACCCGAACCGGAACACCGCCGAGGTCGCGCCCCGCAAGGAGCACGCCGAGATCCAGGTCGAGCGGGACGGTGAGCTGGTGCCGCTGGACCAGGACGAGTGAGCCGACCCGCCCCCGACGGGCCGGTACGGCTCAGCGGGGCGGCAGGTCGGTGGCGAAGGCGGCGATCCGCCGCGCCAGCGGAACGCCCGCGCGGACCCAGGTGAAGTGGTCCAACGGCGCTCCGGCCTGCGCCACTGTGTACCGTTCCCGGGTCACCGGCGCGTCGCCGAGCTTCGCGCAGAGGTGGTCCATGGTCTGGTGCGGCGTGTACTGGTCGTCGTCGACGCTGACGGCCAGCACCGGTGTCCGTACCGCGCGGACCGCGGCCTCGGCGTCCGTACCGTTGAGCCGGGGGAACCGACCGGTCCGCGCGGTGTACGCCCAGTCGCGGATCACGCCGCGCGCCTGCCGGCCACCGAAGCCCCAGCCCGGCCAGAAGCCGAGCAGCGCCGCCGTGGCGGCGATGCCCTGGGTGTAGGGCAGCACGCCGAGGCCGCGCCGGCCCGGGTAGCTCCGCCAGTGCGGGATGCCGACAGCTACCAGCGCCAAGCCGTCCACCTCGCCGCCGCCGTGCAGGGCGAGGTGCAGCAGCGCGGCCTGCCCGCCGAGTGAGTGCCCGAGAAGCACTCGGGTGCGCCCGTCCAGCCGCGGCTTGAGGGCGGCCAGGACGGCGCCGACGTCGTCGGCCAGTTCGGCGTAACCGTGCCGGTCCGCCCGACTCGGCGCGGGCGTGCTCGCCCCGGTGCCGCGCAGGTCGGCCACGACCACGGCCAGCCCCGCGGTGCGCAGCGCGGCGGCGAAGGGCCGGTAGTAGCGGGCCCGGACGCCCATCGCGGGCCAGATCACCACCACCGGCGCGCCGGTCACTCCGGACGGTTCCGGATAGACCTGCACACCCAGCCGGCCACCGTCGACGTCGACGAACTCCTGCGCGTACTCCAGATCCCCGTTCACCGGCCCAGCCTACGGCCCTGACGTTACCGGCGGGTAGCAGCAGGCCGTCGACGACCGGGGCGCAGCTGACGCCGCACGCGATGGAGGGCCCCGCCACCTGGCGGAGCCCTCCGACCGACGCTGCGCTCAGGAGACCGAGATGGCCCCGTTGCTGGCGCGCACGCAGGCCACCGAGCGGGCGCTGGTGGAGGCCGCGCCGCTCAGGCACTGGCCGAGCACCTGGTGCCCGGTGGCGTTCGGGTGCCACGACTCCTGGCAGGTCTGGAAGTAGCTGACGCAGGTGTTCGCGATCCGCTGGATGGCGATCTTGTCCTTGCCGGCGAGGCTGGTGACGAAGGTGCCGGTCGCGCCGTCCTGAAGCCGGATCGGAGTGGCCAGCGCGCCGGTCGGGCTGCCGGTCTGCTCGCAGAGCCGGGCACCGTTGAAGGCCTGCTGCACGTTCAGGTACACCAGGTCGTCGGCCGGGAACTCGGCAGCGAGGGTGTCCCTGGTGGACTTCACGATGCTGCCCAGGCCCTGGGAGAAGCGGTGCCCCGGCGCCAGGCTGGCCCGGTGGATCGGGCACCCGCCCGCGTACCGCTCGGCGCCGAGGTCACGGAACTTGTCCCGGGTGTCGTCCCGGCCGTCCTCCTCGTGGAACGTCTGGTTCAGGTCCAGCGGCAGCGGGTTCGTGTAGTCCTGGAACACCACCCGGTGCTGACCGTCCGCGTCCACCTGGTCGAGGGTGGTGAGGATCTGGCGTACGGCCGCCGTGGTCTCCGCGGTCGCGGCGCTGAGCTGCGCGGCGGTGGCCAGGTCGGCGTCGCTGCACGGCTTCTGCTCCACCGGGCCGTTCAGGTACGCCCAGAACTCCCACCAGCCGGTCCAGGCGTCGGCGATGAACCGGTTGGCGCACTTCTCCGCGACGCTGCCGAAGGTGAACGAGCTGTTGTTGGAACCGAGTCCGATCAGCACCAGGTCGATGTCCTGGGTCTGCGCGACGGCGCGCAGCTGGCTCAGCTGCGAGGCCACGGTACGACCGTTGGCCCGCGCCTGGGAGGCGTTGGCGATGTCGTGCGGCTGGCCGCCGGAGCAGGCCAGGTTGAACCGGTTCTGGATGCCCGGCAGGTTGGCCTGGTGGAGCGAGGCGTTCGCCGAGCGGTGGCAGAAGAACGCGTTGTTGTTCGCCGCCGTCCAGCCGGGGAAGCCCTGGCTGGCGCCGTTGACGTCGACCACCGGGGTGTACGCCCCGGCGCCCTCGCCACTGATGAAGCTGTCTCCGAGCGCCACCGCGGCGGTGGGCAGCGCGGCGGACGCGGGTGCGGGCAGCGCGACGGCGGTCGACAACGCGGCCATGGCGATCGTGAGTCCCGCGGCGAGCGCGGTACGCCGGAACCTGGGCATGGGGCCCCCATCCATCGAAAGATGAAAGATTCTCTGAGGGCGCGATCAGATCACCCCTGCACGACGGACGTCAATGGCCCGTAACAGATTCGTTCGATGAAAGACACGCGCGCGTAGGCAGGACGCGGTACCGCGTCGAGGTCGGCGTGCGGTGGTGGGTGGTGGCGCGCGGCGCTACCGGGCGACCCGGCCGCCGCGGTTCAGCACCGCCGCGCCGGCGACGTTCAGACCGACACCCCAGATCAGGAGTACGCACAGCCACTGCACCCACCGCAGCGCCGTCATCTCTCCCGAGAGCAGGTTGCGCACGCTGCCGAACGGGGTGAGCCACGGCTGCGCGGCCTCCACCCCGCCCAGCAGCGCGAACAGCCCCAGCGGCAGGACGATGGTGGCCAGGAACGCCACCGCCGCCGAGCGCACCAACAGGCCCAGCCCGGTGCCCACCAGCCCGGCGACGAACTGCACCAGCACACTGCCCACCGCTACCGTCCAGGCGTTCCGCCACGGCTCGTCGGCGACCTCGGCCGTGGTGAGGGCGAGCGTCGCGGCGCAGATCAGCACGCCGATGACGCCGATGACGACCGCCGGCAGCCCCACCGCGAGCACGGTGGGCAGGATCGCCGGGCGCACCGGCGCCCGGCGCAGGTCGCTGACCAGCAGGATGCCGAAGAGCGGGGTCGCCACCGACATCAGGCTCTGGACGGTGCCCGAGAGTTCGGCGAAGGTCCGGTCGGCCGGAGCCACCGCCGCGACCAGCGCCACGGCGGCCAGCAGCCCCGCCACCAGGGTGCCCACCAGCAGCCACCGCCGGGCCCGGGTGCCAAGGGAGCGCCGTAGGGCGTCGCGAAACGTCTCGGTCACCGCAATCGCCTCCCGATCTCCTCGACCCGGACCGGCGCGCACCCCGCGCGCACATTGGCCGCGATCACGGCTGAGCGTACCGGCGGCGCTGTCTCTGCGTGGCCCCATGATCACCCGGCGGCTGTTCGTTGGCTCACGTCCCGAGGGACCCGCGCGGCGGGTCGCACAGGGCCTCCGACACTTGTCCTAGCCTCGGGCTAGGCTCGCTGCGGCGCGCCACGCCGGCTGATGTCGCCGGTGACCGGCAGCACACCGCCGAGACCGGGGAGTACGACCAGTTGACCGCAGAGCCTGACACCCTGTACGGGGCCGATGACCTCACCCACCTTGAGGGGCTGGACGCTGTCCGCAAGCGGCCCGGCATGTACATCGGTTCCACCGACAGCCGTGGCGTGGGTCACCTCGTCAACGAGATCCTCGACAACTCCACCGACGAGGGAGTCGCCGGCCACGCCAGCCACGTCGAGGTGATCCTGCACCCCGACGGCTCCGTGCAGGTCGACGACGACGGCCGGGGCATCCCCACCGACGTGCACGCCAAGTCCGGCATCTCCGGCGTCGAGCTGGTGCTGACCCGGCTGCACGCGGGCGGCAAGTTCGGCGGCTCCGGCTACAAGACCTCCGGCGGTCTGCACGGCGTCGGCGCGTCGGCGGTCAACGCGCTGTCCCGCCGCTTCGACGTGACCGTCCGCCGCGCCGGCAAGATCCACACGATGTCGTTCCGGCACGGCGTCCCGGGCATCTTCGACGGCGACGGGCCGGACGCCCCGTTCACCGCCGGCCCCGGCCTGCAGGTGACCGGCGCCATGAAGCGCGGCCAGCGCACCGGCACCTCGATCCGCTGGTGGCACGACGCCCGCTACTTCGAGACCGGTGCGGCGCTCGACGTCGACGCCGTCCGGATGAAGCTGCGCAACACCGCGTTCCTGGTCCCCGGCGTGACCTACCTGCTGCGCGACCTGACCGGTGAGGCGCCCGCCGAGGAGCGGTTCCACTACCCCAACGGGCTCAGCGACATGGTGGAGTTCCTCGCCCCGGCCGGCGACCGGCCGGTCTCCGGCATCCTGCTGGTCAACGGTGAGGGCACCTACCGGGAGAACGCCGCCGACGCCAACGGCGTCATGCAGTCCAACGTGCAGCGGCGGGCCGAGGTCGAGGTGGCGTTCCGGTGGGGCACCGGTTACGAGCGCACCGTCGAGTGTTTCACCAACACCATCCGTAACGCGCACGGCGGCACCCACCGCAAGGGCTTCGAGCGGGCCCTGGTCCGCGCGCTCGCCGACGCGATCCGCAACACCCGCGGTCTGCTCAAGGCCAAGGAGGAGCCACCCACCCTGGACGACGTCCTGGAGGGGATGACGGCCGTGGTGCACGTGCGGATCCCCGAGCCGCAGTTCACCTCCCAGACCAAGGACGAGCTCTCCACCACCGGCATCACCAAGGTGCTCCAGTCCCTGGTCGACGCGCACGTCAAGGCCTGGCTGGAGGACCGGCGCACCAAGGCCGAGGCGCGCACCGTCCTGCAGAAGATCGTCGACGCCGCCCGGGTGCGGCTCACCCAGAAACAGCAGAAGGACGCCGCCCGGCGCAAGACCGCCCTGGAGGGCGCGTCCATGCCGCCGAAGCTGGTCGACTGCCGGGCCACCGGCATCGACCGCAGCGAGTTGTTCATCGTCGAGGGTGACAGCGCCCTGGGAACGAGCCGGATGGCCCGCTCCTCGGAATACCAGGCGCTGCTGCCGATCCGCGGCAAGATCCTCAACGTGCAGAAGGCCAACCTCCAGCAGGTTCTGGACAATGCCGAGTGCGCGGCCATCGTGCAGGTGCTCGGCGCCGGCTCGGGGCGCACCTTCGACCTCTCGGCGCTGCGTTACGGCCGTGTGCTGATCATGGCCGACGCCGACGTGGACGGCGCCCACATCCGGACGCTGCTGATCACCCTGTTCGCCCGGTACATGCGGCCGCTGATCGAGGCCGGTCGGCTCTACGCCGCGATGCCGCCCCTGCACAAGATCACCACCAAGGGGCGCAACCCGCAGACCGTCTACACCTACACCCAGGCCGAGATGGAGACGACGGTCCGCAAGCTGGAGAAGGCCGGCAAGCAGATCGTCACCCCCATCCCACGGTTCAAGGGTCTCGGTGAGATGGACGCCGACGAGCTGTGGGACACCACGATGAACCCGGCCACCCGTGCCGTCCGCCGGATCACCCTGGACGACGTCGAGGCCGCCGAACGCATCCTCGAACTGCTGATGGGCGAGAAGGTCGAGCCGCGCCGCAACTGGCTGATCGACTCCGCCGACCGGGTCGACCGGGAAGCGATCGACGCGTGAGCATCCGTCTCGCTCTAGTGGAAAGCTGAGTCATGGCACGCCGTAAGGAAAACAAGGTCGACCTCTCCTCGTTCGACCAGGCCGGCGCGCGGGTCTTCGACAATCCGCTGGTCACCGAGGTTTCCGACTCCTACCTGGAGTACGCGTTCTCGGTCATCCACTCCCGCGCCCTGCCCGACGCCCGCGACGGCCTCAAGCCCGTGCACCGGCGCATCCTCTGGTCGATGTACGAGCAGGGTTACCGCCCCGACCGTGGGCACGTGAAGTCCGCCCGAATTGTCGGGGATGCGATGGGTAAGTACCATCCGCACGGCGACACGGCGATCTACGACGCCATGGTGCGCCTCGCCCAGGACTTCTCGCTCAACGTGCCGCTCATCGACGGGCACGGCAACTTCGGCAGCCCTGACGACGGCCCGGCAGCATCGCGGTACACCGAAGCGCGGATGTCCCGCGAGGCCATGCTGCTCGTCGGTGAGCTGGGCGAGGACACCGTCGACGTCGAGCCCAACTACGACGGGTCGCTGACCCAGCCGACGGTGCTGCCGGCGGCCTTTCCCAACCTGCTGGTCAACGGCGCGTCCGGGATCGCGGTCGGGATGGCCACCAACATGATCCCGCACAACCTGGCGGAGGTCGTCTCCGCCGCCCGCTGGCTGATCAACCACCCGGACGCCACTCTGGACAAACTCATGGAGTTCGTCCCTGGCCCCGACCTGCCCACCGGCGGGGTGCTGCTGGGCCTGGACGAGGTGCGCCGGGCGTACGAGACCGGGCGCGGCGTGGTGCGGATGCGCGGCAAGGTGGAGATCGGCCCGATCGAGGGCAGCCGGGGCCGCCAGGCGATCACCGTGGTCGAGCTGCCCTACGGCGTCGGCGCGGAGAAGGTCATCGCCGCGATCACCAACGAGGTCACCAAGACCAAGCGGCTGACCGGCATCGCCGACGTCAAGGACCTCACCGACCGGGAGAGCGGCACCCGGCTCGTCGTCGAGTGCAAGGTCGGCGTCAACCCGCAGGCGCTGCTCGCCGACCTCTACCGGCTGACCCCGCTGGAGCAGTCGTTCGGCGTCAACAACCTGGTCCTGGTCGACGGGCAGCCGCGCACGCTGGGTCTCAAGGCGCTGCTGGAGGTCTTCCTGTCGCACCGCTACGAGGTGGTCACCCGACGCACCTCGTACCGCCGCCGCAAGCGTCAGGAGCGGCTGCACCTGGTCGACGGTCTGCTGATCGCGCTGCTGGACATCGACGAGGTGGTCCGGCTGATCCGGGGCAGCGACGACGCGCAGGCCGCGAAGGACGGGCTGATGAGCCGGTTCGGCCTCTCCGACATCCAGGCCACGTACATTCTGGACACCCCGCTGCGTCGGCTGACCAAGTTCGACCGGATCGAGCTGGAGGCCGAGCAGGAACGGCTGCGCGGCGAGATCGCCGAGCTGAGCAAGATCCTCGACGACGAGCGGGTGCTCCGCAAGGTGGTCTCCGACGAGTTGGCGTCAGTGGTCAAGCAGTTCGGCACCGACCGTCGGACGACGCTCGTCGACGGTGACCTGAAGGAGGTGCTGGCCGCGTCCGCGCCGGCCGGCCCGCTGGAGGTCGCCGACGATCCGTGCCAGGTGATCCTCTCGGCGACCGGGCTGGTCGCCCGGACCGCTGCCGAGTCGGAGGAGAGCGCCGAGGGGCGTCGCCGCAACGGCCGGGTCAAGCACGACACGGTACGCGCCATCGTGCATTCCACCGCCCGGGGCCGGGTGCTGCTGTTGACCAGCGCCGGTCGGGCGTTCAAGGTCGACGTCCTGCCGCTGCCGGTGCTGCCCGAGCAGGCGGGCACGGTGTCACTGCGGGGTGGTATGTCGGCGGCCGAGCTGGTGCCGTTGGCGGCGGGGGAGACCGTCGTCGGCCTGGCGCCGCTCGGCGGGCAGGCGGATGGCTCCCCGGGGCTGGCGTTGGGCACCCGGCAGGGCGCGGTGAAGATCTGCGCGCCGGAGTGGCCGGTGCGCTCCGACGAGTTCGAGGTGATCGGTCTGCGCGACGGTGACGAGGTGGTCGGTGCGACCTGGCTGACCGACGGCGCCGAGACGTTGACGTTCGTCACCTCGGAGGCGTCGCTGCTGCGCTTCCCCGCCGGGTTGGTCCGCCCGCAGGGCCTCAAGGGCGGTGGTATGGCTGGCATCAACCTGCCGGCCGGCGCGCGGGTGGTGTTCTTCGGCGCGGTGCGCACCGACGACCCGGGGCATGGCGATCCGATGGTGGTGACCTCCACCGGCGCGACGGTGAAGGTGACGCCGTTCAAGGCGTACCCGGCGAAGGGTCGGGCGACCGGCGGCGTGCGCGCGCACCGCTTCCTCAAGGGTGAGACGGACGTGGCCGTTGCCTGGGTGGGCCCGCGACCGGTCGGCGCGACCGGCACCGGCGACCCGGTGGAGCTGCCCGCGGCGGATCCTCGGCGCGACGGCAGCGGCTTCGCGGTGATGCTCGGCCCGACGGTGGTGGGTCACCTGATCGAGCGCGACTGACCCACCCACCTGAGGCGTCGCCCGAGCGTGCCAGGTCCGCCGAAGATCGTGCTCGATCCTGGAAGTAGTGGCATCACCGACGCGGTGATGCCACTCGATCCTGGATCGAGCACGATCATGGGGAGCGCGGTCTCCGGAAGAGCGCTATGGTGGGGCCCTCTGTTGTCGGCGGCGGTGGAGATCCCGATGGTCGGCCACGGCCACAGCCTCAACGTCGCGGTAGCCGGCTCCCTGGTCCTCTGCAAGTTAGCCGGCCTCCTCTAGCACAAGGCGAGACGTTCGAGGCGGCGGCGGACCTCCTCGGCTGCGGGGTCGCGCACGTCCTCGTAGATCCGCGCGGCCAGGCGCCAAGCGGCAGCGGCGGCGTTCCGGTCGCCCATCCCTTCCCGGGTGTCCCCGAGCCGGATGAGGGTTTCCGCCTCGTGGTACCGGTCCGCGGAGGCGCGAAAGAGGTGGATCGCCTGCTCGTAGCAGTCGACCGCGCGGTCGCGTTCACCGAGGCGGTCGTAGGCGAACCCGAGGCTGTCCAGCGTCGCGGCCTGACCGTTGCGGTCGTCGGTCCGGCGTTGCTGGTCGAGGGCCTCGCTGCAGCTGGCGATGGCCTGGACGTAATCGCCGGTGGTGGCGAGCAGCCAACCGATCGCGTTCAGGGTCCGGGCTTCGCCCGCGTGGTTGCCGACGAGCCGGTAGAGCCGCAGCGCCTCGCGACCGTGTGTGAGCGCCTCGTCGAGCCGGCCGTCCAGGTAGCAGAGTTCGCAGTAGTTGTGCAGCGTCTGGGCCTGGCCGATCGGGTCGCCGAGCCGTTCGTGCAGCTCAAGCGCGCGCTTGAGCCGGTGCTCGGCCGTGGTGCGGTCGCCCAGTCGGATCAGTGCGCGGGAGAGCAGCCGGTTGGCGACGGCCTGTCCGGCGAGGTCGTCGATCTTCTCCGCGGCCGTCAGCGCGACACTCTGGATGGCGAGTTGGTCCTGCCAGAGGCCGCGCGGCGCCGAGAAGGTGGTCAGCGCCCACGCGATCTGCCAGGCGTACGCTTCGAAGCCGTTCTGGGCGGCCTGTCGGACCACCCGGACCAGCACCCGATGCTCCGCCGTGAACCAGGCGAGTGCGCCGTCGTGATCGGTCACCGGCCGCCTGGCGGGTACGGGAAGCGGGGCCACCGGCTCGATTGGGGGCCACTGCGGCTGCAACAGCAGGGCGGCCGGGTAGGCGGCGTGCAGGTAGTGGTCGTACAGGCGCTGTCGGGCTGCGACGTGTTCGTCGCCGCGTTCCGACGACTGCGCGAGTTCGGCAGCGTAGGCGCGCAGGAGGTCGTGGAAGGCGAACCGGCCGGGCGTGTGTTCCGTCAGCAGGTGGAGCCGGGTCAGTTCCCGCAGGATCGGTGTGACGGCGGTGGCCGGCACGCCGGCGAGCGCCGAGGCCGCGGCGGCGGTCAGGTCGGGGCCCGGATGCAGCCCCAGCAGGGTGAACAGCCGGGCCGCGTCCGCACCGAGGGCCAGGAACGACCACGAGAAGACGCGCCGGACGTCGCCGTCGGCCAGCGCGTCCAGCCGTGCCTCGGCCGAGTGCAGTTCGGCGGCGATCGCGCTGAGCGGAAACGTGGGATGGGTCGCGGCACGCGCCGCGACGATCGACAGTGCCAGCGGAAGCCGGCCTGCGGCCTCGATGATGTCGGCCACGGCCCCCGACGCGGAGGCTAGCCGGTTGTCCCCGAGACGTCTGGCCAGCAGGCTCATCGACTCCTCCGCCGTGAGCACGTCCAGTGTCAACGGCGTGGCGCACTCGCTGGCGACCAGGCCGCCGAGTCGGTCACGGCTGGTTACCACGACCATGCAGCGGCCCGCGCCGGGCAGCAGGGCGCGCACCTGGGCGGAGTCGCGAGCGTTGTCGAGCACCAGGAGCATCCGACGGGAGGCCAGCAGGCTGCGGTAGAGACCAGTCCGCGCCTCCGTGTCGGAGGGTATCCGCGCGTGGGGCACGCCGAGCGCTTCGAGGAAGCCGGACAGGGCGTCGGCCGGGGACACCAGGCCGACTTCGTCGTAGCCGCGAAGGTTCACATAGAGCTGGCCGTCCGGGAAACGGTCGGCCACCCGGTGCGCCCAGTGCAACGCCAGGGTGGTCTTGCCGACTCCGGCCATGCCGGACACCACAGAGATGGTCACGCTCGTGGGCAACTCGGCCCCGCCGCTCAGCAGCCTGTCGAGGCTCGCCAACTCGACGCTGCGTCCGACGAACTCCGGCACCGCACGTGGCAGTTGCTCGGGACGTTGATGGAGCGGCCCCACCGCCGTGCCCGACGCCGGCCGGTCCGGCCCCGTCGGTGGTTGCGCCGTCAGTCCCGGGCGGTGATGCAGGATGTCGTCGTACAGTGCGACGAGCTCGGGTGCGGGATCGAGGCCGGTCTCCTCGGCCAGTTTCTGTCGGGCCTGCCGGTAGGCGTCCAGCGCGCCGGCCACGTCTCCGATGCGGTACAGGCCCACCATCAGTTGGCCCCACGCCCGCTGTCGCAGCGGGTGCCTGTCGAGCAGGCCGCGTAACCGGTGCACGACGTCGGCCGACGCGCCGAGGGCCAGCATCGCCTCGGCGTGGTCCTCCTCGACGAGCAGCCGACGCTCCTCCAGTTGCGCCACCCGCCGCGCCAGCCGTGGGCGCAGTGGCAGGTCGGACAGTGGTGCACCACGCCACAGGCGTAGCGCGTCGGAGAGTTCGGCCTCGGCCCGGTCCAGGTCGGCAGCGGCGAGCGCCTCACGACCCCGCGCCGCGGCGGCGTCGAACAGGTCCAGGTCCCGTTCGCCGGGGCCCACCCGCAGCAGGTAGCCGCCGGCCGCGGCGGTTATCCCATCCCAGGTCGCCCCACCGCCCAGTGACCGCCGTAGTCCGCGTACGTAGGTGCGCAGGTTCGCGGCGGCCGACGGCGGCTCGTCGTCGCCCCACAGCATCGCTGTCAACTCGTCGGTGCCGACGACCTCATTCGGGCGCAGCAACAGGGTCGCCAGCAGGAGACGCTGCTTCACCGAGCCCAGTGGAACCGACCGGCCGTCGTGGTACACCCGGAACGGGCCGAGGAGTTCGAAACGCAACCAGGCACCTCACCTGTGGGCACTGCCATGTGCTGCCACGTTTACAACACCCGGACAACGCGGGCGAGCGGATGTCTGTACGCCAGTTGTGCGGCGGTTGTACGGGGCCCACCGTACCGTTCTACCGTCCGCACCGCCCCATCCACGAGCGTCCACCCCTTGCCCCCGGTCGACTCGTCTCGTCGTGCCCGGGGTGGGACCGCGTGGCCGGCCGCCTGAGGGCCGATGTGGCCGGTTTGACCCCTCGTCATCATCCCGACGACCTGAACATCAGATTGGATCACACTCAATGAAATCCAGGATTGCCGCGCTACTGACGGCCGTCGCACTGGCATTCACAGCAATGGTCGTGACAGCAGGTCCGGCCTCCGCCGCCACGGCCCCGTGCCGCCAGTACAGCTACGGCTACGGCGGAACCGGCAACTGCGTCAAGGCCATTCAGGGCATCGCGAACGTCCTCTCGATCACCAACGCGGCGCGGTCCGAGGCGGGTCCGGTCGCCCGGGACGGTCGCTTCGGCTCCCAGACGCAGGCCGCGATCATCAAGATCCAGCGTGCGGCGGGCATCGCCGTCGACGGATACGTCGGCCCGCAGACGTGGCGGGCGCTCTGCTACTACGGGGCGTTCTGGGGACACGACATGCAGGCCAAGGCCGACTACCGCTGGGCGAAGTCGTACGCCTGCTGATCCGCCCATCAGCCGGCTGCGACGCACCTGCCGACCAGCGACTCGCAAGGTAGGTCCGGACGCGGGGGGTGTCCGGACCTACCTTGCGGTTCCCCCGGCCTCATCGCCGTCGCGGCGGTGGGGCGGCTGCCGCCCGAGGGCCAAGGTCAGGCGACGTTGTGGGGGCGGAACTGAACGCTCACGCGAGGGCCCACCGGGCGGGTGGTCTTGGGGATGGCGTGCTCCCAGGTGCGTTGACACGAGCCGCCCATGACGATCAGGTCGCCGTGGCCCACCGGGAAGCGGAGGCTCTCACCGCCGCCGCGTGGGCGGAGCAGCAGCGGTCGGGGCGCTCCGAAGGAGACGATCGCGACGATGGTGTCGCTGTGCGCGGAACGGCCGATGGTGTCGCCGTGCCAGGCCACGCTGTCGCGCCCGGAGCGGTAGAGGCACATGCCGGCGGTGACGAAGGGCTCGCCCAACTCTGGCGCGTAGTGGCTGGTCAGCGCGGCCCGCGCGGCGGTGAGCACGGGGTGGGGGAGTTGCCGTGCGCCGTCGTACCAGCAGAGCAGCCGGGGCACGTCGACCTCGGCGTCATACATGGTGCGCCGCTCGGCCCGCCAGGGCACCTCGGTGAGCAGGGTGTCGAGGACCGAGTCGGAGCCGCGCACCCAGCCGGGGAGGTGGTCGACCCAGGCGCCCCGGCTGAGCTGGTGTCGGCGGATCTGGCCGGGCAGTGGTCCCAGTGTGGGCCCGGCGTCGGCCAGGTCGAGCATCGACGGCTGGTAGGCGGCCTGCGTCATGCAGCCACCCTAGCAGCAGTTTCGTACACCCGTGCGAATGGTGGCGGTGGAGCGGTCAGCGCGGCACGGCGACACGCACCGCGTCGAACACCGCGTCCACGACCCGGGCCCGGCCCTGCCCGTCGACCGTGGACCAGGCGCGCGCGGTGAGCGTCGCCCGCCGCTGCGGCGAGCTGAGCAGCCCATGCAGGGTCCGCGCCGCCGCGGCGCGGGCGGCGCGTCCGGCGACACCGCCGGCGGTCAGCTCCGGCAGTTCGCCGAGGCCGGCGGCCAGGCCGTGCCGCACCACCCGGGTGTACGACTCACGTTGGTTGTCGACCACGCAGACCAGGGCGCTGGGGGCGCCCAGGCAGCAGAGTTCCCAGGTGGACGTGCCGGCGGCGCTGACCACCAGGTCGGCACCGGTGATCAGGGCCGGCAGCGAGGTGGTGGGCGGGACCGGTCGGATGATCTGCCCCCGCCCGGGGGTGACGTCCTCGATCTCCGCTTCGATCTCGGGTCGCCCGACGATGACCGTGAGGTCCATCGGATGCCCGGCGGCCACCAGCACCCGGGTCAGCACCGGGGCGGCGCCCACCGCGTCGGTGCCGCCGAAGAAGGCCAGCACCCGGGGGCGACTGACCGCCGTGGCGGGCGGGGCGACCGGCGGCCGGGCGTT
Organism: Micromonospora sp. C97; assembly: GCF_018070385.1. NCBI lineage: Bacteria > Bacillati > Actinomycetota > Actinomycetes > Micromonosporales > Micromonosporaceae > Micromonospora > Micromonospora sp. C97. Next base: position 54,245 of record NZ_JAGPXU010000007.1, read on the forward strand.
GATCACGCTGTCGCGCAGCAGGGCGTACCCGCTGCCGGCGAGCAGCCGGCCCGGCAGCCCCGGCAGCTCCGCGCCGAAGTTCTGGTCGAGGTAGAGATCGGCGACCTGGCCCCGGCTGTCGCCGTCGATGATGGCGACCGTGTACACACCGGCGGCGCGCAGCGCGCCCGCGCCGGCCGGGTCCAGGTCGTAGGAGTCGAGGACCAGCACGTCCAGTTCGTGTCGGCGGGCCGCCTCGACCAGATCGGCCGCCGAGTCCGGGCCGGGGAGCAGCGGGATGCCCCGCGCGGCCAGCTCCGCGGTGGCCCAGTCGAGCCGTTCGACGGTGCCGAACACCGTGACGTCGGCGCCCCGGGCGAGGAACTCCTCGGCGAGCGCCAGGCAGCGGACGAGATGGCCGACACCGCGCCGGGGGCCGGCGTCGCAGCGCAACCCGACCCGCACGGTGCTCAGGACTCCTCCAGTTGCTTCTGTCGGACGTCGGCGTTGAGCGCGCGCAGCCGGGGCTGACCGTCGAGCCAGTCGGTGAGCTTGGCCAGCGGCACGCTGACGTCCCCGAAGTGGTCGATGATCGCGCTGACCAGCGCCCAGTCCTGCTCGGTGTCGAGGGTCAGCCGCAGTGCGGAGCGGTCCGGGGTGAGCGTCACCCCGAGCACCCGGAACAGCTCCGGGTGGGTGTACGCGTACGAGGTGACGTGCACCCGGTGGTGGTCGGTGGCGAGCCGGCCCAGGGTGCGGAGCGTCTCCGCTCGGATGATCTCGACGTCCAGCCCACGGGGCAGGGTCCGGGCGATCGACGTGCTCGCGTAGTCCAGCCCGGGGACCGCCCGGTACACCGACGCGACCAGGTTGATGATCTCCGGGTCGAGCAGCGGGCAGTCGGCGGTGAACCGCATGACGGCGTCCCCCGGGTGCGCCGCGAGGGCGCCCACGAACCGGTCCAGCACGTCGTCGACCGGCCCGCGGTGGCACGGCACGTCCAGCCGCGCGCACTCGTCGGCCACCGCGTCGTCGACAGTGTCGGTGCTGGTGGCGACCACCAGGTCGGCGAGGACACCGCTGTCCTGGGCGGCGCGGACCACCCGGCCCAGTACGGACCGTCCGGCGAGCGGGCGGAGCACCTTGCCGGGCAGCCGGGACGAACCCATGCGCGCCTGGACGATGCCGACGATCCGTGGCCGCGTGCCGGTGCCGGGCGGCGGTAGGCCGGTCACTGCTGCTCCTCCTGCTTGGGGGCGAGCACCGCGGTGGCCCGGCGTTTGGCGGCGCGGGCGCCCCGCTTGGCCAGCCGGGCCGGGGTGATGGCGAGCCGACCCACCCGGTAGCTGATCGACCCGCTGAGCAGGCTGATCGTGGTCTCGGCCCGGCGCAGCGCCCGTTCCCGTGAGGTGAGCAGTTCCTCGGTCCACGCGGTCAACGCGGCCAACCGGGTGAGTTCCTCGCGCTGGCGCAGCCACGCCTCACGCAGCTGCTGGTAGCTGTGCCCGCCGATGGGTGGGTCGGTCGGGGCGACGGCGTGCAGCTCGGTGGCGAGGTCGGCAGTGCCTGCGGCGTCCAGCCCGTGCAGGGCCGCGGCGATGGCCGCCTCGGCCTCGACCGCCTCGCTGACTGTCGCCCGGTCGAGGTCGTGGCCGGCGAGGCCGCCGAGCACAACGGTCAGGCCCGCCACGTCGAGGGTGGACGGCCACGGATGGGCGTACCCGCCGGTGAGCAGGCCCGTGGCGAAGCGCCACAGCGCGCGGGCGAGCACCACGTCGGCGGGGAGCGCGGCGGTGACCCGCCAGCTGGGGTCGAGCACCGCGTACCGCTCGCCGTCGAACACGACGTTGTCGGTGCCGGCCAGCGCCGCCGCGCCGGCGATCCGGCCGTCGGCGTCGGCCTGGTCGGTGAGCCAGCCCGCGTACCCCCGCAGCAACGCGCGCACCGTGCCCAGGTCGCGGCGCACTGCCGCGTCGAGCAGCACGGTACGCAGCAGCCGGCCGGACGGCACCGGCCCGGACAGCGCGTCCGCGTCCCGGTAGGCGGCCTTCCCGCCGGCGAACGGTGCGCCGGCCGGGGTCCTCGGGTCGCTGGTGGGGATGAGTCCCCAGCGCCAACCGGAGGGGCCGTGCAGCACCTCGAGCACGCCGATCCCGGGACGGCCGGTCTGCACGAGCGCCACCGGCAGGTCCCGGTCGGCGGTCGGTGTGCTCGGGTCCTCCGGGTCGGCGGGGCGGTGGGCGAGGGTCAGCCAACCCGGCGCGAGGTCGGCGGCGCGCCCTGCGTGCAACGCGTCCACCGCCAGCCGGGCCGGGTCCTGGAGCACCGTGGCGCTGGTGAAACCCCCGGCGCAGGCACCGTGCAGCACCGCGTCGAACAGACCGGAGCCGGCGTCCCGGTCGAGGTGGTCGGCGTCCAGCAGGGCCGTCGGGGTGCTGACATCGGGGTACGCGGCCCAGCACGTGGCCGGCATCAGCCCCGCCACGCTGAGCCGCTCGCGCAGCTGGTCCCGGTTGGCCGGGCGGGCGCGGTCCAGCACGCCGCCGATCGCCCAGGCGGCATCGTCGCGGCGGGCGTACCAGGGGGTGGTGTCGACCAACCGGTGCAGGCCCAGTGGGTTGTCCAGGCGCAGCAGCAACGCGCCACCGGGTCGCAGCACGGTGACCAGTCGGGCCAGCACGCCGTCCCAGCCGAGCTGGGTGCCCTCCACCGACTCCACCGGGTCCAGTCCGGCGGCCGCGATCACCACGTCGTACGTCTCGTCCTCGGGCAGCCCGGCCGGGCCGCCCACCACCAGGCGGGCCGCCCGGTGCGCCAGCGCCACCGCGTCCGGGTGGCTGCGCAGCAGGCAGGTCACCTCGGCGTGGGCGAGCTGGTCGAGCAGCGCCGGGTCGTGTGGACCGGCCACCAGGACCCGGGCGCCGGGCGGCACCAGCCGGGCGGCCAGCGCGGCGAGCGGCCCGCCGTCGGCCAGCCGTTCCTGCGGCAGGTCGGACCAGGCCAGCATCTCGCCGCCCGGCAGGGTGATCCGGCCGGCGGGTGCCGTCTCAGTCGTCACGGTCTTCCTCTTCCTCCTGGAGGTTCGCCCAGCCGAGCAGCTCGCGCAGTTCGGCCGGCGTGCAGCGGTGGTCGGTGCCCAGCTCGGCGCGGGCGATCTCGACCGCGGTGGGCAGGTCGACAGTGCTGCCGTGCAGCTGCGGCCACTGCCGCCGGATCCGGGCGGTGCCGCCGAAGGTGGGGTCCTCGTTGGACAGGATCATCGGGTCGCCGTAGACGGCTGGTTCACATCCCGCCGCGATGCCGTAGAAGATCGCGCTGGTCAGCCGGTTGGAGGCGACCCGGCGGTGCCGGCGCAGCTCGGTGAGCTGTCGGTCGAGGAAGTCCGGGTCGGTGTCCTTCCACCAGTGCCCCCGGTAGCCGTGGCAGATCACGCGGAATCCGGCGCGTTCGTAGAGCCGGCGCACGTTGCGCATGCGGTACTCGTGCCAGTAGAGGCAGACCGTCACCGGGCCGGGTTCGGTGTCCCGGATCAGGGCGATCAGTTTGCGGTGGTCGCCCTTGACGTGCTGCCCCTCCCAGCCGTGGAACGGGTACCAGATGGTGCCTTCGCGCTCTTCGGCCGGTGGGTCCTCGGGTCGCAGGGCCAGCAGGTAGACGAACGGCGCGCCGATGACGACCACGTTGCGTCGCCCCACCGACCAGGCGCGGCGACGGGTCTGCTCCGACCAGAGCAGGCTGGGGGTGCGCTCGGCGTACGGGTGCCCGGGGGCCAGACCGTCACCGATGTTCCAGCCGTGCTGCACGTACCCGTTGATCCGGGGTGGGTGCCGGTCGCCGAGGCCGGCGTAGCGGGCCAGCACGTGCGCGTGGCCGTAGAAGTGGTTGGCGTGGTGCATCAGGTTCCCATCAGGCGGCGGTACGCACCGAGCCGACCCGCACCGCGGCGGTCAGCGCGTCGATGACGCGGTCCTGGTCGGCGTCGCTGAGCCCCGGGTAGAGCGGCAGCGACAGCTGTTGGGAGTAGAACGACTCGGCCACCGGGCAGGAGCCACGTCGGTAACCCAGGTCGGCGAAGGCCGGGTGCCAGTGCACCGGGATGTAGTTGACCTGGACCCCGATGCCGGCGGCCCGCATCCGGTCGTACACCTCGCGGCGGCGACCGTCGAGCACCCGGATCGGGTAGAGGTGCCAGGCCGGGTCGGCCCACGGTTTGCGGGTGGGCAGCAGGACGCCGTCCAGGTCGGCCAGTGCCTCGTCGTAGCGGGCGACCAGAGCGCTGCGCCGGGCGGTGAACTCGCCGAGGCGACGCAGTTGACTGCGTCCCAGGGCGCAGAGCACGTCGGGCAGCCGGTAGTTCAGCCCGAACTCGTGGACCTCCTGGTGCCAGCCGCCCTCATCCGGGAACCGCAGGTCGTCGCGTTCGCGGACCACGCCGACGCCACGGAACCGGCGGGCCCGCTTCAGGACCTGCGGGTCCAGTGCGGCGACGGCACCACCCTCGGCGGTGGTCAGGTTCTTGGTGGGGAAGAACGAGAACGTGGTCAGGTCGGCGAGCGAACCCACCGGCCGGCCGCGGTACGTGCCGCCGATCGAGTGCGCCGCGTCGGCGAGGAGCAGCGCGTCACTGCCCTTGACCGACGTGCGCAACGCGTCGTAGTCGGCGGGGTGGCCGGCGTAGTCGACCGCCGCGACGACAGTGGTGCGGGAGGTGACAGCGGCGGCGGCCGCCGCCGGGTCGAGGCAGAACGTCTCGTCCTCGACGTCCGCGAAGACGATCTTCGCGCCGAGGGCGGCGGCGCTGCTGGCCGTCGCCACGAACGTCATCGGCGGGACGACCACCTCGTCGCCCGGTCCCACCCCGGCTGCCGCGTACGCCACGTGCAATGCCGCGGTGCCGTTGGAGACGGCGGCGACGCCGACCCCGCCGGTCCACCGGGCCAGGTCGGCCTCGAAGGCGTCGACCTGCGGGCCGGTGGTGAGCCAGTCGCCGCGCAGCACGTCGGCGACCGCCGCGATGTCGTCCTCGTTGATCGACTGCCGGCCGTACGGGAGCATCCCCGTCATCAGTTGATGCCGAGCATGTCGCGCAACTGCTCGACGGTGAGCCACTCGTCGTTGGTGTCCGACTGGTAGGCGAAGCCGTCCGGCACCGGGTCGCAGTCGACCGGTGCCTGGTAACCCCAGGTGGCGATGGTCGGCTGGACGATGAACCGCCCCTCGGCGCGCAGCGTCCGCCGGCTGTCGTCGGGCGCGATCATCTCCTCGTGCAGCTTCTCGCCCGGCCGGATTCCGATCTCGTGCGTGGTGGCGTCCGGGGCCACGGCCTCGACCAGGTCGAGGATGCGCATGCTCGGGATCCGGGGCACGAACAGCTCGCCACCCTGCATCTGGTCGAACGAGTCCATGACGAACTGCACGGCCTGGTCGAGGGTGATCCAGAAGCGGGTCATCCGCTTGTCGGTGATCGGCAGGCTCTTGCCCTCGGCGGCCAGCCGACGGAACAGCGGGACGACCGAGCCGCGGCTGCCCACCACGTTGCCGTAGCGCACCACCGCGAACCGGGTGGGGTGCTGGGCGGCGTAGTGGTTGGCCGAGACGAAGAGCTTGTCGCCGACCAGCTTCGTCGCGCCGTACAGGTTGATCGGGCTGGACGCCTTGTCGGTGGAGAGCGCGATGACCTTCTTGACACCGGCCTCGATCGCCGCGTCGACGACGTGCTGCGAGCCGGTGATGTTGGTCGCGATGTACTCCGAGGGGTTGTACTCGGCGGTGTCCACCTGCTTGAGCGCGGCGGCGTGCACCACGTGGTCCACACCGTGCATGGCCCGGGTGAGGCGGTGCCGGTCCCGGATGTCGCCGATGAACCAGCGCAGCCGCGGGTCGTCGCCGAGTTGCTGGCGCAGCTCGTACTGCTTGAGCTCGTCGCGGGAGAACACCACCACGCGGGCGGGGTCGGCCTCGTTGAGGATGTGCCGGAGGAACGTCCTGCCGAAGGAACCAGTTCCCCCGGTGATCAGAATGGACGATCCATTCAACTCACTCAATGTGGTGCTCCCGTGTTCGTGGATGAACGAGCGGCCCTGGGCCAGCCGACCGGGGTGACACGCTAGCCATGGCGGGTTAACTCCCCGGCGCTCGCGGGTGAACCGCAACCTCTGCTCCTGTGAATGCCGGACACCGCGCAGGCGAACACTTCCGGCCGCCCCGGATGTGGGCTGACCTGGCCGGATCCGACCGCTACAGTGGCCGCGCGAACGACCGGCGGCAGTGCGCGCGACCCGGTCCCGCGTTCACCCGACATCCACACCAGCTCGGTGCGAGCGGGCCAGCCAGTGCGGCACCGACGCCAGCCGACGAGCCTGACGGGCCGGCGCGGGGCCTGGTCCGGCCGGCAATTCTGGAGGCGTTGATGGCACCCGGTAGTGACGTGATCGACCGGCCGGTGGTGGTGGCCGAGACGCCCAGCGGTTCGCCCGCCCGGCGGTGGCTGGTGCCGCTGGTGCTGCTGGCCGGGTGGGTGCTCAGCGTGGCCTGGCGGATGTGGTTGTCCCGGCACATCGTGCTGCCGATCGCCCACACCGACGAGGACAGCTACCTGAACACCGCCCGCGCGCTGGCCGGCGGACCGGGCGGCTTCAGCAGCGAGAACGATCTGCTGCGTCGGGTCGGCTACCCGATGCTGATCTCGCCGGCGTTCCTGGGGGACCGGGATTTCACCGACAGCTACCGGATCGTCCAGCTGATCAACGCGATGGTGAACTCGACGCTGCTGCCGTTGGCGTACCTGTTCGGTCGCCGACTGTTCCAGCTGCGCCGGTCGTACGCGCTGCTCGGCGCGGTCGCGGCGGCGACCCTGCCGGCGACCGCCTTCTACGCGGGCGTCGCCATGATCGACGCGGTGCTGGCACCGCTCGTGGTGGCCTGGCTGCTCGCCGTGCACCGCTGGATCGCACGACCCGGCCCGGTCGCCGCCGCCACCGTCGGCCTGCTGGTCGGTGGGTTCCATCTGCTGCACTCCCGTGGCCTGGTGATCGTGGCCGTGCACGCCGGACTGGTGCTGCTGCTGTTCGTCCGCCGCCGGATCAGCCCACCCGTGGTGCTCGCGGCGCTGCTGCCGGTCCTCGCCATGGCGCTCGTCAACGAGGCCGCCATCCGCCACCTCGGCGGCAGGGTCTACCTGCTCGGCAGCACCCCCGACGGCAGCACCTTCGAGGCGCTCGCCTCCGCCCAGGGGCTGGTCCGCACGAGCGCGGCGGTCACCACCCAGCTCTGGTACCTCGTGGTGATCACGTTCGGGATGGCCGGGGTGGCCTGGGCCGGTGCCGTGCGCGAGCTGTGGCGCCCCCGGCACGGCGACGCGGGCCGTTGGACGATGGGGGTGGCGCTGGTGGTGACCATCGGGGTGGCCGGTGGCGCGTCGGTCATCCTGTCCGGAGTCACCGGCAAGCCGTTGGACGCCATCTACGGCCGCTACGTGCAGATGCTGGCGCCGTTCTGGCTGCTGGTCGGCCTCGGGGTGCTGTTCACCGCCGGGTGGCGGGTGGTGCAGCGCCGGGCGGCCGTCGCGGTGGCGCTGCTGGTCGGTGGCGGTGCGCTGGTCGCCGCTCGACTCGCCTATGTGGCCAGCCAGGGCCACCGGTTGCGGTACGGCGGTTTCAGCGCGCCGGACCTGATGGCGTTGACCGGGGGCTGGCGGGAGCTGCGACCGGTGGTCGGTTCGCTGGTCGGCATCGCCGGCTGTGTGCTGCTGGTCGCCACGGTCCGGGTGCCCCGCCTGCGGCTGCCGATCCTCGGCGTCCTCGTGGCGGCCAACCTCGTCACGATGCAGGTGATCGACCAGCGGATCGTGCGGCCGACCGCCGAACGCACCCAGCCGACGCCCCGGGTGGCCGACGTCGGCGTACGCCCCGGTGAGCGGGTGTGGGCCTCGACCGGTGTGCAGTACATCCTCCGGTTCAACCTCAGCCACCAGGTGACCTGGACCGACGTGCGGTGGTTCGACGACGGGCGACCGCCGGCCGTGGCGCAGGTGGTCTTCGCCCGCTGGGCGCCCGGGCAGGCCGACGACTGGGACGGCACGGCGTACGGCTTCGTCCGGCTCGGCGGCAACCCGCAGCAGCACTGGGCGGCGTGGCGGCGGGTCTGATCCGCCAGGCCCCGGTGGACACCGCTGTCCGTGAACGGCGGATGTCCACCGGAAGCACTGTCGGTTAATGATTCCGGTCCATTGCGCGAAAGTGTCCGACAATCAGCGCTGGCGGCGATCCTCCCGAGCCAGGGAAATCGGGATGACGGTGATTTCCCGGCCGTCGGTCAGCTCCTGTTTCGGGGTGCCCTCGACGAATCGGAAACGCCGGTTCATCTGTCGTACGACGGTATTGTGGCCGAGCACCTCGCCGTCGAGCCGGTCCAGGTGCAGGCCGTCGAAGGCGTACTCGACGGCCTCCCGCATGACCCCCAGCCATGCGGGCAGCGTCTCATCCCGCCCGGCCAGCCCCTCGGCGTCGAGATAGAACCCCCACGCCCCGGTACGCGGGCCGTCCAGCCGCAGGTCGAAGAAGGTGACCACGCCGCAGGGGCGGTCGTCGCGCACGTACACCAGCACCCGTCGGGACGGGTCTTCGCGGACCGCCGACCACCACCGGGCGTGCTCCTCGGCGGTGATCTCGTGACTGGTCTTGCTGACCTGTCGATTGGTTTCCTGATTACGCCAGGACAACATCAGATGAACGTCGTCCGTCGTCGCTTCGCGCAGCACGTGCGTCTCGCTTTCCTAGCCGTTCACGTCGGGTGCCGGCACCTTACCCGGGCCTACCGGGAAATGGGATACGCATTCATTGGGTTGTAGACTGCGGCGCATGAACGAATTGAGTCGCGCGCAGATCCGCGACCTCATGGCTCAGGTGCTGAAAAACCAGGACAAGGAGCTGCCGGGCGACGACGCCGCCCAGTTGCGGGAGATCGGCTTCCGGTCGCTCGACTTCTCCGAGCTGGCGCTGCGGGTGGAGGACGAGACGGGGGAGGAGCTCAACTTCGACGCCCCCGGGCTGCGTCGCATCGCCACCGTCGGGGACGTCCTCGACTTCCTCGTCGAGTTGCAACACCAGTGACCGTCGCGACGTCGCGCCACAGCGCCCCCGCGCCCGCGGAGCCGGCCGGTGTGGACAACCGGCTCGTCGTCGGTGGCGCCGCGCTGACCTGGCGGTCGCTGCCGACCCCCACACTGCCCGACCCGGCGGCGGTGCTCGCCCACTCGGCGGTGCACGCGCTCACCGCGGCGCGGCAGCACGCCGTGCACGGCACCGAGCTTCTGCTCAGCACCGCGAGCCGGGTCGACGCGGCGCTGCGTACGGAGCTGCTGGAAGCCGGGTTCACCGTCGGCGTCCTCGACGACGACGGCGTGCACCCGGGCGCACCGGCCCGGCCGCGAGCCGCCGAGCCGGGCCGGCTCTGGCTGCTGACCTCGGGCTCCACCGGGCGTCCGAAGCGGGTCGGGCACACGCTCGACACGCTGACCACCGTGCGGGTCGACCAGCCCGGCCGGACCTGGCTGTGCCCGTACGCCCCCGGCACGTACGCCTGGTGGCAGGTGGTCACCCTGTCGTTGACCCAGCCGGGCCAGCACCTCGTGGTGGTCGAGCCCGACGAGTTGGACGACTGGCCCGGTGTCGCCGCCGCGCACGGGGTCGACGCGGCCTCGGGCACCCCGACCTTCTGGCGGCGCACCCTCTACCGCGACGCCGAGGCGCTGGCCCGGGTGCCGCTGCGCCAGATCACCCTCGGCGGTGAGCCGGTGGACCAGGCGATCCTGGACCAGCTGCGGGAGGTCTTCCCGGCGGCCCGGGTGTCCTGGATCTACGCGTCCTCGGAGGTGGGGGCGTCCATTGTGGTGCACGACGGGCGGGCCGGGTTCCCGGTCGACTGGCTGGACCGGGACACCCCGGGCCGACCGACGCTCTCCGTCGTCGACGACGAGCTGGTGGTCACCTCCCCGTACCACGGTGCCGGTCTCGCCGGCCCGGTCCGCACCGGCGACCGTGTGCAGGTGCTCGACGGCCGGGTGCTGATCACCGGCCGACTGGACTCCGACGAGATCAACGTCGGTGGCAGCAAGGTCTCCGCCGGCATGGTCCGCGGCGTGCTCGCCGGTCATCCGGCGGTGGCCTGGGCCCGGGTGACCGGCCGCCGGGCCCCGGTGCTCGGGCGGATGGTGGTCGCCGAGGTGGTCCTCGCCCCCGCCGCCAGCGGTGTGCCGGACGAGGCCGCGCTGGTCCGCTGGTGCGCCGACCGGCTTCCCGAGCACGCGGTGCCGCGCCGCATCCGCGTCCTGACCGACATTCCCGTCAAGGAGACCCTGAAGAGCGATGTCTGAGCCCGCCGACACCCAGCTCGTCCCACCCAGCTCCGTGGTTCTCGTCTCCGGCGGGTCCCGTGGCCTGGGCCTGGCCATCGTCACCGACCTGCTCGACGCGGGCGTACGGGTGGCCGCGTTCGCCCGCACCCTCACCCCGGAGCTGGAGAAGCTCGCCGCCGAGCACCCCGACCGGGTGCACGTCGGCGCGGTGGACGTCACCGACCTGCGGGCCGCGCAGAGCTTCATCCGCGAGGTGGAGCAGCACCTCGGCCCGATCGACGGCATCGTCAACAACGCCGCGATGGGGCAGGACTCCCTGCACGCGCACACCGCCACCGACGACATCGCCCGGATCATCGAGACCAACCTGACGGCCCCGCTGCAGCTGACCCGGCTGGTGATCCGCCGGATGCTCGCCAAGGGGCTGCGCGGGCGGATCGTCAACATCACCTCGATCTGCGGGCAGCGCGGTTTCCCCGGCCTCGTCGCCTACTCGGCCACCAAGGGCGGCATGGACGCGGCCACCCGCTCGCTGGCCCGGGAACTGGGCGGCCGGATGCTGGTCAACTCCGTCGCGCCCGGCTTCTTCGCCTCGGAGATGTCCGCGGTGCTCGGTCCGACCCAACTCGACCAGATCGTGCGCCGTACCCCGACCGGTCACCTGACCGAACCGGCGGAGGTCACCCCGGTGGTGCGGATGCTGCTGCGGGAACACACGAACATCAACGGCCAGGTCATCGTGGTGGACGGTGCCGCCTCCGTCTGACCTGCGACCGGTTCTGGGGCCGGCGCGGCACGGCGACGTCGCCGTGCCGCGTCCGGTGCCGGGGCTGCTCGCCGCCGCCGAGCAGCATCTGCGGATCGGGTCACCGGCCACGATGGCCGACGCGGTGACCCGTAGTCACGTCGACGATGGACGGTGCGTCGGCTGGTACGGCCCACCGGTGCCCGGCTGGCGGGTGGCCATCGACGCGGAGCGGGCGGACGCCCCGGTGCCCCCGGCGCTGGCCCGCCGCTTCGGCACCGGTGACTTCTGGGCCCGCTGGACCCGGGCCGAGTGCTGCTGCAAGCTGGCCGACGTGCCGATAACGCTCTGGTGGCGCCGACACGGCCTGACCATCCCGTCCGACGGCGCCGCCCTCTGGCGAACCCTCCGCCCGCAGAACCTGGTCATCACCGTCGGCTTCGCCCCCACCCTCCCGCCCTCGCGATCTTGCACTTTCTGACGCCGAATGGCGGCTGATGCGCCTTTCGTCGGGACAGTAACTGCAAGATCGCGGGGGTGGGGGCGGGGTTAGATGAGGTTCCAGGTGAGGGGGGTCCCTCGGGGGACGTCGGTGGTGAAGGTGCGGCCGAGGACCCGGTCGATCTCCACCGGGGGCAGGCCGCCGGCTGGGCGGATCGAGCGGACGTTGTGCGCGGTCACCGGGTCACCGGCCCGGACGTCCTCGACCACGAAGAGCGACCGGCGGAACCGCAGCCCCTCCCGCTCGGCGGGGGTCGGGCCGATCGCGGTGCCGCCCAGGGCCGCGTACGCGCGGCCGGACTCGGCGACCAGGGCCGAAAGCTCCGCCGGGTTCAGGGAGAAGTCCGAGTCCACGCCACCGTCGGCCCGGTCCAGCGTCACGTGCTTCTCGATGAAGCAGGCGCCGAGCGCCACCGAGGCGACCGCGACCCCGATGCCGGGCGTGTGGTCGGAGAGCCCCACCGGCACGTCGAACGCACCGGCCAGCACCGGCAGCCGGCGCAGGTTGCTGTCGGCCGCCGGCGCCGGATAGGACGCGGTGCAGGCCAGCAGGATGATGCCCGCCGCGCCACCGGCGCGGGCGGCGCGCACGGCGGCGTCGATCTCGGCGACCGTCGCCATTCCTGTCGAGATCACCATGGGCTTGCCGGTGCTGGCCACCAGTCGGATCAGCGGCAGGTCGACCAGCTCCGACGAGGCGATCTTGTACGCGGGCGCGTCCAGCGACTCCAGCAACTGCACAGCGGTCGCGTCGAACGGTGACGAGAAGACGGTCAGGCCACGCTCGCGGGCCCGTTCGAAGATCGGGGCGTGCCACTCGTACGGGGTGTGCGCGCGCTCGTAGAGGCGGTACAGGTTCTCCCCGCCCCACAGCTCGTGCCCACTGGAGATCCGGAACGCCGGCGTGTCGACGTCGATGGTGATGGTGTCCGGCCGGTACGTCTGGAGCTTCAGTGCGTGCGCCCCGCTGTCGGCCACCGCGTCGACGATGGCCAGCGCCCGATTCAGATCGCCGTTGTGGTTGCCGGACATCTCGGCGACCACGAACGGTCGCTCACCGGCACCGACCGCGTGCGGTCCGATCTTGATTGTCGCCGTCATTCCGACCTCTGCTCAGGTACGCCCGCACCGGAGTGCGGTGGTGCTGTCGTCGTCCACCCGGCGGGCGGACGACCTGGAAAACCACGGTGCCGGGTGCCGCCTCGGGGTGCGGTGGGGTCGATCACGTCAGCCGGCCGCCGGCCAGCGCGTCACGGCGCTCCGGGGTGGGCGCACCACTGCGTGTCGGCGCGTTGTCCGCCCGTCGGCCCGGTTCCTCGTCGACGGCTGGCGAACCGCCGTCGGCAGCCGCCGGGCCCGGCCGACGCAGCCGACCGGCGACCCGGTGGGCCTGGCGCAGCGCCGAGTACGCCAACCAGTCACCCCGCCCGACGAGGCGGTGCTTGAGTCCCGTCGCGCCGGGGGGCAGCGGGTAGCCGCCGGTGGGCAGGTACCGGCGGTAGTGCGCGGCGGCCCGGTGGAAGAAGTCGCGCCGCAGGTGCGGGTGCAGCCGGCCGTCGTTGCCCACCACCACCAGGTAGTGGCTGATCATCAGCTCGAAGAGTTCGGCCTGCAACCGCTCGTCCGGGTGTTTCCGGGCCACCCAGTCCATCAGCCGCTCGTACTGGTCGAAGGCGTCGAAGTGCCGGCCGCTGCGGGTGGAGGTGATCGCGCCCTGGCGGCCCTGCCGGTAGAGGTAGCAGACCCGGTCCAGCACGGAGATCTTCTCGGCCCCGATCAGCAGCGGGTGGCTGAACGGGATGTCCTCGTACCAGCCGGGGAAGAAGCGCAGCTCCAACTCGTCCATGAAGCCCCGCCGGACCACCTTGTTCCAGGCGGTGTGCTGCACCCGCAGCAGGCGCGGCTGGTCGGCCAGCCGGGTGACGCCGGTGATCCCGCGCAGCAGCGGGCTGCTCGCGTCGACCTCCCGCCGGCCGTCCTCGTGCACCCGCAGGTGGTCGAGCATCAGCACGTCGGGCTGGTGCTGGCGCAGCCGGTCCAGCACCGCCGCGATGGTGCCCGGCGGCAACCAGTCGTCGCTGTCGACGAACCAGACGTACCGGCCGCTGGCCACGTCGAGCCCCGCGTTGCGGGCCAGCCCCAGGCCCACGTTGCTGCTCAGATGCACGACGCGGACGCCGTCGCGACCGGCCGCGTACGCGCGGAGCATGTCGCCGCAGCCGTCCGGGGAGGCGTCGTCGACGGCGATCAGCTCGACCGCGTCCGACTCGCCCGCCGGGATGTCGGCCCGGATCGACTCAAGGCACTGGTACAGGTACGCCTCGACGCCGTACACGGGCACGACGATGCTCAGCAGCGGTGCGTGCGTCGGCTCATTGACCACGCCCGCCACCTTCGACGACCCGGGTGGCCGGCCCCGGAACCTGACGTTGCCGCCGATGGTGGAGTCTCTGAACTCCCGGGCAGCGGAAGGTTAACGCCGACTGGCGGGCGGTGCCGTGGCGCGGAAAACGGCGGGTGGGACGCGTCCGGTTCACCCAGGAGTGACCCGGTAGGGTGCCTCGGTGCGGCCCTGCCGGGCCGTCGCGGGCGTCGCCGTCGCGCCGTCCGACGCCGCGCCGAGGAGGCTACGACAGTGCTGGTGACCCCGCCGAGCGCCGGGATCCCGGCATGACGAGCGTCGCCGCGACGTCGGCCGCCCCACCCGCACCCGCCCTGCCCCGGCTGCCGTCGCTGACCGGGCTGCGCTGGATCGCCGCCCTGCTGGTCTTCGGCTTCCACGCGGGCACCATGCGGATCATCGCCGAGCCGGACTACAAGGCCGTGGTCGATGCCCTGTTCACCCTGGGCCTCTCCGGGGTGCAGTTCTTCTTCATCCTCAGTGGTTTCGTGCTGGTCTGGTCGGCCCGGCCGGGTGACTCCCGGCGGACCTTCTGGCGGCGGCGGGTCGCCAAGATCTACCCGAACCACCTGGTGCTGTGGGCGGCGACGCTGGTGGTCGCCTGGTGGTTCGCCGACCCGGTCCTGCCGGCGGCCGCGCTGGAGAACCTGCTCCTGCTGCAGGCCTGGGACCCCCGACCCGGCTGGTTCTACAGCATCAACACGGTCAGCTGGTCGCTCTCCTGCGAGTTCTTCTTCTACCTCTGCCTGCCGCTCGCCCTGCCGTTGCTGCGCCGGGCCCGGCCGAAGCTGCTCTGGGCGCTGATCGTCGCGCTGCCGCTGCTGATCCTCGCGCTGTGGCCGGCGCAGGAGTTGGTGCCGGAGGTGAGTCGGTGGTGGTTCACCCAGATCTTCCCGCCGGTCCGGTCGCTGGAGTTCTGGTTGGGCGCGGTGGCCGCCGAGCTGATGCGCCGAGGGCTCTGGCGCGGGCCGGGTCTGGCCGCGGCCAGCGCGATCTTCGTGGTCACCTGGGTGGCGGCCGCGCAGTGGATCCGCGCCGAGTTGTGGACCACGTTGCTCGCCGTCGCGTACCTGTTGGTGATCACCGCTGCCGCTGACGCGGACGTGCGGGGTCGGCGCTCGCCGTGGCGTTCCCGGCCGTTGATCTGGCTCGGTGAGGTCTCGTTCGCCTTCTATCTGGTGCACGTGCTGGTGATGACGAGCGTGCTGCGCTGGAGCGGGGACTGGGGGACCGGCTTCGCGGGCTGGCGTGGGCCCGCCGTGGTGCTCGGCTTCCTGGTGGCGAACCTGATCCTCGCCGGGCTGCTGCACCGCTTCGTCGAGACCCCGATGATGCGCCGGCTCGCACCGCGCCGTCCGGCCCGGCCGGCGCCCGTCCCCCGGCAACGCGCGGCCGGTGCCCCGACCGCCGGTGACGGCGACGCCGAGGGCGGGGCCGCGGGGGCCGCCGACGAGGTCGGTTTGGCCAACGGCCGATCACCGTACGCCGACCGGCGCTGACAGCGTCCACCCTGGTCAAACGGGTCGGCGCGGCGCGATCCGACACGCCCGTGGTCGGTGCGCCCGCCTCGGCGTGACGGTAGCGTGGGGATGTGCTTCCGGTCGCGTTCACCTGTCCGCTGTGGTGGGTGGCGCGCTGGGCGACGCGGGTGCTGACCAGCCTCGCCGTCGTCGCGGCCCTGGCGCTCGGCGCAGGCCCGGCCACGGCCGCCGCGTCGACGCCCAGCCCGGTGCCACCGTCGAGCGTGGTGTCGGCCTCCGTCGCCGCCGGGCCGCTGGCGGCCTCCGGTCGGCACGTCGGGGCGCACGCTGCGGCGCGCCCGGCAGCGGCGATCCCACCGGACGCCGTCGAGGAGGGCGTTCCCGCCTGGGCCGTCGACTCGCCCGGGGCGCTCCCCGAGGAGCACTGCGTCACCGCGACCGGCGTGCTTCCGGTCCGCGCGGCGGAGTCCGACCGGCTGCCCCTCGTCGACAGTGCGAGCGGTCGGGCCTGCCGGGCCCCACCCCGGCGCTGAGCCACCGGGACGATCGTCCCGCCGCCGCGCCTGTCGCCCCACCCGCTTCCCACCCGCCGACCGGTGGCCCGCCGTGGCCCGCCGGCCGGTGTGGCCCCATCGCACTGCTCTCTCCCCGAGGTGCCGACCATGGAGACCGCCGTCTTCTACCAGTTCGTGACCGAGGTGCCGCGAGCCGCCGCCATCTGGTCGACCCTGGTCCTGCTGACCCTGGGCCTGCTCACCGTGCTGGCCGCCCGCCCCGAACGGGACCGGCCCGCCGACGACCCGCTCCCGGCAGCGCCCACCGCCCGGGAGGTGGCCGCCGCCGAGGCTGCCGACCTGCGCCGCTACGCCGAGGAGGTGGCCGTCGCCGCGGCCGGCGCGGCGACGACAGCCAGGCGGAGACGTGCCGCCTGGCTGAGCGCCCAGGAGCAGATGGAGCGGGCCTGGACCGGGTACGACGCGGCGGACACCGCCGCGCGTCGCTTCGCGGGCGCCGGGGCGCTGCCCACCCCACGGACCCCGCACACCCCCGCCGAGTACGCGGCCCGGGAGCGCTATCTGCACCGGGCGGCGATGGCGGCGTACTGGCGGGGTGACCTGAGCATGGTGCAGCTCGGTGACGTGTTCGGGCACCGGCACGGCTGGGATCCCCGACGCCACCCGGTCGAGCAGGAGGTGTTGATCAGCCGGGTGGTCCGGGATGCGCGGCTGGCCGACTACCAGGCGGCCGCCGTCCGTGAGCGGGCCGCCTGGCGTGACGCGGAGCTGGCCGCCGAGTCGGCTCGTACCCTCGCCGAGGAGGCGTACGCGGCGGCGGCCCGGCTGCGCCCGCACCCGGTGGCCGCCCGCCGGACGGTGGCGGGGGCGTTGCGCCCGGCCGTCGTGGCACGGTGGCGACCGGCCCGGGCGGGTTGAGCCCGATCTGTGATGTGAGGCCGGTCACGCAATTGTGAAATCGGACGTCCGGCACGAGCCGCGCCATTGTTCCCGCGATTATGGTCGCGTTCTTCGTCGCCTGTCCGGTTGTCGCCCGCAGGCGCGCCCGTAACCGGTTGTCCCATCGAGTCACATCATCGGCAATACGCGCAGAAATTGCCTCGCCGATTGAGGTTTACGCAGGTGAACCCGGCTTGGCAGGGCGCGGAGCCGCCAGTACTGTCGTCCTGTCCGATGCGGTAACCGATCGCAAGACGCGACGCCGCATCGACCCGCTTAATCGTGATCAACGAACCGGGGACCCATCAGTAAGTCCGGGGTGAATCCGCGAGCCACGGCCCGCGGTAGGGCGATCTTCCCGCCCGAATCCGTCAGCTAACCCGGTAGGCGGTGTCGGAAGGAGTCCCATCCTCGTGCAGCACCTTTCCACCCCTCGGTTGTTCCCTCGCCTCCACGGCGCGGCGGTGCACCCGCTCATTCGTCCAGTGACGGTGAGCTGACCCCCCGGGTCATCGCCTTCCCCGCCCGGCCACGCCGGGCGTTCCCCTGAGCGGTTCACCATCCGCGGACCACGGTCCGCGCGCTGGCGCCTGCCCGGATACCGGTCCGGCCCGGTGTGCCGCTCTCCCCCCGATCCGTGGAGGACCCCGTGAAGCACACCCTGCAGCGTCAGCTCCGCCGCCTCGCCACCGAGCGCCCGTACCAGATCGTTGTCGCCTCCGCCGCGGCTCTCGCCATCGCCACCACCGGCGGTGCCCTCCTCACCACCGCCGACGACGCCCCGGCCGACCAGCGCACCGCGACCACCGTCGCCGAGATGCGCAGCGACGTCGCCGCCTCCCGTGGCGACGTTCGGGACGCGTCCCCCTCGGCCAGCGCCGCGCCGACCACCGCCGCGCCGGCCACCAGCGCCGCGTCCCCCGCCGCGAAGGCCAAGAGCAACCCCGACCTCACCCGTAAGCCGACGCCCCCGAAGCCGCCCGCGACCAAGGTGCTCGACTACGACTACGAGGCGCAGAACACCTACTACAACTGCGGCCCGGCGGCCACCCGCAACGCGCTCAGCGCCGCCGGCATCGACCGCACCCAGGAGGAGCTCGGCGCCGAGCTGGGCACCACCGAGATGGGCACCAACTCGGCCGAGGACACCACCCGGGTGCTCAACGCCGAGGTGAAGGGCTCCCCGTACCGGACTCGGATGTTCCCCAGCGCGCCCAGCCCGGCGCAGATGGACCGCCTCCAGGCCGACGTGGTGAAGGCCATCACCGACGGCCGGGGCGTGGTGGCCAACGTCGTCGGGGACGCCACCGACACCGACGGCGGCTGGCACTCCTACGGCGGCGGGCACTACATCGCCGTCGTGGGCTACAAGGACAACGGTCGCACCGTGCGGATCGCCGACTCGGCCAACGCGGCCGACCCGTCGTACTGGATCACCACCATCGACCTGGCCAACTGGATCACCAGCCGGGGCTACTCCGCCTGACCCGGGCACGCCGAGGACCGCGGGCGTCGTCCCCCACAAGGGGCCGGCGCCCGCGGCGTCTTCGGCGGTGCGGTCAGTAGGTGATGAAGCCGTACAACGCCTTGTGGTTCGACTTCGTCCCGACCACGGTGTGGTCGACGGCGGACGACTGCACACTGCCCCTGACGAACAAGTAGTCGATCTTGCTGGAACCGTTGGTGGCCGCCGACCCGTACCCGGTCATGCCGTAGCCGCTGAGCGTGCCGGGGGCGATGCCGGTGCGGTTCGCGTCGATGCCCACCACGCGGATCGTCGACGCGTTCAGCAGCGTGGTCGCGTCCGCACCGAGGTGGATGCCGCTGTTGGCGATGCCCCGGTCGCCGTCACCGGCGCAGGCGTTCTGCCGGTTCTCCTGCGGCAGGTGCATCGTCGCGGCGAACACGCTGGTGCCGGTCGCCTTGATGGTGAAGCGCGCCGCGATCGCGCTGGTCCGCTTCCACTTGTAGTAGTCGGTGCTGTCCGGGTCACTGTTCGGCGGCTTGTACAGCGTGCACCCGGCGCCGTTCGCGTACGCCGTGCCCGGCTTGAGCCAACCCGCGCTCCAGTACTTCGAGATGTCGCCACTGGCGAGGTTGAGCGTGCGCTTGTTCCAGAGGATGGCGTTGGTCTGCTTCTTCTTCAGGTCGCCGAGCGACTGCGAGCTGCACTTGTGCGTGCTGCCCCACGGCTCCGGGTCGTCCCACGCCACGATCGCCCCGTAGCTGCCCGCCGGGTAGCCGAACTTCGCCGACAGCTGGTCGGCGTACGCCTCGGCCTGGCCGGTGCCGCGCACCTGCTGCACGATCAGGATGTCGGGCGCCACCACGCCGCTGGTGCCCGTGCGACCGGCGTCGTCGACCAGGATCGAGGTCAGGTGGTCCGGTCCGGAGATCCGGGTGCAGCTCCCGTCGGAGTTGTTCACCACCAGGTTCTCGATGTTGTTGTTGTAGACCCGCAGCACCCGGTCGGCCGCCGTGACCGCTGCGCCGTTCGGTGCGGCCACGTCCGATGGCGTCGCGGACGCCCGGTGCGGTACGCCGAGCGTGACGGCTGCCAGTGCCGCGACCAGCGCCGACCCGTACATCCTGTACACAGTGGCTCCCCTCGGGACGGAATCGACAGGTGGCTCTGTCCGTCCGGCCCGGAACTCTACAGTGGATCATTCTTTGGTGGGGGCGGCGTGGATGACGGCTCTCGTACCAGGCCGTGAACCGTGGGAGACTGCGGCCGTGGTGGATGAATCGGGTGGTCAAGCCGGTCGCGGGCGGGTCCTGCTGCTCCTGCACGGGATGGGCACGACCGGGGACGTCTGGTTGCCGTGGGCGCCTCTGCTGGAGCAGCGCTGGGCGGGGCGGTGGCTGGCACCGGACCTCGCCGGCCACGGCTGGGCGGCACCGCTTCAGTCGTACACGTTCGCGGGGTTCGCCGACCGGATAGCGCGCGGCCTGGCGCCCGGCGACCGGCTCGTCGTGCTCGGACATTCGCTGGGCGGGGTGGTCGGCCTCGCGCTGGCCGCCCGCGCCGCCGGTACGCCGGTGGACGCCGTGGTCGGGTTGGGCATCAAGGCCGTCTGGTCACCCGACGAGCTGACCCGCGCCGCCGACCTCGCCGCCCGCCCGATCAGTTGGTTCGCGACCCGCGCCGAGGCGGCGCGCCGCTACCTGCGGGTCTCCGGGCTGGCCGGCCTGGTGCCGCCGGACGACCCGGTGGTGGACGCCGGGCTGCGCCAGGTCGACGGCCGGTGGCGCCTCGCCATGGACCCGACCGCGTTCGCCGTCGGCGAGCCCGACCTGGCCGCGCTGCTGGCGGCGACCGACGCGCCGGTCGTGCTGGCGCGCGGGGAGCACGATCCGATGGTCACCGACGAACAGCTCAAGGAGTACGGCGTGCCGGTGGCCACCCTGCCCGGCCTCGGCCACAACGCGCACGTGGAGGACCCGGCGGCCGTGCTGGCGCTGCTCGACCCGTACCGCTGAGCGGCTATGCCGGGGTGGACGCGGTGAGCGTCTCGGCCGGTGCCAGCTCGCGCCGGGCGGCTGCCAGGAACGCCTCGGCGTACGACTCGGCGGGGAAGTCACCCAGGTAGCGGCGGCGGGTGGCCCAGCGGGCCTCGGCCAACGGGTCGGTGTCCAGCAGTGCGGTGAGCACGTCGTCCACGTTGGACATGTCCCGGCGCAGCACGTAACCGGACCCGGCCAACGGGAAGCGCTCCACGAACCGCTCGCCCTCGCCACCCATGTCGGTGACCGCGTACGGCTTCCCGGAGTAGAGGAAGTCGGAGATCACGCCGGACACGTCGGAGACCAGCGCGTCGGAGGAGTTGACGCACTCGGTGAGGCTCAGCTCCCGAGCCGCCGCGCCGACCACGTGCTGGCGGCCGGTGCGCGCCCGGTCGACGACGAGCAGTTCGGTGAGGCGGCCCAGCTGACGGGCCGACGCCGGGTTCTGCGCGGTGTACGGGTGGGCCCGCAGGATCACCGTCGCGCCGCGCTCCAGCAGCCGCTGCAGCAGCCTCTCCGCCACCGGCAGCGAGCAGTAGTCGGCGTCGGCGTGGTGCCCGGTCCAGGTCGGGGTGTACAGCACCGTGGGGTGTGCCAACCCGCGCGCCGGCTCCGCGCGTACCTCGATCGACTCGACCTGTGGGCGACCCACCACCACGAACTTGTCCGCCGGGATCTGCACCCCGGCGCGGGCGTACCTGTCGATCGCCGCCTGCCCGGCCACGAAGATCCGGTCGAAGATCCCCGACACCGGGTTGGCGCTCGGCGCCTTGTCGCTGTCGCCGTGGTGCAGCTGGACGTGGGTGAGCTGGGTGAAGCGGACACAGTGGCTGTTCTTCGCCCCGTGGTTGACGTAGAACGCCACCCGCAGGCTCGGCACCAACGCCTCGTCCATCGCCCCCAGGGTGGGGCAGTAGACGACCGGCGCGTCGGTTGCCGCCGCGATCGGGGCCAGGAACTCTGGTTCGCGCACCACGACCAGGAACGGTCGGCCGATCCGTTCCAGGTACGGCAGCCACATGGTGACCTGGTATTCCGACCCGGGAGGTGCGGAGAAGTAGAGCAGGAACTCCGGGCGGTGCCGGCGCAGCGCGGCGGCCACCGGCCCACCGCCGGCCCGCGGCCGGAACCGTCGCCGGGCCAGGTCCAGTGCGACAGCACCGGCGCCCGCCCCGACCAGCAGGCTGGCGGCCAGCGCCACCCCGGCCGGCAGGGCGAGCGCGGCGGCGAGCGCCAGGGCGGCGAGCAGCCCGAGCAGCGCCGTGCCGAGCTGGTTGGCGACCAGCGGCGTCCAGGCGCGGACCGGCAGGTTGGCCGCCCGGATCTCCAGACTGCCGGCGGTGCGCAGCGGACCCACCAGCAGCACCAGCCCCAGCAGGACCAGCCCGGTGACGACCAGTGCGACGTTGAGCCCGTCGTCCAGCCGCCGGGCGTAGCCGACCAGGATCGCCGCGGCGATCAACGTGGTCTCCGCCACCAGGTCGGCGCCGGGCCGGATCCGCTGCTCGGCGGCCGTGGCGGCCAGCGCGGCGACGGCCAGTGCCAGCCCCCAGCCGGTGGCACCCGTGAGTGCCAGCACGACAAAGGCCAGCACGGCCAACCCGATGGTCAGGCACCGGGCGGCCAGCTTTCGGACCAGGTCGCCGCGCATGTCGCTCCGTTCGTGGTTCCGCCGCCGCCAGCGTCAGTTCGCCGACGTCGCGCCGGCCGGTGCCTCGAGAGGACCCGACCCGGCCTGGGCCGGCACGGTCGGCGTGGGCCCGTCACCGGGCGCCCGGCGTACGTCGATGACCTGACCGGTCAGGTCGGAGATCAGCACGTCCAGCGACGACTGGGCGACGGCCTCGGCGGCGAGCAGGGTGTGCTCCGGCTCCTCGCCGAAGGCCCGGGTCCGCATCGGGGTGGCGGTGCGCTCCGGGTTGATGCAGTTGACCCGGACGCCCACGTCGGCCCACTCGTCGGCGAGCGCCTGGGTGAGGTTGACCAGGGCGGCCTTGGTGGCCGAGTAGAGCGCGTAGCGGGCCCGGCCCCGGGTGTAGGAGCTGGAGGTGTAGAGCAGCAGCTGACCCTTGGTCTGCTGGAGGTACGGCAGGGACTGCCGGGCGATGGTCACCGGGCCGACGAAGTTGACCTGGAGCACCCGGTCCATCGTCTCCTCGTCCATCTCGGCGAGGGCGCCCCGCTCCAGGATCCCGGCGGTGACCACCACGTGGTCGATCCGGCCGGTGGCCTCGAAGGCGGTCGTCAGCGCGGCCTCGACGTCCTCGGCGCGCTCGACGTGGGTGCCGGTGGTGGAGCGGCTGAACGGGAAGACCTGCGCGCCGTAGCGGCGGGCCAGCTCGGCCAGCTCGTGACCGATGCCGTAGCTGCCGCCGAACACCACGATGGTGCGGCCGGTCAGCTCCTCGGCGTAGCTGCGGTGGTCGGTGAGCCGTGGGGCCTGCGCGGCGGCGAGCTGGAAGAGCTTGTCCGCCAGGTGCACGTCGACCGGGTGGGTGACCTTGATGTTCTCGTCGGAACCGTCGATCACCTTGATCGGAGTGCCGGGCAGGTAGCGCAGCACCACGCCACAGTCGTCGGTGGCGGCGAAGGCCGGGTCACCCTCGGCGATCCGGTACGCCTCGCGGATGGTGGGGGAACGGAACGCCTGCGGGGTCTGGCCACGGCGCAGGCGGGAACGCGTCGGGATGTCGGTGATGCAGTCGTTGTCGTCGACCTGGATGATCGTGTCCGCGGAGGGGATGGCCACGTCCACGGCGGCGTAGCTCCAGAGCGCGTTGACGCACTCGCGCACGATCCGGCCGCTGAGCAGCGGACGTACCGCGTCGTGGAAGAGGATGTTGCAGTCCGCCGGGCCGACCGCGTCCAGCGCGATCCGGGTGGTGGCGTTGCGGGTGTCGCCACCCTCGATCACCTTGGTGACCTTGCGCAGGCCGGCCTTCTCGACGATCTGCCGGGCGTCCTCGACGTGGCCGCTGGCCATCAGCACGATGATCTCGTCGATCTCCGGTGCCGCCTCGAAGACCGCAAGGGTGTGCTCGATGATCGGCTTACCGGCGATCTTCAGCAGCTGCTTCGGGATGCCGAGGCCCAGCCGGGTCCCGGTGCCTCCGGCGAGAACCACCGCCACTGTCCGTGAGGGGCGCCACGGCGTCGGGTTCTCCGCTTCGGCGTCCGGGCCAGTGGTCTGGTCCTGCGTCATTGCCGGATCCTCACTCTCAGGGATGCGTTAACGGAAGGTTCCGCCCGAGCGGCGACGGAATGAACCTTAACGCGCGGACCGCGCCGCCCCAACGCGGGCGACGCGGTCCTCGGGGGTGCCATGTCGATGCCGGACGTTCGCGGAACTCTACTTGCTGTTCGCGTACGCCTCGTATGCCCGGATGACCTCGTCGGTGGGGCCGTCCATCCGGATGACGCCCGATTCCAGCCAGATCGTCCGTTCGCAGGTGTCCCGTACGGAGGAGAGCTGGTGGCTGACCAGGAACACCGTTCCCGCGCCCTCGCGCAGCTCCCGCACCCGCTGCTCGCTGCGCTTGCGGAAGCCCTTGTCGCCGGTGGCGAGCGCCTCGTCGATGAGCAGCACGTCGTGCTTCTTGGCGGCGGCGATGGAGAACCGCAGCCGGGCCGCCATGCCGGACGAGTACGTCCGCATCGGCAGGCTGGCGAAGTCACCCCGCTCGTTGATCCCGGAGAAGTCGATGATCCCCGCGGCCTGCTTGGCCACGTCATCGGGATGCATGCCCATGGCCAGGCACCCGAGAACGACGTTGCGCTCCCCGGAGAGGTCGTTGAGCAGGGCGGCGTTGACGCCCAGCAGCGACGGCTGCCCCTGGGTGTGGATGGCGCCCCGGTTGACCGGCAGCAGGCCGGCGATGGCCCGCAGGATGGTGGACTTGCCGGAGCCGTTGCTGCCGATCAGCCCGATCGCCTCGCCCCGGTACGCGGTGAAGGAGATGCCCTTGACCGCGTGCACCTCCCGGACGTTCGGCGCGTGGGTGCGCTTGACCAGCCGGCGCAGCGCGGCCACCGGCGTGGTGCCACCGGCGGCGCCCTGGTGCACCCGGTAGATGATGTGCGCGTCGTCCACGACCACTGTCGGGATGCGTTCCTGCGTCCGGGTCATCGTCGCGTTCGCCTCGGTGTGGGCGTTGAAGTGCTCAACCACGGCCGTACTCCTGTTCGCCGCGCCAGAAGTAGAAGAAACCGCCGATGCCGGCCACCAGCGCCCAACCGGCGCCGACCAGCCAGAGCTGGGTCAGCGACTCGTTGAGCAGCGGTGCCTCCTCAAGCAGCGCGTACCGTGCCAGCTCGATGTAGACCAGGAGCGGGTTGAACTGCACGAGGGTCGTCGCCCAGCCGGGCAGCCGTTCGAAGAGGCTGACGCTGTAGAGCACACCGGAGCCGTACATCCAGGTCCGCATGATGAACGGCATGACCTGCTTCAGGTCGCTCGACTTGGAGCCCAGCCGGGCCACCAGCAGCACCACGCCGGCGTTGAACACCGCCTGCAGCAGCAGGGCCGGCACCAGCAGCAGCCACTCCCAGGTGAGCGGTTCGCCGGTGACCAGCACGATGCCGACGAGCACCACCATCGAGGCCAGCAGTTGCTGGAACTGCGTGATCGTGGTGGACAGCGGCAGGCTGGCGCGGGGGAAGTGCAGCGCTCGAATCAGCCCCAGGTTGCTGCTGATCGACTGCGTGCCGGCCAGGACCGCGCTCTGGGTGAAGTTGAAGATGAACAGCCCGGTGGTCAGGTAGGCGATGAAGTTCGGGATCTCGTTCTGCGCCAGCACCACCCCGAAGATCAGGTAGTAGACCGCCGCGTTGGTCAGCGGGGTGAGCACCTGCCAGAGCTGACCCAGCTTGGCGTTGCTGTACGAGGCGACGAGCTTGGCGTTGGCGTACGCGGCGATGAAGTGCCGGTAGGCCCATAGTCGGCGGCTGTACTCGACGAGGCTGGGGCGCTCACCGGCGACCCGGAGCCCGTGCCGAGCGGCCAGCTGCGCCTGGGTCAGGCCCGTGTCGGGGTCGACCAGCGCGGTGGTGGCCATGGAAATGGCGCTCCGATCTTTCGTGCAGACGGGGGTTGCTCGCGACGATCGCATCCTAGTGGGAAATTTGCGCGGGGCGCCGCCTCGTCGCTGCCAGGACAGTAGTCCGAAACACGTCGGGACGCAACCGTACCGTCGTTGCGCTAGGCTGTGTGGCGTGACCTGCGATAAGAGCCCTCGATGACCACCGAGAAGAGGCGGGCACCGGCCGGCGCGGCGGTGCTGCGCGACGAGATCACCACGGCGATCCGCCGCGCGCTGATGCAGGAGCTCGCCGCTGTCGGCTACGGCCGGCTCTCCATCGAGGCGGTGGCCCGCCGGGCCGGCGTCAGCAAGACGGCGATCTACCGACGGTGGAGCTCGAAGCTCGACCTGGTGCTGGAGATCGTCGCCGCCGCGGCCCACGGCAAGCTCCCCGCGCTGGACACCGGCACGCTGCGCGGTGACCTCGCGCTGCTGTTCCAGGTGGTGGCGCACGCGCTGCGGCACCCGCTGGCGTCGCAGATCATCCCGGACCTGCTGGCCGAGGCCGCCCGCAACCCCACCATCGACGCGACCCTGCGTCAGGTGCTGCACACCCGGCAGCAGGAGATCGGCGGTCGCCTGGTCACCCGGGCCGTACAGCGTGGTGAGCTGCCCGACGACACCGACCTGGACGCCGCCGTCGACCTCATCGTGGGGCCGCTCTACTGGCGGCTCGCCATCGCCCGGCTCCCGCTCACCGACGGCTACCTCGACAACCTGGTCGAGTCCGTGGCGGCCGGGCTCGGCGCCGACAACGTTCTGCCCCGCCCCCGGGCGGCCCCGAGATCGGACTGACCAGCACCCGACACTCGGTCGCCGGCAGCAGCGGTCGCTCTGCCCGATTCCGCTACGCTGCCCCCTTGACACCCGGCCATCACCGTGCCGAGGCCCCTCATCCGTCTGACGAGTAAGGACGCCCGTGGCCAACGTCGACAGCATCGCCGTAGCGCCCGCCGAACCGGATCCGACGCCCCGGAGCGGGCAGGCACCCCGACCGTCCCGCGCTCGGGGGCTGTCCCGGGTAGGCGCGCTGGTGGCCCACGCCCCGGCGGTGCTCACCGATGGCGCCGTGATCGCGTTCGCCCTCTTCACAGTGCTCTACCACCTGGCCTTCCTGGGGGACCTGCGTCCGTCGGTGACCTTCCGGATCTGGCTGGTGGCCTGTGTGGTGCTCGCGGTGGTGGCCGTGCTGCGCGCCCGCCGCCGCGCCGGCACCCGGACCGACAGCGCCCCGACCGACAGCGCCCCGGCGGCTCCGGAGGAGCCCGACGGTGCGCGGCCCGCCACCGACCGTCGCCTGCTGATCGGCGTTCTGGTCGCCGCCGTGGTGGCCGCCGTCTCCGCCGGTGCGGCCGGTACCAGCATCGACCTCACCTGGTGGATTCCGGCCGTCGCCGGCCTGCTCGCGGCCGTCTGCGGGCTCCTGCTGGTACGCCAGGCGTGGCTGCGCGGCCCGGTGCCCGCCCCGGCCGCCCCGGCGCCCACCGCGGCGCAGTCGGCGTACGCGTTGGTCGTCTCGGTACTGGTCGGCATCTCCTCGTTCTTCATGGCCCGCAACACCCCGGACGACGTCTACTACGTCGGCAAGTCGGTGTGGATCGCCGAGCGTGACCTGATCCCGCTCAACGATTTCCTCTTCTCCGAGAACGTGCTGCCGGCCATGGGCTCGCAGCCGCCCATCCCGTCGATCGAGGTCTTCGACGGCGCGTTCGCCAACGTCGTCGGCATCCACGCCAGTTCGGCCCTCTGGTACGTGCTGTTGCCGATCATGGCGATGCTCGCCGCGCTGGCGCTGTGGCGGTTGACGCACCGGTGGGCCCCGCGCCGTGTGTTGCTCGCCTTCACCGTGGCGATCGCGTACCTGTACCTCGTCGCCGGCGACGATGCCGCACTGGGCACGTTCCACCTGCTCCGGCTGCACGAGGGCAAGGGCATGTTCGTCTCGGCGGTCATCCCGCTGATGTGGCTCTACCTGACCGAGTGGTTCGACACCCGGTCGCGGCGCAGCCTGGTGCTCATCGTGGCGCTCTCGATCACCGCGATCGGGCTCACCAACACCGCGGCGATCATCCTGCCGATGCTCGTCGGCGCCGCCGGCTTCGCCATGCTGCTGGTCGGCCGGTGGAAGGCGGCCGTCGTGGCGGCGGTCGCCGCCCTCGCGTACCCGATCGGCTCGCTGGTGGTCTCCCGCCTGGTGCTCGGCGGGATGACCGCGACCGGCGCGGACGACGCCTTCTTCGACGCGGCGTACACCTATCGGCGGACCCTGCTGTTCGGCGTGGTCGGGGTCATCAGCGGTCTCGCGCTGTGGTGCGGCGCGTTGCTCGCCCGCCGACGCACGCCCGCGCTGCTCGCCGCCGGCGCCGCACTGGCGTTGAGCGTGTTGTTCGTGCCCGGCGTGCTGGAGGTACTCAGCGCGTTGAGTGGCATCTCGGTGGTGTTGTGGCGGGTGCCGTGGCTGCTCGCCCTGCCGACGCTGATCGGTCTGCTCTGCACCGTGCGTGTGCCGGCACCGAGCCGGGCGCTGCGCCGGGCCGCGTCCGGTGGGATCGCGGTGCTGCTGGTCGCGTCGTTCGCGGTGTTCGCCACCCCGATGTGGTCGTCGAAGAGCTGGGTCGAGGTGCACCCCCGCCCCACCTGGAAACTCCCGCAGCAGCGTCAGGCGATCGCCTTCTGGATCAAGGGTCTGGACCGCCCGGAGGGTCTGCTGCTCGCCCCGAAGACGATCATGCGTACGACGCCGATCGTCACCAGCGAAGTCCGGGTCGTCCTGCCCCGTGACTTCTACCTCGTCGAATACGACCTCAACTCCCAGTTCGCCAAGGACCGACTGTTGCTGTCCGAGTTCGCCGACGGCACCGCCAGCCCGACGCCGGCGGAGCTGACGCCGGCCCTGGACCGCCTGGACGTGGGCACCATCTGCGTCTACAACGGCAACCGGTACGCCCGCGACACCGCGCCGAAGCTGGGCTACCAGGAGTTCGCCAAGCGCCCGAGCCCCGGCGGGATGACCTGCTTCCGGCGGGCCGGCTGACCGCTGCGCCCACCCCACGCGCCCGACCCCGTGCGGGGGTCGGGCGCGTCCCGGGCCGGAATTTTGCCCGAAATGGTGCCGGATACCCGAGCGACACCGAGCTGTCCGCTCGCGTTAAGGTCGCAGTCACACGCAGCGGGCCGCGACTGAGCCACTGCGCGACGGGGGAGTGACGTCGGTCCATCACGGGCACCGCCCGCAACGAAATCTCGTAGGGAGCGAACTCGCTTGTTCGGCACGTTGACAGGACGCCTCGGAGTGGCCGCCCAGAGTGCGCTACTGGTACTGGCCTACCTGGTCATGCTCGTCGCTGGCGTATTCGGTTGGGTCGGCCTGTTCGCCGTCGCCGGGTTGGCCGCCATCATCGGCGAGTTCGCCGTCGCCCGCTGGTCACCGCCGTCGCAGCTGCTGTTGGAGAAGGTGGGCCTGCACTGGTCGTACCGGCAGTTGACGCGGGACCTCGCCGCCGTGCTGCTGGTCGCCGCCGAGGTGCGGCTCAGCGGCGGCGAACTGACCCTGCTGCTCGTACTGCCGGCCGCGGTGTGGGTCGTGTCGGTCTTCGCCGGCGCGTTCTCCACCATGATCGAGCGTCGTAACCCGATCTCCGCCATGGTGCGCAACATCGAGCTGGGTCCACTGTCCAGCGCGCCCACGCCGCCCGCCTGGGCGGCGGCGGTCGCCGGTGACCGGATGCCCCTGCTCAACCTGCTGCTGGTGCCGGCCGGTGTGGCCGCTGCGGTGCAACACGACCCGACGCCGTTCTTCGTGGCCGGTGCGGTGGCGGTCGTGGCGACCGGTCTGGTGGGCGCCATCATCGCGCTGACCTGGCTGCGGGGTCGGGGCGCGGGACAGGGTCCGCTGCTGCCGGCGGTCCAGCGGTGGCTGGACAACTACCGGCCGGAGGTGGCGCTCTACTTCGCCGGCCCGGCCAAGGACGTCTACCAGGCCAACATGTGGCTCGCCCCGACCGAGGCGCTCCAGCAGCGCGCGGTGGTGCTGATGCGCAGCCGGGAGGCGTTCCTGGAGCTGGCCGACACCCGGCTGCCGGTGATCTGCGTACCGGCCGGTGTCGACTTCATGAACCTCGACCTCGGCGGCGTCCGCGCGGCGCTCTACGCCGCCAACGTCGGCGCGAACATCCACATGCTCCGCGAGCCGGGTACGAAGCACGTCTTCGTCGGGCACGGCGACAGCGACAAGCAGGCCAGCGTCAACCCCTACAGCAAGGTGTACGACGAGGTCTGGGTCGCCGGCCTCGCCGGTCGGGAGCGTTACGCGCGAGCCGGTGTGGGGGTCCTCGACTCGGACATCGTCGAGATCGGCCGGCCGCAGCTCGCCGGTGTGCACACCTTCGGCGCCGAGTCGGTGGACCGGCCGTTCACGGTGCTCTACGCGCCCACCTGGGAGGGTTGGCTCGACGACGACCCGTACCACACCTCGCTGGTGTTGATGGGTGAGCGGATCGTCAAGGGGCTGCTGGCCACGAACCCACGGCTGCGCCTGATCTACAAGCCGCACCCGCTCACCGGGTCGCGGTCCAAGGCGGCGAGGGCGGTGCACGAGCGGATCGTCGCCGCGATCCGCGCTGCCGGCGGCGACGCCGACGCGTCCTCGTTGGACGGCACCGCGCACCTGGTGGTCACCGGCCGCACGCCGGCGCTGTTCGACTGCTTCAACCAGACCGACCTGCTGATCAGCGACGTGTCCAGTGTGGTGTCCGACTTCGTGCAGAGCCAGCGGCCGTACGTGGTGGCCAACCCGGCCGGCCTCTCGGAGGACGACTTCCGCCGCGAGTACCCGACGGCTCGGGCCGCGTACCTGCTCTCCAAGGACTGCGGTGAGCTGGAGAAGATCGTGACGGTCACCCGGGCCGGCGACGACCCGATGACCGAGGCCCGCCGGGAGCTGAAGACCTACCTGCTCGGCCCCGCCGAGGCGAACCCGATGGACCGTTTCCAGCAGGAGATCGACCGGCTCTGTCACTGAACTGTTGTCAGTACGGCAGTGCGCCCGGCCCGACACCGTCGGGCCGGGCGCGTTCGCGTCAGCGTGGGTTCGGGTCGGCGTGGGTGCGGGTCGGCGTGCGTGCGGGTTAGCCCACGTTCGGGTCAGCCCAGCAGGGCGGCCACCGCGTCGGGGACCGGAAGGTCCACCGGCAGCGCCCGCGCCGCCACCACCGCGGTGACCGGCAGCGAGCCGTACACGTGCGGGAAGAGCTGACCGCCGCGCGACGGCTCCCACCGCAGCGCGTCGCCCAGTCGCTCCTCCTCGACGCTGAGCAGGGTCAACCCGGTGGCACCGGCGAAGTGTCGCCGTGCCGTCTCCACCACCTGGTCGCCGGAGGAGAGGTGGATGAAACCGTCCTGCCGGTCCACGGCGGAGCCGGCGAAGGCGCCGACGGCGAGCGCGTCGTCCCACTCCGCGCTCGACAGCAGTTTGTAGATCACCACAGCAGCGTACGGGGCGACCGTCGGCGCGCTCGCCCGGTTTTCGCCGGTACCGCCGCGCCCGCCGCCTCCCGCCGGGCATGCTCAGGTCAGAGGCCGCGGAGGGATGGGCGATGCAGAGCTACGACGATGACTGGACCGACAGCCAGCGGGCACTGTACGACGAGTGCTACCGGGCCGGCGGCGAGTGGGCCGAGGACCCGGACACTCCGTCCGACGACGTACAGCACGTGATCAACCTGGCCGAGGCGGACGACGACGCCTTCGACGATGCCGAGATCGACTACCCGCCGCTGGTCGACGCTGTCACCCAGGCCAGCGGGGTCACCGTCACCAGCGTGCCGGCCAGCCACGAGGACCCCGGTTTCCGCGGGTTCACCGACGGCGTCCGGGACGCCACCGCCGAGGATGTCTTCGGCCTTTAGGGCGTGGGTCGCCGCCCGGCGCGGGCGGGCGGCCTCCCGGTCCGCGCGCGCTTCTGCCACCATTCGCAGAACAAGCGCTGCGACGGACGGGGGCACGGGTGCGAATCCTGCTGGTGGAGGACGACCGCCGGGTGGCCGCTGCGCTGTCCTCCGCCCTCACCCGCCGGGGGTACGAGGTCGAGCACGCGGCCACCGTCGCCGCCGCCCTCTCCGCCGCCCCGTGCGACCTGGTGCTGCTCGACCTGACCCTGCCCGACGGGGACGGCACCGACCTGTGCCGGGAGCTGCGTCGGCGCAGCAGTCAACTCGGCATCATCGCGGTGACCGCCCGGGGTGAGGAACGGGACCGGGTGCTGGGTCTGCGCCTCGGCGCGGACGACTACGTGGTCAAGCCGTTCTCGATGGTGGAGTTGCAGGCCCGGATCGAGGCGGTGCTGCGCCGCGCCGCGAACGCCGCCCCCGAGCGGCACCTCATCGAGGCCGGTCCGGTACGCATCGACGTGGCCGCGCGGACGGTCACCGTCGACGGGCGGGTCGTCACGTTGACCCGCAAGGAGTTCGACGTGCTGCTCTCGCTGGCCCGCCAACCCGGGGTGGCGGTGCCCCGCGACCGGATCCTGCTCGACGCCTGGGGCACCACCTGGGCCGACCGGCACACCGTCGAGGTGCACGTCGGGTCGCTGCGCGGCAAGCTCGGCGACGCCCGCCTGGTGGAGACCGTGCGCGGCGTCGGTTACCGGCTGCGCGACGCGTGAGGAGCTGACGTGCGTCGCCGCCTGGTGATCAGCTATCTGCTGCTGATGGTCCTCGTCCTCATCGCGTTGGAGACCCCGTTGGCCGCCACCATGGCCAGCCGGGAGACCGAACGGGTCCGTGCCGACCGGCTCGCCGACGCCACCCGGTTCGCCTCGCTGGCCGGGCCGGCGTTGCGCGACGGCGGGCCCGGCCCGATCGAGTCGGAGCTGACCAGCTACGACGACCTGTACTCGATCAGCGCGGCGATCGTCGACCGGGACCGGAACACCCCGGTCTCGTCGCCCCGGTGGCAGCCCACCCCGGGCACCGCCACGGTCCTGGACGTCGCGCTGTCCGGGCAGCAGACCAGCGCCCCCGAGTCGGTCTGGCCCTGGACGACCGACCCGGTGGTGGTGGCGGTACCGATCAACGACGGCGGTGAGGTGCTCGGCGCGGTGGTGATCGTGACCCCGGCCGACCCGATCCGCCGAGCTGTCGTCGCGTGGTGGCTGCTGCTCGCGCTGGCCGGTCTGCTCGCTGTGCTGGCCTGTGTGCTCACCGCGTTCGGGCTGGCCGGTTGGGTGCTGCGTCCGGTCACCGAACTGGACGCGGTCACGCACGAGATCGCCGAAGGCGACCGGGGCGCCCGGGTGCAGCACCGGCTGGGGCCGCCGGAGCTGCGCCGCCTCGCGGCCAGCTTCAACCACATGGCCGACGTGGTCTCCGACGTGATGGACCGGCAGCGCGCCTTCGTCGCGCACGCCAGCCACCAACTGCGCAACCCGCTCACCGCGCTGCGGCTACGGGTGGAGGAGCTGGGGCCCAGCCTCACCGACGAGGACGGTCGGTCCGAGCACCGGCTGGCCCTGGAGGAGACCGACCGGCTCGCGTTGGTGCTCGACGCGCTGCTCACCCTCGCCAGGGCCGAACGGGAGGAGAACGAGCGCGTCACCGTGGACGCCGCCGCGGTGGCCGCCTCCCGGGTGGCCGCGTGGGCGCCGCTGGCCCGGCACCGGTCGGTCGCGTTGCGGCTGGCCACCACCGACGCCCCGGCGTACGCCCAGACCGTGCCGACCGCCGTCGACCAGGCGTTGGACGCGCTCATCGACAACGCGGTGAAGTTCAGCGGGGCGGGTGGGGCGGTGACGGTGACGGTGGCCCGCCGCGACGGCGGGGTGGCGCTGGAGGTTCGCGACTCCGGCCCCGGCATGACCGAGAGTCAGCTCGGCCAGGCGACCGAGCGGTTCTGGCGGGCCCCGGACGCGCAGAACGTGGACGGCGCAGGGCTGGGCCTGACCATCGCGGCGGTGCTGGTCGACGCTTCCGACGGGCGGCTCACCATGCGCCCGGGGGAGTCGCGGGGGCTGGTCGCCGCCCTGTGGTTCCCGGCGCCGGTCCTCGGCGTGGAGCCGGCGGAGGAGGAGCCGGCGCAGGAGGAACCGGCCACCGACCTGCGGCCCAGCCCGGCGCGCTGAGCCCGGCCGTCACGGTTTGGTGGCGCGGTACCACGCGGCGGCGCCCGGGTGCAGCGGCAGCGGCGCGGTGACGATCGCCGAGCGGGGGCTCATCCGTCCCGCCGCCGGATGCGCGGCGGCCAGCTCGGCGCGGCGGTCCATCAGCAGCCGGGTCACCTCACGGACCAACGGTTCCGGCAGCCCGGCCCGGACGATCAGGTAGTTCGGGTTGGCGACAGTGGTCACCGCGTCCACCCCGTACACCGAGCGGGGGATGTCCCGGGAGACGTAGACCTGGCCGTAGCGCGAGCGCAGCGGCTCGGTCCACTCGCTGAGGTCCACGATCCGGATGGCGCTGGCGTCGGCCAACTCCTCAATGCCCCGCACCGGCAGGCCTCCGGAGAAGAAGAACGCGTCGATCCGCCCGGAACGCAGCGCCTTCACCGAGTCGTCCAGACCGAGCCGCTCGCGGCGCACCTCGCCGCCACCGAGGCGGGCCACCTCCAACAGCCGGGTCGCGGTGATCTCGGTGCCCGAGCCGGGCGCGCCGACGGAGACGCGCCGGCCGCGCAGGTCGGCGACAGTGCGGACCGGGCCACCGCTCGTGGTGACCACGTGCAGTTGGTCGTCGTACACCCGGGCGACGGCGGCGACCGCGGGGCTTCCCGTCGTGCTGGTGGGCAGCACGTCGGCCTGGGTGAAGCCCAGCTCGGCCCCGCCGGAGCCGACGAGCTGGACGTTCTCCGCCGAGGCGGCGGTGACCACCACGCTCGCCCGGACGTCGGGCAGTTCCCGGTTGAGGATGGCCGCCAGGGACTGCCCGAACGCGTAGTAGAC
Source organism: Micromonospora sp. C97 (assembly GCF_018070385.1). NCBI lineage: Bacteria > Bacillati > Actinomycetota > Actinomycetes > Micromonosporales > Micromonosporaceae > Micromonospora > Micromonospora sp. C97. Next base: position 88,674 of record NZ_JAGPXU010000007.1, read on the forward strand.
AGCGGTGGGGCTGCCGGTGGCGATCCGGATCGACGTCGGCGGGGTCGGGGCGTCCCGGCAGCTGGCGACCGCGAGGTTCGCGATCAGCAGCACCGTCCACAGGGCGGCCAGGCCGGTGCGGCTGGACGAGGTACGACTCACGCGGTGCACTGTGCGCCGTCGTGCCGGTGCGCGCAAGCCCGGGTCGGGCGACGTCCGGACGCCGGCACCGATCAGCAGGCGGCGCGACCCGCCGGCGCACCGACAGCACGCGCCGGGTTCATCCCGCGTGCTGTCGCCGTCCCGGGTGCCGCCATCGGTGCGCGCGCCGGCTCCAACGCCGCGCTGCGCAGGATCCGCTGCCGGTCCGGGCCGTCGGCCACGCTGACCAGGAAGCAACCGGTGCCGGGGCGGAGCCGGGCCGGCACGTCGAGCACGGCCGCGCCCCGGATGAGCACCGCTGCCAACTCCCGGTCGGTGAGCCGGACACCGAGGATGTGCCGGCGGACGTGCCGCCCGGCGGCCAGCAGCGCCGAGCGCCAGGCCGCCTCCGCCAGCCGGGTCACCAACCGCCGCCGGGCCGGCGAGGCGCCGGGCAGCGGCCCGCCGAGCAGCTCGCGCCGCCCCTGCCACCAGCCCGCGTCCAACATCCGGGTGTACGCGCCCTGGTGCTCCCGGGGCACCCACAGCCGGTGCAACTCGTAGCGGCGCCGCAGGCCGCCGACGGCAACCTCGTGGGTGACCGGGATGTCCAGCCGGGCGAGCAGTTGCCGCATGCGCTGCGCGGCGTCCTCCCGATTGAACTCCACCCCGGGGGTGTGCTCGGCCCGTACCGCGCTCGGTCGGGCGGCGGTCGGCGGCGGTGTGCACCGTTGCAGGCAGGCGGCCTCGAACGCGTCGCCCAGTGTCAACCAACCCAGCGGGGCCGGGGACGTCGAGGGGTGGGGCCGGTCGAGCAGGGCGGGTTCGCGGGTCAACGGAGGCTCCCTTGTCGGAGTCTGGGTCGCCTTACCGTGGCCCCTGTCACGCCGTTACGGAACCGCTCCGGCCGAGCCTTGAGCAAATCTTGCGGCTGCCGTGCCCGCTACAGGTCGGTGACGACCACATCCACCTGCCGTACCCGGCCCGCGGCGGTGCCCTGCTCCAACACCGTGTGCTTCAACTCCCGCAGGGTGCCCACCAGCTCCGCCGCGGTACGCGGCCGGGCGCCGGCGACGAGGAGGTCGCGGACCAGCCGCCCCTTGGTGGCCTTGTTGAAGTGGCTGACCACCGAGCGGACCGGCACCCCGTCGACCTCCCGCTCGTGCAGAACCCGCACGGTGACGGTGCGCTCGGCCAGCTCCCCGCGCGGCGTCCAGGTGGCCGCGTACGCACCGGAGCGCAGGTCCAGCACCGGGCCCCGCCCGGCAGCCCCGTCCACCGCCGGCGTCAGCTCCCTGCGCCAGTACGCCGACAGCGCCCCGACCTCGGGCAGTCGGGCGCCGATCGGGCAGCGGTACGGCGGGATCCGGTCGGCCAGCCGTACCGCGCCCCACAGGCCGGAGCTGATCAGGATCGACCGGCGGGCCGCCCGTTGCGCCGCGGCCGGCAGGGAGGCCAGGTCCAGCGCCTCGTAGAGCACCCCGGTGTAGAGCCGCTCGGCCGGGGCGGTGGCCGCCTCCCGCAGTCGGGCGTTGCGCCGCAGTTCGCCGCGTTGACCCTCGCTGAGGCCGAGTGCCGACCGCGCCGCCTGCTCGTCCGGCCCGGCGCTCAGCGCCACCAGGGCGTCCAGCACCCGCTCGCGGGCCGGGTTCAGCTCGGGCAGCGACAGCCGGTCCGGGGCCCAGCGCCGTCCGGTGCCGGCGTCGGCCTTCCCCTCCGAGGGCGGCAGCAGGATGAGCATGGGTCTCCTCGACGGGCGAAACGCGGCGCCCCACGCGCCGGCCCGGCCAGCGTACGACCAGCCCCTACCGCCAGGGCCGCACCGGGGTGTCGGGGTGGTACACGCGATAGCCGCCGACATCCCGCACCGGCGTGGCGTCACCCCGGTCGGCGAGCAGCCTGCGCAACCGCCGGTCCATCGGCGAGCCGGCCTCCACCACGTAGCCCGGCCGCTCGGCCCGCCCCACCTGCCGCCAGTACGGCCGGTAGCGGTTCTGCCCGGGGGACAGGTCGGCGTCGAGCACCCCGCAGACCACCGACTCGTCCGTGTTGAAGATCAACCGGTTGCAGGTCCAGTAGTCCCCGTACACCTCGTGGGGCCCGTCGGCGCGCAGCGCGGCGGCCAACTCCCGGGCCTGGCGCTCCTCGGTCCGCGACGCCGCGGTGCCGGTGGCCGCGAAGAGCACGGTGATCACCAGCGTGGTCACTGTCAGCACGGCCAACACGGTGGCGGACAGCGCGCCGGCGATCCGGCCCAGCACGCTGCTGGTGCCCCGCCAGGCGGTCAGCGCCGCCACCCAGAGCGGCCAGAGTACCGCCGGCAGCGACAGTTGCAGCACCGACAGGTAGCGGGCGTTGTCCAGTGGGCTGGTCGCGGCGAGCGGGCTGCGCACGTACGACAGCAGTGTCAACGCCGCTCCGGCGATCAGCGCGAGCTGCACGACCGGCCCGACCCGCTCTGCACGCAACCCTCCGGGCCTTTGCTCTGCACCCGCGGACGCGACACCGGCGCGTTCGACCCGCTCCCTACCCGGAGTTGCGGCCGCGCGACGGTACGCGAGCACCGCGAGTGCCGTGCCGGCCACCAGCAGCACCGGGTACAGCACGCCGAACCACTGTTGCCAGCGTCCGCAGCCGTCCACCGGGCAGAGCCCGTGCGCCAGCGGCACCCCCTCCAGCAGGCCACCCCGGATCCGGTCGGACCACGGTGGCTGCGGCCCGGTCTTGGTGCTGACCTCCCGGAACACCGACAACGAGTCCTCACCGGGCCCGGCCCGCAGGTTGTCGACGATCATCGGGGCCACCCCGACGACCGCCCCCGCCACCAGCAGCAGACCGCACCAACCGAGCAGCTCCCGCCGTACCGCCCAGAGCAGGGCCAGCCCGGCCACCGCGAGGTACGGCAGGATCAGCCAGTCCGACCAGACCGACAGCCCGACGAGCAGCCCGAACAGCCCGATCGCGAGGCGTCGGCGGTGAACCGTGCCGACGGCCAGCCCCACGGTGATCAGCAGCATCAGCAGCACCGCCGGCTTCACCTCCGGCCGCCCACCGACGACGGTGAGCTGGTCGCGCACCACCCGTTCCGGCCCGAGCGCGAGCAGACCCACCACGAAGGCGGCGAACCACGGTGTGCAGAGCCGGCGGGTCAACCGGTGGATCAGATAGAGGAAGACCGCGTACAGCACGAGCATCGGCAGCCGCAGCACCGGCCAGCTCGGCCCGGCCACCGCCATCAGGGGAGCGGCCAGGTACGACTCCAACACCCCCATGTAGTGCTGGCCGTAGAGAAAGATCGGGCGTTCCCGGCCCTGGGCGATGTGCAGCGCGGCGAGACCGAAGGTCGCCTCGTCGCTGTTCGACACCGGCACGGTGAAGAGCGTCAGAATCAGCCGGTAGACGACACCGGCGACCCCGAACAGCAGCGCGACGAGCGCCGGCCGGTCGAGTCGCGGACGCCATCGCCCGCGGTGCTGCTCTGGATGCGACACGACCAACGCCCCCGTCGTCGTCCCGACCGGAGTGTTTCACGTCCGGCCGGGCCGCCGAGGTGGATCGGCGCAGCCAGGGTTGGCGGGGCCGGTACGGCCGGGGCTGGCTGGGCCGGTGCGGCCGGGGACGGCTCGCGTGGCCGTGGCTGCCGACGTGTGGCAGGGTTGGCGCGTGCCACCCACTCCCGCCGGCCAGCTGGCCGTACCGAACCTGCACCGGGCCGCGCGGATCGAGGACGCCGTGCACCAGCTCGTCGAGCGTCGGCTGCGGCGCACCGGCTGGCGGATCAACATCGTCGCGTACACCGGTTACGGCGCGCCGGGGTGGGTGCGGGTGATGTGTCGGGTCCTGCTGGGCCGTCCGGACACCCGCCAGCGGGGTCGGCTGGACAAGGTCCGCGGCTGGCGCAGCTTCACCACACTGCCCGCCAAGCACGTCACGGTGACCATCGAGGCCGGCGGGGTGTGCCACGAGACGCGGGCCGACCGCAGCGGCTTCGTCGACACGCTTGTCGAGGCCGACCTGCCGCCCGGTTGGGGCACGGTCCGGCTCAGCGTCCCGGACGCCGAACCGGTCGACGCGCCGGTGCGCATCCTCGACCCGGACGTCAAGTTCGGCATCCTCTCCGACATCGACGACACGGTGATGGTGACCGCGCTGCCCCGACCGCTGCTCGCCGCCTGGAACACGTTCGTGCTCGACGAGCACGCGCGCAACGCCGTGCCCGGCATGGCGGTGCTCTACGAACGGCTGGTCACCGCGCATCCCGGCGCCCCGGTCTTCTACCTCTCCACCGGCGCGTGGAACGTGGCGCCCACGTTGACCCGCTTCCTGTCCCGGCACCTCTACCCGGCCGGGCCGCTGCTGCTCACCGACTGGGGGCCGACCGCCGACCGCTGGTTCCGCAGCGGCATGGAACACAAGCGCAGCACCCTGGCCCGGCTGGCCAAGGAGTTCCCCGACGTGCGCTGGCTGCTCGTCGGCGACGACGGCCAGCACGATCAGGAGATCTACCGCGAGTTCGCCGCCGCCCACCCGGAGAACGTCGCCGGGGTGGCGATCCGCCGACTCTCCCCGACCCAGTCGGTGCTGGCTGGTAGCCTCCCCGCCCCGGCCGGCCGCCCCTCGTCGGGGCCGGTGGGGCAGAAGTGGCTCTCCGCCCCGGACGGCGCCGGCCTGTGGCAGCTGCTGCGCGACGCCGGCCTGGTCTGACCGGCGGGTCGCATCAGCTCTGGCGGAGCCAGATCGCACCCAACGGCGGCACCTGGAGGGCCGCTGACGCGACCATCCCGTGCCACGGCACGTCCTCGGCCCGCACCTCGCCCAGGTTGCCCACCCCGGACCCGCCGTAGTGGTGGGCGTCGGTGTTGAGCACCTCCTGCCACGTCCCGCCGGCCGGCAATCCGATCCGGTAGTCGTGCAGCGGCTGAGCGGAGAAGTTCGCCACGCAGACCAGCGTCGAGCCGTCCGGGGCGATCCGGATGAACGACACGGTGTTGTTGGCGACGTCGTCACCGGCGATCCAGCGGAAGCCAGCCGGCTCGGTGTCCTGGGCCCAGAGCGCCGGGGTGTCCCGGTAGACCCGGTTGAGGTCGCCGACGAGGCGTTGCACGCCGGCGCGGGCCGGGTCGTGCAGCAGGTACCAGTCGAGGCCGCGTTCCTCGCTCCACTCCCGGTCGTCTGCCAGCTCGGAGCCCATGAAGAGCAGTTGCTTGCCGGGGTGCGCCCACATGTACGCCAGCAGCGCCCGCACGTTCGCCAGCCGCTGCCAGGTGTCGCCGGGCATCTTGCCGGCCAGTGAGCCTTTGCCGTGCACGACCTCGTCGTGGCTGATCGGCAGCACGTAGTTCTCGCTCCAGGCGTACGCCAGGGAGAAGGTGAGCTGGTGGTGGTGGTGCTGGCGGTAGATCGGGTCCTTCGAGGTGTAGAGCAGGGTGTCGTGCATCCAGCCCATGTTCCACTTGAACCCGAAGCCGAGCCCGCCCTCGGCGGTGGGTCGGGTGACCCCCGGCCAGGCGGTGGACTCCTCGGCGATCATGACGACGCCGGCGTGGTGCTTGTAGACGGTGGCGTTGACCTCCTGGAGGAAGGCGATGGCCTCCAGGTTCTCCCGGCCGCCGTACTGGTTGGGGGCCCACTCGCCGTGGTTGCGGGAGTAGTCCAGGTAGAGCATCGAGGCGACCGCGTCGACCCGCAGCCCGTCGACGTGGAACTGATCGCACCAGTAGAGCGCGTTGGCGACCAGGAAGTTGCGGACCTCGTTGCGGCCGAAGTCGAAGACGTACGTGCCCCAGTCGGGGTGTTCGCCGCGCCGCGGGTCGGGGTGCTCGTAGAGCGGGGTGCCGTCGAACCGGGCGAGAGCCCACTCGTCCTTGGGGAAGTGCGCGGGCACCCAGTCCAGCAGGACGCCGATGCCGGCGGCGTGCAGTTGGTCCACCAGGTACCGGAAGTCGTCCGGGTCGCCGAACCGGGAGGTCGGCGCGTAGTAGCCGGTCACCTGGTAACCCCAGGAACCGCCGAACGGGTGCTCCATCACCGGCAGGAACTCCACGTGGGTGAAGCCCAGCTCGGTGACGTACGCGGTGAGCTGCTCGGCCAGCTCGCGGTAGCCCAGGCCGGGCCGCCACGAGCCGAGGTGCACCTCGTAGACGCTCATCGGCTCCTGGTGCGGCTGCCGTTCGGCCCGCCGGGCCAACCAGTCCGCGTCGTTCCACCGGTACGTCGAGTGGTGCACCACCGAGGCGGTGGCCGGCGGCACCTCGGCGTACGCGGCGAGGGGGTCGGCCTTGTCCCGCCACTGCCCGTCGGCGCCGAGCACCCGGTACTTGTAACGGGCCCCGACCCGCGCGTTGGGGACGAACAGCTCCCACACCCCGCTGGAGCCGAGCGAGCGCATCGGCCAGCCGTCGTCCGGCCCCCAGCCGGTGAAGTCGCCGACCACCCGCACGCCCTGGGCGTTGGGCGCCCAGACGCTGAACGCCACGCCCTCGTCGAACACCCGGGCGCCGAGCGCCTCCCACAGTCGCTCGTGCCGGCCCTCGCGGATCAGGTGCAGGTCCAGGTCGCCGAGGGTCGGCGGGTAGCGGTACGGGTCGTCGTGCGCGGTGCCGTCGACCTCCACCCGGTAGTCGAGCACGACGCCGTCGACCTGCGCCTCGAAGACGCCCACGTCGTGGACCCGCTTCATCGGGTGCCGCTCGTCGCCGACGAGCAGCATCACGTCCCCGGCGCCCCGGCGCATGGTGCGGATCGTCGTCGACGAGTCGGCGGGGTGCGCGCCGAGCAACGCGTGCGGGTCGTGCGTCGCGCCGGAGATCAGCTGGTCCATCGGTCGTCCTTCGGGGCGGGAGCGGTCGGCGCGGAACGGGACGGGCGGGTGGCGGCCGCACGGGCCGCCGCCCGGGACGCCAGGGTGGCCGGCGTCGCCGCCACGCTGGCCGGGGGCCCCGGAGCGGCGGTTGGGGCCGATGGCGCGGTGGCGGGGGGAGACGGTTCGGTGGCCGGGGCCACCGGGGCGGTGGCGGGGGCCGACGGCGCGGTGGCGGGGGGCGACGGCGCGGTGGCCGGGGCCACCGGGGCGGTGCCGCCGGACAGGTCGTCCGGCACGTCGGCGACGGTGAGGTCCGCCGGTTCGGCGCCCGCCAGCGGCGGCGCGACCGGCGGGGTCGGGCGACGCACCGTCAACACGTGCGCGGGTTGCAGGTACGGGTCGAGGCGTACCGCGTTGCGTTGACCCCAGTCGTAGCTGGTGCCGGTCAGCTCGTCGTACACCGTGAAGCGCTCGTGCCAGTCGAAGCCGAGCGCCGGCATGTCGAGGGTGGTGTTGCCCCACTGCACCTCGCGCGGGTCGAACGAGCAGATCACGATGACCGTGTTGCCGGTCTCCGGGTCGTGCTTCGACCAGCACAGCAGCGCCGGGTTGTCGATCTCGTGGAACCGCAGGTTGCGCAGCTGGTGCAGGGCGGGGTTGTCCCGGCGTACCCGGTTGAGGGTGGTCAGGAACGGCGCCAGCGAGCGGCCCTGCGCCTCGGCGGCGGCCCAGTCGCGGGGGCGCAGCTCGTACTTCTCGTTGTCCAGGTACTCCTCGGCGCCCGGCCGGGCCACGTGCTCGAACAGCTCGTAACCGGCGTAGAGGCCCCAGGAGGGGGAGAGCAGCGCGGCCAGCACCGCCCGGATCTTGAACATCGGCGGGCCGCCGTGCTGCAACGACTCGTGCAGGATGTCGGGGGTGTTCGGCCAGAAGTTCGGCCGCATGTAGTCGGCCGCCTCGATCAGCTCCTCGCAGTACTCCCGCATCTGCGCGGCCGTCGTGCGCCAGGTGAAATAGGTGTACGACTGGGTGAAGCCGATCTTGCCGAGGCCGTGCATGATCGCCGGCCGGGTGAACGCCTCGGCCAGGAACAGCACGTCCGGGTCGACAGTCTTCACCTCGGCGATCAGCCAGTGCCAGAAGTCGAACGGCTTGGTGTGCGGGTTGTCCACCCGGAAGATCCGGATGCCCTCACCGACCCAGTGCAGCACCACCCGCAGCACCTCGGCCCGGATGCCCTCGGGGTCGTTGTCGAAGTTGACCGGGTAGATGTCCTGGTACTTCTTCGGCGGGTTCTCCGCGTACGCGATGCTGCCGTCGGCCCGGGTGGTGAACCACTCCGGGTGCTCGGTGACCCACGGGTGGTCGGGCGCGCACTGCAACGCCAGGTCCATCGCGACCTCCAGGCCCTGTGCGGCAGCCGCCTGGATGAAGGCTCGGAAGTCCGCCGGCGTACCCAGGTCGGGGTGGATCGTGTCGTGGCCGCCCTCGGCGGCGCCGATCGCCCACGGCGAGCCCACGTCGGTCGGACCGGCGGTGAGCGCGTTGTTGCGGCCCTTGCGGTTGATGCGGCCGATCGGGTGGATCGGCGGCAGGTAGAGCACGTCGAAGCCCATCGCGGCGACACCCGGCAGCCGTTCGGTGGCGGTCGCGAAGGTGCCGGACCGGCCACCCACCGCCCCTTCGGAGCGGGGGAAGAACTCGTACCAGGCCGAGTAGAGCGCCCGCTTGCGGTCAACCCAGATCGAGTACGCGTCACCGGCGGTGACCAGCTCTCGCACCGGGTGCTCCCAGAGCAGGTCGGCCAGGGCCAGAGCCGGCCCGACCCGCTGCGCCAGCGGCAGGTCGGTGTCGACCAGCGCCGTGAGCGCGTCGGCGACCCGGGGCCGGTCGGCGGCCGGGACGAGGCTGCGGGCGGCGGCGAGTACCCGAGCGCCTTCGGCCAGGTCGTTGGCCAGGTCCTCCGGCCCCTGCCCGGCGGCGACCTTCTTGGTCACCGCGTTCTGCCAGGTCAGGTACGGGTCCTGGAACGCCTCGACGGAGAAGGTCCACGAGCCGACGGCGTCGGGGCAGATGGTGGCGTGCCAGCGGTCCTGACCCGGCTCGCCGGGGCGCATCCGGGTGAACGGCCGCGGCTCGCCGTCGGGGCCGGCCCACACCACGTTGCAGCCCAGCGCGTCGTGCCCCTCCCGGTAGGCGCGCGCCGACACCGGGACCGGTTCGTCGACCACCGCCTTTGCCGGGTACCGCCCGCAGGAGACGACGGGGGAGACGTCTTCGATCGGGAACCGTCCAGTCACCCCGCCAACCTACTGCGCGAGATCCGTTCGCGCGCGGCCAAGCGTGCCGCTCTGTCCCACACCCGGTGCACGGAAGGTGTCGCGACGATCCGAAGGACGCAAGATCGCGCAAAATCCTGGTTCTAGTGGTGTCGGAGCCTCGGCGATGCCACCAGATCGTGGTTCCAGCGTGATCTTGACGGCGGCGGAACGGGATCACCGAGCCGGAGGTGCCGTAGCCTCCGGTCATGATCAAACGGGTGAGGGTCGCGGTCGTCGGTGTCGGCAACAACACGTCAGCGCTGGTGCAGGGGATCGCGCTGCACCGCCACAACGGCAGCCTGGTGGGTGTCCGCCGGCCGGTCGTCGACGGGATCGCGGTGGGCGACATCGAGTTCGTCGCGGCCTTCGCCACCTCCAAGGAGAAGATCGGCAAGGATCTGACCGAGGCGATCTTCCTGCCGCCCAACAACGTCCCTCGGCTGAACTGCGACCTGCCCAGCTCGGGTGTGCCGGTCACGAAGGGGCTCGTCGACGCGACCGGGGTGGACCGGGTGGCGGCGGCACTGGCCGGGGCGGAGGTGCTGCTCTACTCGGCGCCGAGCGGCCGACCGGAGACCGCCCGGGCGTACGCCGAGGCGGCGCGCATCGCGGGCGTCGCCTTCATCAACACCACCGCCGACCCGATCTCCCGCGATCCGCAGGTGATGAGCCGGTTCGAGGCGGCCGGTCTGCCGCTGCTCGGAGACGACCTGGCCAGCCAGTTCGGCACCTCGGTGGTGCACAACGCGCTGTTGCGGCTGCTGCGCGAACGGGGCCTGACGCTGGTCAGTTCCTACCAGGTCAATCTGGGCGGTACCGAGGACTTCCGCAACCTGGTCGAGAACCCCAACACCAAGAAACAGTCCAAGCTCAACGCCCTGCCGGACGCCGACAAGGTCGAGGTGGCTCCGCTCGGCTACCTGCCGCACCTGCGATCACAGAAGGTGGCGCACCTCAACATCGAGGCGCAGGGCTGGGGTGAGACGACGCTGAGCCTCGACGTGAAACTGAAGGTTGACGACCCGAGTGGCGCGGCCGGGGTCAACATCGACCTGATCCGCATCGCGGCCGTCGCGCTCCGCAACGGGCACGGCGGTCACCCCGCACAGGCGACGTCGTTGTTCAAGTCCCCACCCGGAACGCCGATCTGACCGGGCGGACGTCGACCGTACGGGTGAGGGCCGCCCGGCCGGGGCGTCGGTGGCATACGACGGTGAGTCAATGGGCCAATGACAATCCTCGCGATCGTCGTCGGCGGTGGTATCGGCGCCACCCTGCGGTACCTGCTGGGGCTCGGCTTCGCGCCGTCCACGCCACCTGACTTCCCCTGGGTCACCTTCGTGATCAACATGGTGGGCGCGTTCGCGCTCGGCGCCGTGATGACGCTGCTCGCGGCACACCGGCTGCCGGGCCCGTGGGGCAAGCCGTTCCTGTCGACCGGGCTCATCGGCGGGTTCACCACCTGGTCGCACTTCATCGTCGAGAGCGACCAGCTGATCGGGGCGCGGCGCAGCGGAATCGGCATCGTCTACCTGGTCGTGTCCATCGTCCTCGGAGTGCTCGCGGCGGCGCTCGGCGCCCGCCTGGTGGAACTGCGCACCGGGCGTCCGACGGCAAGGAGTGCCTGATGTGGGTCGTCGGCATCGGGGTGTTCCTGGCCGGCGGACTCGGAGCGCTGAGCCGCGCCGGCGTCGACGCGTTGGTGAAGCCGTGGTGGAGCAGGCGGGCCACCGGGTCCAGCAAGGCGTTCCCGGCGAGCACCTTCCTGATCAACGTGTCGGGCGCGTTCGTGCTCGGCATCGTCACCGGCTACGCGGTGAAACACACCGCCGGAGGCGTGCAGGACTTCGCCACCGTCGTCGGCGTCGGCTTCCTCGGCGCGTACACCACCTTCTCCACCGAGGAGTGGCACACCCTGGGACTGCTGCGCAAGAACGCCGCCGTCGAGGCGTTCAACGTGCTCGGCAGCCTCTGCGCGAGCCTCGTGCTGGCCGCGCTCGGCCTGTGGCTCGGCAGCCTGATCTAGCGGGCCAGCACGGAGCGGTAGACCTCCAGGGTCTGCCCGGCGATGGCGTCCCAGGAGAAGTGCTCCACCGCGCGTCTCCGGCCGGCCAGGCCGAACCGTTCGGTGCGCGCCGGGTCCGCCAGCAGAGTGTTGATCGCCGCCGCCAGGTCGGCCACGAAACGGTCCGGGGCCAGGGGCGTGCCGGAGCCGTCGGTGGCCTGCTCGATCGGCACCAGCAGCCCGGTCTCACCGTCGGCCACGACCTCGGGGATACCGCCGGTGGCGGTCGCCACCACCGCCGTCTCGCAGGCCATCGCCTCCAGGTTGACGATGCCCATCGGCTCGTACACCGACGGGCAGGCGAAGACGGTGGCGTGGGTGAGCACCTGGATCACCTCGGGCTTGGGCAGCATCTCGGCCACCCAGACCACCCCGGAACGGTTGGCCCGCAGCTCGGCCACCAACTCCTCGACCTCGGCGGCGATCTCGGCGGTGTCCGGCGCGCCGGCCAGCAGCACCAGCTGGGTGTCCGCCGGCAACTCCCGGGCGGCGCGCAGCAGGTACGGCAGCCCTTTCTGCCGAGTGATCCTTCCCACGTAGACCACGCTCGGCCGGGACGGGTCGATGCCGAGCCGGTCGAGCACGTCGGTGCCGGCGTCCGGGGCGTACTGGATGGTGTCGATGCCGTTGTAGACCACCCGGACCCGGTCGGGGTCGATCTGCGGGTACGCGGTGAGCACGTCGGAGCGCATCCCGCCGCTGACCGCGATGATCGCGTCGGCCGACTCGTACGCCGTGCGCTCGATCCACGAGGAGAGCGCGTAACCACCGCCGAGCTGCTCGGCCTTCCACGGCCGCAGCGGCTCCAGGCTGTGCGCGGTCACCACGTGCGGCACCCCGTGCAGCAGCTTCGCGGTGTGACCGGCCAGGTTCGCGTACCAGGTGTGGCTGTGCACCACGTCGGTGCCGGCCGTGCCGGCGGCCATCTCCAGGTCCACGCCCATGGTGCGCAGCGCGGCGTTCGCGCCGGTCAGGCCGGGCGGTTCGGGGTACGCGGTGACGCCCGGCTCGGTGCGCGGCAGGCCGAAGCAGTGCACCCGCACGTCGGTGCGGCGGCGCAACTCCCGGGCCAGGTACTCGACGTGCACGCCCGCGCCGCCGTAGACCTCCGGTGGGTACTCGCGGGTGAGCAGATCGACGCGCGGCGGGGTGGGTTCCGTCATGACCCCGCACCCTAGTGCAGAAGACTCCCCGTACGAGTGGTGAAGTGAGGCGAGGGTGGATAGCGTCGGGGCATGGCTGCCAAGGTGCTCGCGATCGTCCTGGCGGGTGGGGAGGGCAAGCGCCTGATGCCACTCACCACGGACCGGGCCAAGCCGGCCGTCCCGTTCGGCGGGATGTACCGCATGGTCGACTTCGTCCTCTCCAACCTGGCCAACGCCGGCTATCTCAAGATCGTCGTGCTGACCCAGTACAAGTCCCACTCCCTCGACCGGCACATCACCAAGACCTGGCGGATGTCCACGCTGCTCGGCAACTACGTCACCCCGGTGCCCGCGCAGCAACGTCGCGGCCCGTGGTGGTTCGCCGGCTCGGCCGACGCCATCTACCAGAGCTTCAACCTCATCAACGACGAGCAGCCCGACTACGTGATCGTCTTCGGCGCCGACCACATCTACCGGATGGACCCGCGGCAGATGGTGGAAGACCACATCGCCTCCGGCGCGGCGGTGACCGTCGCCGGCATCCGCCAGCCGCTGTCGATGGCCGACCAGTTCGGCGTCATCGAGGTCGGCGAGGACGGCAAGCGGATCCGCGCGTTCCGCGAGAAGCCCACCGACGCGGTCGGCCTGCCCGACGCGCCGGACGAGATCTACGCCTCGATGGGCAACTACGTCTTCACCACCCGGGCCCTCTGCGAGGCGGTCGAGCGCGACGCCGAAGACAAGACCAGCAAGCACGACATGGGCGGCAGCATCATCCCGATGCTCGTCGAGCGCGGCGAGGCCAACGTCTACGACTTCCGCGACAACGAGGTGCCGGGCAGCACCGACCGCGACCGCGGCTACTGGCGGGACGTGGGAACGCTCGACTCGTTCTACGACGCGCACATGGATCTGATCAACGTGCACCCCGTCTTCAACATGTACAACTTCGACTGGCCGATCTACACCGAGCAGCCGCCGTGGCCGCCGGCGAAGTTCGTCCACCAGTGGGGTGAACGGGTCGGCCGGGCGGTCGGCTCGATGGTCTCCCCGGGTGTGGTGATCTCCGGCTCGCTGGTGGAGAACTCGATCGTCTCGCCGAAGGTGCGGGTGCACTCCTGGGCGCACGTCGAGGGCTCGGTGCTGATGGAGGGTGTGGAGATCGGCCGGCACGCGGTGATCCGACGGGCCATCCTGGACAAGAACGTGTTCGTCCCGGAGGGCGTCGAGATCGGCGTCGACCTGGAGAAGGACCGGCAGCGCTACACCGTCTCCGACAACGGCATCGTGGTGATCGGCAAGGGCCAGAAGGTCGTGCCGTGAGCGTCCCGCACTTCCCGAGGAGGATCCCGCAGTGACCCACCCCCGTGCCGGCCAGCCCGCCGAGCCCGCCGACCTGGTCGACGTGCCGCGCCTGGTGACCGCCTACTACGCCGAGCATCCGGACCCCGCGGACCCGGCCCAGCAGGTCTCCTTCGGCACCTCCGGGCACCGCGGCTCCAGCCTGCGCAACGCGTTCAACTCCGACCACATCCTCGCGGTCACCCAGGCGCTCTGCGACTACCGACGCGAGCAGGGGTTGGACGGGCCGCTCTTCCTCGCCCGGGACACCCACGCGCTCTCCGCGCCGGCCGCGGTGGACGCCCTGGAGGTGCTCGCCGCCAACGGGGTCACCGTGCTGGTGGACAGCCGCGACGGCTACACCCCGACCCCGGCGCTGTCGCACGCGATCCTCACCCACAACCGGGGGCGGACCAGCGGCCTCGCCGACGGCATCGTGATCACCCCGTCGCACAACCCGCCCGACGACGGCGGTTTCAAGTACAACCCCACCAACGGCGGGCCGGCCGACACCGACGTCACCCGGTGGATCCAGGACCGGGCCAACGCCATCCTCGCCGCCGGGCTCAAGGAGGTCCGCCGGATCACCTACGCGCGGGCGCGGGCCGCCGACACCACCGGGGAGTACGACTTCCTCGCCCACTACGTCGACGACCTGCCGGCGGCGATCGACATCGACGCCATCCGTGACGCGGGGATCCGCATCGGCGCGGACCCGCTGGGCGGGGCGAGCGTGGCGTACTGGGGTGAGATCGCCGAGCGGCACCGGCTGGACCTGACGGTGGTCAACCCGACCGTCGACCCGACCTGGCGGTTCATGACCCTGGACGGCGACGGCAAGATCCGGATGGACTGCTCCTCGCCGAACGCGATGGCGTCGTTGATCGCCGCGCGGGCCGATTACCAGATCTCCACCGGCAACGACGCGGACGCCGACCGGCACGGCATCGTCACCCCGGACGCCGGGCTGATGAACCCCAACCACTTCCTGGCGGTGGCGATCGGACACCTGTTCCGCACCCGCACCGAGTGGGGGCCGGCGGCCGCCGTGGGCAAGACCCTGGTCTCCTCGTCGATGATCGACCGGGTTGCCGCCGACCTGGGCCGGCCGCTGCTGGAGGTGCCGGTCGGCTTCAAGTGGTTCGTACCCGGCCTGCTCGACGGCGCTGTCGGCTTCGGCGGTGAGGAGAGCGCCGGGGCGTCGTTCCTGCGCCGCGACGGCTCGACCTGGACCACCGACAAGGACGGCATCCTGCTCTGTCTGCTCGCCGCCGAGATCCAGGCCACCACCGGCCGCAGCCCGAGCGAGCACTGGGCGGAGTTGGCCGAGCGCTTCGGCGCGCCCGCGTACGCCCGGATCGACGCCCCCGCCACCCGGGAGCAGAAGGCAGTGCTCGGCAAGCTCTCCCCGGACCAGGTCACCGCCACCGAGCTGGCCGGTGAGCCGATCACCGCGACGCTGACCACCGCCCCGGGCAACGGCGCACCGATCGGTGGCCTCAAGGTGAGCACCGAGTCCGGCTGGTTCGCCGCCAGGCCCTCCGGCACGGAAGACGTCTACAAGATCTACGCCGAGTCCTTCCAGGGCCCCGACCACCTGAAGAAGATCCAGGAAGAAGCCAAAACCCTGGTAGACCAAGCCCTAACCCAGGCCTAACCCCACGCACCCCCTCCTGCCCCCCTCTACCCCGGTTGATCAAGAGGTTTGCGTCATGCCGACCGGCGTGTCGTGACGCAAACCTCTTGATCAACGGCGTCGCGGGGCAGGCAGCGGGGTGGGGGTATTCAGCAGGGTGGGGGGTCGGCGGATGGGGGTAGTTGTTGGCCGCGTCGGCGCAGCTCTTCGGGGAGTAGTTCACGGAGTTGCTCGGGGAGGAACGGCAGGTCGAGCAGCGTCATCTTCAACTGGTTGCGCTCCTGGTAACGCAGCGGATCGAAGCGGACCACCAGACCGGCATCGCGGCGGTACGAGATGTCCACCGTCCCCTCCGTCGCCGCGTCGCGGAACACCAACCCGTCCATCTCCACGACCACCGGCGACGAGTTGGGCTGCAACTCCAACCGGATCTTCTCGTCCGGGGAGAGCACCACCGCCCGGGAGATGCCGGCCATCGGCGCCGCCGGCGTGATCACCACCGAGTCCGCCGCCGGGGAGATCAGTGGACCACCGGCGGCGTAGCTGTACGCCGTCGAGCCGATCGGAGTGCTGACCACCACGGCGTCGCTGCGGTAGTAGCCGTACTGCTGGCCGTCGATGGCGAGCGTGACGCTGACGAAGCCGGCCCCCGGCTGGCGAACCAACGCGATGTCGTTGAACGCCACGATGTCGTCACCGCAGACGTCGCAGGCGAGGCAGGCGTGCGACTCGATGGTGAAATCCTTCGACAGCAGCCGGCTCAGCGCTTCGGGCAACTCCGGCGGTTCGACTTCGACGAGAAACCCCAGACGACCCAGGTGTACGCCGAGCACCGGCTTGGGGTCGCCGATGGCGGAGCGCAGCGCACCCAGCATGGTGCCGTCACCGCCGATGCTGATCAACGCGTCGGCGCGGGCCGCGACCTCACCCGCCGGCACCGGCTCGACGGCGGACGGGACACGGTGCTGGTCCTCCTCGCGCACCATCAGCGTCTTGTGGTGACGCGTCGCCCACCGCTCGATGATCCCGACCACCTCGGTGACATCCCGGGTGGGGTGCAGCACAAGTCCCAGCCCCGACACCCGTACAGCTCATCACATCGCTGGCGGGCGCACCCGGCGTACGCCGAAGGTGTGCCGGCGGCCCGCGGACCGCCGGCACACCTCGCCACCGTCAGGGGCGGGGCTGACCGGTGAGGTGGGTCAACGAGCGGGCGACCAGGTCATCGCGGGCCGCCGGAGGCAGACCCTCCAACCCGAAGCCCAGATACACCGTGTCCCCGGTGACCACCACCGAACCCTCCTCGAACGCCTGCTGGCTGCGCGACCAGTCGTTGGCGTTGCCCGCGGAGCCGGGCGGCGGACCGGCCACCGTCCAGCCCCCCAGGTCGGCCGACTCGAACGAGGTCTCCGCCACTGTCGACCCGTCGACAAGCACCCGGGCGTCGTCCAGGAAGACACCCAGCCCCTGGGTGCCCCAGTCCGAGGCGTACGTGATCGACACCTCGACCTGCTTGCCGGCGTAGCCCGACAGGTCGACCACGAACTCCTTCCAGCCGCCCGACGAGCCGGTCGCCGCGTTCCAGCTGCCGGTGCTCCCGGTGGGGGAGCAGTCCGCGCCCTGGTAGTGCGCGAGGAACGGGTGCAACTGCTCCACCCAACCCTCGGTGCAGCTGTCGCCGGTGACAGTGCCGGTCTTGCCGTTGACGTCCGGCAGGGTCGTCCAGTCGTCGCTGCCCACCTCGTGCGCCTCGACGAACATGAAGTCCCAGTCCTGCTCGATCTCGTAGGAGGTGAAGAAGCGCAACTCCGCGCTGCCCGCCCCGGTGAGGTCCACCGTGCGGGTGAGCCGCTTGTACGACTCGTCGGTCTGCCCGCTGTACAGGTACCACTCACCGGTACGCGGATCGAACGGCGCACCGCCCGGTCGGGTCCAGCCCACCGGCGCGGAACTGGCGAACTGCGGGAACTCGTCCGGCGGCAGGAAGCTCGACGTGGTCAGGAACGACGCGGTGTGCGCCTGGTTCTCCGCCGAGCCCGAAGCGTTCAGCTGCCCGGTGAAGCCGGTGAACGCCGCGTCGGTCCCGGCGACCGGGAACGGTTCCCCCGCCGGGCTGGTTCCGCCGTCACTGACGTAGGTGTGCGCGCCCAGCCAGTACTGCTGGAAGTCGTTCAACAGGGGCAGACAGCTGGCGGCCCCGGCGTCGGTGCACTCCGGTGGCGCGTCCGGGTGATAGACGTACGACCCGTTGGCGCCCTGCGCGAACAACGCGTACTGGCCGCTGACCAGTAGTTTGCCGCCCTCGTTCAGGTAGTCCCGAACGGCCAGCTCGGTGTCCAGGGCCGCCCTGGCCGTCGTGCCGGCCACCTGACCGGGGGAGCGCAGGATCACGTCGTCGCCGGTCTCCCAGACCACCGCCCGGTAGTGCGACAGCACGCCCAGCGGATGCGGCGCCTTGCGGCCCATGACGTCGAAGTCGTACACGTCGCTGCTGCGCCCGGCGGCGCTCAGCGACGCCGCGACCTCGTCGGCGTACTTCGCGGTGCTGCCGGTCTGCGCCGGGCTGAGGCCGGTGACGTCCTCCATCGCGAGAACCAGCACGTCACCGCCGATGTCGTTGTGCACCCGATAGGTGAAGTGGTCGCTGGCCACCACCCCGGCACGCGGTTTGTTCCCGGTGAACCAGACCTCCACCCGGTCGCCCGGCTTAGCGCCGCTGACCGTGCCGCGTAGCTCGGCGTAGTAGTCGTCGTGCGTGTCGCCGTACCGTTCGCCGCCGCGCCACTCGCGGACCGCGACAGTCTTCGGCCGTCCACCGTTGACCATGTAGTGCATCCGCACGTTCTTCAGCGCCCGACGGGTGATCGAGGCGACCTGCTGGGTGCGCCCGTACGAGGTGTCGAAGGCGTCCACCACGAAGTCCGGGGTGCTGCGACCGACCACCGACACCGGCTCGTCCGGGTCCGCCGCGGACCGGGCCACGGCCAGCGCGAACGGCAGGTTCTTGCCCACCTCGCCGGCGATCAGCGCCTCGTCGTCCGGGAAGATGAAACCGCTGACGCAGTCCTCCGGGCGCCACTGGTCGTCCGGGTCGACGGCCGAGGCGGCCTCGCAGGTGGACATCTCCGGGGTGAAGCCCAGCGTGCCGTACTTGACGGTGGCGTGACTGTCGGTGTCCCCGTTGGTGGTGTACAGCTCCGCGGAGATGTCCGGGTCGTAGCCGGGCACCGCCGGGTGCGCGTCGTCCCCGGCCATCGCCTTGTAGATCTCGTCGTCCGGGGTGGGGGTGCTCACCTGCCAGCCGACGCCGTAGAGCAGCAGCTCGGCCGCCGAGTGGTAGTTGACGAAGAACTCGAACCCCACCCGCTTGAAGAGCCGGTCCAGGGCCACCGTCTCCGGCTCCGAGTTGGGGCCCGGACCCCGGTAGGTCTCACTGTTCGGCTCCGGCGACGAACCCTCGTTGTCGTACCCCCACTTGTAGCTGAAGTTGCGGTTGAGGTCGACGCCGTCGCCGGAGCCGATCTGCCCGTCACCGTTGTTGTCCCGCAGGTTCTTGCGCCACAACCGGTTGCCGGGGGTGAAGGTGAAGTCGTAGCCGTCCGGGTTGGCGACCGGCAGGAACCACAGCTCGGTCGTGTTCAGGAGCTTGGTGATCTCCGGGTCGGTGCCGTAGCTGTCCAGCACGTGGTGCATGAGCCGGCGGGTCATCTCCGGCGTGATCCACTCACGGGCGTGCTGCGCGCCGGCATAGAGCACCGCCGGCCGCTTGCCGTCCGCGACGGTCCGCGCGTTCTTGGTGACCTTCACCGCGACGATCGGCTGCCCCTGCTGGCTGCGACCGATCGTCTGCACCTTGGTCAGCTTCGGATATCGGGCTGCGGTGGCGTTCAGCTCGTCGCGCAGGCCGCCCGGCTCACCGTAGGGACGGAAACTCGTCCAGCCGGCCGCGCCCTGCTCCCGCAGCGCCTGCGACGCGTCCTTGCCGCGAATCTTCTTCACCGACAGCGGTACGCCCTTGTCGGTCAACCGCTTCGCCTGCCGTCGGCTGAGCACCGTCTCGACCGTCGTCCGGCCCGACGAGTCCGTCTTCGCGTCGTGGCCGAGGTCGACCCCCGCCGCGCGCAGCTGCTCCCGCTGTTTCGCGTCGACGGTGCCGACGTACACCTCCAGGCCGTCGCGGGCGCCCGGGTCGGACGGTGGCCGCGCGCTGGCCGGTGGGGTGAGTGCCAGTGCGCCGAGCAGGGTGACCACGCTGGCGATCGCCAGTCGTCTCGGTCTCATCGCGCCTCCTTGGGTGAAGGACCTGTAGGCGCGAGCCTTCGGTGCGGCGTGATCGATGTCAATGGTTCGATGGGGGGAACGTTGCTGACCGTGTCGACGTAACTTCCTGCCGTGACGACCGGCCGCGTGGGCTGGCCGCCGTAAAAGTCGGCGCCGACGTCCGGTCCCGTGCACTCTCCCGACACAAGAGATGGGCATTCGTGCATAAAACCGACTATCCGCACGTACGCTCGCTCCTGTCCGCAGCAGTGGTGACGAAGCCAGATGGGGGAACAGGTGTCGATGCGTCAGATCCGTGGTCCGGTCCGGCCGGGCGTCATCGTCGCGGGGCGGTGCCGAGCCTGATGCGCGTGTCGTCGCAGCACCCGGGGCGGGTGGTCACGGCGATTGCCCGCCTCCTCGACCTGATCTGGGTCAACGGCACGCGGGCTCGCAGGGCCGTGCGGGGCGTGGCCAGCGCTCGCCGGTTTGCCGCCCATGGAGACAACTTCGCCTTCGACCCGGACGGCGTCTACACCTACGAGACGATCGAGGTCGGCCGCAATGTCGATCTCGGTCACCGTCCGGTCATCATGGCTGCTCGATCCCGGATCCGCATCGGTGACAACGTCATGTTCGGGCCCGAGGTGACCATCCGGGGTGGCAACCACCGGATCGACCGCCTCGGCGTGCCGATGATCTCCGTCGAGAAGTGTCCCACCGACGGGGCTCTCGATCGGGGAGTGACGATCGGCGACGACGTGTGGGTGGGCACCCGTGCCGTCATCCTGCACGGAGTGACGATCGGTCGCGGTGCGGTGATCGGGGCGGGCGCCGTGGTGACCCGTCCGGTGCCGCCCTACGCGATCGCCGCCGGCAACCCCGCCCGAGTGATCCGGTTGCGCTGGCCGGTGGAGGCGATCGTCTCGCACGAAGAGCAGCTCTACCCGCCGGAACGCCGACTGGCGCCAGCGGAGCTGGCGGTGCTGTCGGATCTTCCAGGGTCCGCCGCGCGGCCCGACTCGTCCGTCGCCACCGTCCCCTGACGGCGCGGCGCATCGTCGTGCCGTAGTCGCACGATGACGAAGCGTGACAGTCGTTGGGGAAACTCGTTGGACCGGTTGACCAGTAAACGGGGCGTGGAGGCGGGACGCATGCGACTACTCATCACCGGCGGTGCGGGATTCATCGGCTCCAATCTCGCCCGCGCCGCGGTCCTGCGGCGCAGCGTCACCGACATCCGGATTCTTGATGACCTGGCGACCGGGCGGATGAGCAACCTCGACGGCCTCGACGTGGACACGATTCCCGGTTCGATGCTCGACGACGAGGCGCTGGACCGGGCGATGGCCGGCCGGGACGCGGTGGTGCACCTGGCGGCGCTGCCGAGCGTGCCGCGCTCGTTGCGTGATCCGATCGCCTCACACCACGCCAACGCCACCGGCACGCTGCGGGTTCTGGAGGCAGCGCGCCGGCACGACGTGGGCCATGTCGTCGTCGCCTCGTCCTCGTCGGTGTACGGCGCGAACCCGGTGCTGCCGAAGACCGAGCTCGCCTGGACCCGCCCGCTCAGTCCGTACGCGGTGAGCAAGCTGGCCACCGAGGCCTACGCACTGGCGTACCAGACGTCCTTCGGTCTTCCCACCCTCGCGTTCCGGTTCTTCAACGTCTACGGTCCGGCCCAGCGGCACGATCACGGGTACGCGGCTGTCATCCCCCGCTTCATCTACGCGGCACTGCGCGGTGAGCCGACCGAACTCCACGGAGATGGTCGGCAGTCACGCGACTTCACCTATGTCGAGACGGTCTGCGCGGTGCTGCTGGCCGCTGTCGAGCGGACGGTCACCCATCCTCAGCCGGTCAATCTCGCCTTCGGCGTTCGCGCGGAGCTGCGCACTGTGGTGTCCGAGTTGGAGCAGATCATCGGCCGCCCGATCATTCGGCGGCACGTGGCGCCCCGCCCCGGGGACGTCCGGCACTCCGAGGCCGACAACAGGGTGCTCCGTTCACTCTTTCCTGACGTGGTGCCAACTCCCCGGCTCGACGGTCTGCGGGCCACCGTCGAGTGGTTCGAGGCGCACGTGTTGAAGCAGCCCGCCTGATGGCCGACCGCCCCTCACGCGCTGGGGCGGCCCCGCCCGTGCTGGTCGACGCGGTTGACGAGGCGTCCGCTGCCACCACGCCGGCGGTACGGGCCACGACGGTGCAGGCGGAGCCACGCCAGGACGACGTGTCGGCGGCACGGCGGTCGCGTGGCCGTGCGCTGGTCACCGGCATCGCCTCGTCGCTCGCCGGCAAGGCCGTCGGCCTGGTCGCGCCGCTGCTGATCACCCCGATCGCGTTCAGCTATCTCGGCGCCGAGCGGTACGGCATGTGGATGGCGATCACGTCGCTGACCGCGATGGCGTTGTTCGCCGACTTCGGCCTGGGAAACGGTCTGCTCACCCGGCTCTCGCGGCTGTACGCCACAGGTGATCGCCGCGTGGCGGCCCGGGAGATCGCGAGCGCCTACGCCCTGCTCACCTGCCTTGCGGTGGCGCTCCTGCTGGTGTTGGTGCTCAGCATTCAGCTGGTTGCCTGGCCGGCGTTTCTGAACGTCGTGGACCCGGTGGTGGCTCGGGACGCCCGAGCGGTCGTCTTGCTCTGCTTCGGTGCCTTCCTCATCAACATCCCGCTGGCCCTCATCCAGCGGGTGCAGTACGCCCACCAACAGGTCGGGCAGAGCAACCTCTGGCAGGCGGCCGGCAGTCTCGTCTCGGCGGCTCTGGTGGTGACCGCCGTCGCCGCGAACGCCGCTCCGGTTCTGGTGATCGCCGCCGCGGTGCTCGCCGTGCCGCTGCTGAACCTGGCCAACTCGCTCTGCTATTTCGGCTGGCAGCAGCCCGACCTCCGGCCACGCGTGAAGGACGTGCGCGCCTCGAAAGTGCGGGGGCTGCTCCGACTGGGGTTGCGGTTCTTCGGACTCTCCGTGCTGAGTTCCATCGCCCTCAACATCGACGGGTTCCTGGTCGGTCGGGTGCTCGGTCTGCACGCGGCCGCGAACTACGCGGTGATCCTGCGGATGTTCGCCGTGCTGGTTCTGTTCGTCACCTTGGTCAACCTGCCGCTCTGGCCGGCCAACGGCGAGGCGCTCGCACGGGGTGATGTGACCTGGGTCCGGCGCAGCACCCGACGGATGGTCTACCTGTCCGCTGCGGTGGTGACACTGCCCGCGCTGTGCCTCATTCTGGGCGGCAACGACATCCTGCGCCTCTGGGTGCGGTCGGACGACCTTGACCACGTGCCGGTCCCGCTGTTCGTCGCGCTCGCCGTGTGGTCGGTGTTTCTCGCTGTCGCGGCGCCGCTCTTCATGGTGCAGAACAGCGTCGGGCTGCTGGGGGCGCAGTTTCTCGGCTGGGCGGTCTGCCTTGTTGTCGCCGTACCGCTGAAGATCCTCCTTGCGGGCAGGGACGGGCTGTCCGGTGTGGCGCTCGCCTCGGCGCTGTCGTACGGGGTCACCGTGCTTCCCGCCGCCGTCGTCGGATACCGCAAGGCGTTGGCCAGCGTCTCAGCAAAGAGATCGAATCCGATCGAAATGGAGCATGATGGTGAGTACATTGCGCGGCATCGTCGTCGCCCTGCGTGATCGGCGAGCGGCAGCCCGCGACCCGGAAGGGTTCGCGCGTTCGATCGGGGTGAACCTGCGCGGACGGGTGCGTTTCTACGGCGTCAACCGGAGCATGTTCGGCTCTGAACCATGGCTGATCACCTTGGGCCACAATGTCTACATCACGGCCGGAGTGCAGTTCCTCACCCACGACGGTGGCACTCTCATTCTGCGCGGAGAGCATCCCGATCTTGAATGGACCGCGCCGATCAGTATCGGCGACGACGTCTACATCGGTGTCCGATCGATCATCATGCCGGGGGTGCGGATCGGGGATCGGTGCATCATCGGCGCTGGTTCGGTCGTGACCCGTGACGTTCCGGACGGCAGCGTCGCCGCGGGCGTACCTGCCCGCGTTCTCCGGAGCACCGACGAGTACCTCACCGCGATGAAGGCCAAGTCACTCGGCTGTGGACACCTGCCCGCTCAGGAAAAGGCCGCGGTGATCCGAGAGATCTACGGCGTGCCGGGGCATCAGAAGGACCGGGCGGCGCGAGCGACCTCAGCCGGCAGCAGGAGGACGACTGAGCCGACAGCTCCCGCTGGTCCGCTGGGGTGATCGGGTCGAATCACCACCCGCCGCGCGGTGGGCGTACGTCCGTCTGCCCGCTCACGTGGTCCTGCTCGGTCCGCGCCCCGGCCACGAACGCGCTCACCGTGGGTGCCCAGGCCCGGTAGTCGAACGCCGCAGCCCGCTCCCGGGCGCGCCGGCTCATCTGCCACCACTGCGCGTCGTCCAGGGTGAGCGCCCGCATGAGGCCGTCCCGCACGTCGTGCGCGCCGGGACCCGCCAGCACGATGCCCTCTCGACCGTCGTCGATGTAGGTCGCCAGGTCACTGGTGTGGTTGAGCAGAACCGGGCAGCCGGCGGCCAGACTCTCGGGGACCTTCGACGGAAAGCCCGCCTCGGCGTAACCCCCGGTGGGTCGGACCAGCACCGAGAAGTGCGCCGCGCGCAGTTCGGCGAGAACACGCTCGCGCGACACCCGCCCCAGGAAGATGACCTGGTCGCCGAGGTCCGTCACCGCCCCCTGGTCCAGGTCGGACATGGCTGCGGCCTGCTCCTGGGTCATCCCGGCTATCGTCAGCCGGACCCGCTGGCGTTCGGGTTCCGGCAGTCGACGGATGCCCTCCACCACCGCGGCGAGGTGGTCCTTGGAGCCCGCGGTGCCGGCGTACAGCAGACGCAGGCTCTTCGTCAGTGACGAGGGCGCCGGTTGGCGATAGTCGGCGCAGTCGACCTGGGGCGGAACCACCAGGACGGGCCGGTTCGGCCGGATGAGACGTCGCTGCAGCGTCGTGGAGATGGCGATGATCCGATCGGCCAGCCGCGCAGCGAGGAAGGAGTGCCACCGGTGCCGGATGAAGTAGGGCGTCAGGCGTCCACGGCGAAACTGTCGGGGGTCGTGCCGTTCGAGAACGTCCACCGTCAACGGGCAGCGCATCGTCAGCCGTAACACGATCCAGGTGGTCAGGTTCCACAACCCGAGTGGAAGGCAGACAGCAGTGACGTCACCGACGGGCACCCCCGCCTGACGCAGGGCCTTGAGTACGCGCAGTGGTCGGCTCTGCCGGCGCAGCCAGCGCCGGAGCCGGCTGCCTCCGCCTGCGGCGACCAGCGTGATCAGACGCAGTTCGGGTGGCAGGGCGAACAGCTCAGGTTGCCGTTCGTTGTCGGGCCAGTCGTTCACGATCAGGGTTGTCGCGCCCGGGGGAGTCGCGGAGCGGGCCAGCTGGAGCAGTCGGTTCGACATGGCGTCACCGTGCGGGAACCGGTACGCCGCCACCATGACCACTCGTGGCCCGGGTTCGCCGGAGGTAATGGTCGGCTGAGCTGGAGAGGTGAGGGTCTCGTAGCTTTTCATGCTTTCCATTCGTATAAAGCGTGTCTCAGGCTTTTGACGGCTATTGCCGGTGTTACTGTACGCACCGATTCGGTTACTGGGGATCAGGGCACGCCGCCGGTGCCGGTCGTCGACGATGGAGTGTCAGTGGAGCCAGCCAGTCGGGACGAGCAGAGTCCGTACACCCCACCTGTGCGAGCACGGCCGATAGTCGTGCAGCACTCGGCCGGTACGCCCGGCGCCAACGGGCCACTGACCGCCGTGGGGCGGGTGCTGGATTCCCCACTCAGCGAGCGGTACGAGTTCGTCCGCATGCATCAGGTCGGCGGCAACGGTGGCCTCAACGTGCCTTTGTTGCGCCAGTGGGTCCGACTTCTGCGGGGGGTACGCCCCGACCTGGTGCACGTGCGCGGCCTGCAGAACGAGGGCTTTCATGGCGTGCTCGCCGCCCGGTTGGCCGGCTGCCCCCGAATCCTGGTCACGGTGCACGGCACCGTGCGGGACCTGAGGCACGGCGGCCACACCTGGCGGAGAACGATGGTGGCCCGTGGCGCGGAGCCGGCCACGCTGCGGATGGCCAGCCACGTCGCCACGGTCTGCGAGTACGCCGCCAACCGGGACTTCGTCCGGGCACACGCCGGCAAGCTCGTCGGCGTGATCCCCAACGGGGTTCCGCTACCGACCGATGTCGGTGCCGTGAGGAGTAGCCGACGCGCGGCCCTCGGCCTTGCCCACGACGACGTGGCCATGATCGCGGTAGCGCGCCTGAACTGGGACAAGGGCTTCGGGGTGCTGGCGGACGCGCTTCGCCGACTGCCGCCACGCCCTGGTCGCCGGGTGCTGCTGGTCGCCGGTGACGGACCGGACCGGGCCGGAATCGCCGAGGCACTGGCCGACGTGCACGGCATCGAGGTGCGGCTGCTCGGCAATCGGCTCGACGTGCCGGACCTCCTCTCGGCCGCGGACATCTTCGTCTTTCCCACCCTGCACGAGAACCTGTCCAACGCTCTGCTGGAGGCGATGGCCCACGCTCTGCCCGTCGTAGCCTCGGCCGTCGGTGGCAACATCGAGGTGCTTCGCCAGGGCGGCGGTCATCTGGTGCCGGCCGGCGACCCTGTCGCATTCGCCACGGCCCTGGAGCCGTTGCTCGACGACGCCGCCGAACGCCGGCACCTGGGGGAGACGGGCCGCAAGGTGGTGCACGACGCGTACAGCCTGCCGGTCATGCTCCGGTCTCTCGATGGCGTCTACCGGCGCATCCTGGCAGGTGCGACGTGACCGACGAGCCCTGTCCCCGGGTGCTACTGCTGGGCTTCACCATCGGGGACGACTTGTTCCGTCACATCGTGGCGCACGACGTCGTCATGCCCACCCAGACCCACACGTTCGCCTGGGCCCTGGTGAGGAGCATCCGCGCCGCGGGCGGTCCGGTCCGTCTGCTCTCCGCGGCCCCCGCGTCGACCTTCCCGCGCAACCGCCAGATCCGCTTCAGGTCGGGGCGGTTCGAGCAGGACGGCGTGCAGGGAGAGCTGCTGGGCTTCGTCAACCTGCTCGGCCTGAAACATCTGACGCGGTTCGTCGCGGTCGTCCGTGCGGGCTCGCGGACGCTGCGCCAGCACGGCGACGACGTTCTGCTCATCCACGGCGTCCACTCGCCGTTCCTGTGGTTCGGGGCCCTGGTCGCGTGGCGACGGTCGGTACGGGTGGTGCCGGTCCTGACGGATCCCCCGGGAGTGGTTCTCCCTGAGGACGGCCGGATCGTCCGGGCGTTACGGCGGCTGGATCACACGCTGGTCCGGTTGGCGTTGCGGCGGTGTTCCGGCGTCGTGGTGCTCACCACCGCGCTCGCCGAGGACTTCGCGCCCTCGCTCCCGCGTCTGGTCATGGAGGGAATCTGCGATCCGCCCCCGGCCGAGGCGTCGACGGCCCACCCCACCCGTCCGCTCGTCTCAGCTCGGCCCCGCGTGGCGCCGGACGAAGCGCCGGCGGTCTGCCGCGACGTCGTGTACGCCGGCGGGCTCACCCGGGCCTACGGTGTGGATCGTCTGGTCGAGGCGTTCCGCGGTATGGACGATCCCGATCTGCGCCTGTTCCTGTTCGGTAGGGGAGAGCTGGAGGAATGGTCCCGGACCCAGGCCGAGGCCGATCCCCGGATCGCCGCCCCGGAGCTGCTCGACCGCGCGGCGCTGATGCCGCGCCTCGCACGTGCCTCGGTTCTGGTGAACCCGCGACCGGTGGATCAGTCGTTCGTCCGCTACTCGTTTCCGTCGAAGCTCATCGAGTACCTGTCGACCGGCGTTCCGGTGGTGACCACCAGGCTGCCGGGCATCCCGCCCGACTATGACCCGTACCTGTGCTTCGCCGAGTCCGACACGGCCAAGGGCCTGCGCGACGTCCTGCTCCGGGTGCTCGCCATGGCTCCCGAGGAGAGGGCCGCTCTCGGCGGCGCGGGGGCCGCGTTCGTACGACGGACGCGCGGTCCGGAGGCACAGGGCGAACGGCTCCGGTCCTTCCTGGCCGACCTGATGACCGCCCCACCGGGTGGTGGTGGCGGGTCGGTGGAGAAGCGCGGCCTACCGCAGCACCCGCGCGGGAGGCGTTGACCCGCTCCCGCTGCGGGTGAGGGCCGTCCACACGTACAGGAACAGCAGGGTGACGACGCCGATCAGCGCTGGGCGCGACATGCCGAGCTGATTGTTCGCCGGGATGTACGCCACGAGCAGACACATCTGCACGAAGATCAAGATCGGCAGGATGCCACCCGAGAGGTTCACCTCGCGCCAGAGCCGGGCGAAGAACCAACCCAGCAGGGCCATGAAGAGCACCGTTCCCGGGAAGGTGAGATCTGAGGCCAGCCAGGGATAGATCGTCGCCCAGTACATGCCCGCAGGCCACCCCGTCCGGTATTCGGTACGGACCGGGTACGCCGGGTACTGGTCAGCGTCGATGCCGAGGTACTGGCTGGCGTACGAGGTGATCGCCGGGGTGCTGCCGAGCCCGTGGGACCAGGTGAACGGCGTTTCGAGGTTGTAGGCGAGGCCGAGGTAACCGTGGGTTGGATAGATCACCAGCGCGGCCAGCCCGGTCGCCACCTGCTCGCCGGCGATCCGCTCGACCGTCGGATTCGCACGGACCCGATCCTGGGTGCCGAACTGGTCCACGCGATCTGCCTGATTGCTCATCATGTAGCCGCAGAAGAGCACGACCACGACCGCCACCAGCACCGTCGCGCGTCGCCGCTTCTGCCGCTGCGCGATGCGATCGGGATTCCGCGACGACGCGATGAGCAGCCCGGCGGCAATCATCAACACGAAGTCGCCGAGGCCCTTGAGCGTGCCGATGTAGAGGAAGAAGACGCTGTAGACGCCGATGCCGGCGAGCCCCACGAGTCGCAGGCCGCTCGACAGTCGCCGCCAGTAGACGACGAGCAGTGGCACGAGCGCGGTGCCCAGAACGCCGAGCAGGGTCAGTACCTGGATGACCGGGTTGGTCCGCCCGGCGTCCTCCTGCTGCTGGTAGACGGTGAACTTGTTGAGGTACGCCCCCGCTGGGTCCTGCAGGCTGGCAATGATGCTGCCCGGACCGGTTGCCCCGTATTCGAGTAGCAGGGCCACGCCGAAGACCATGTAGTAGATGCCACCGGCCAGCACCAACCGGCGAGCCCGCAGGATGTCGGTGGAGCGGGTCGTTCTGGCCCTGGGCGCGGAATTGCCGCGGAAGAGCTGTGCGACATAACCGACGGCAAAGGCGCCGGTCGCGCTCAACACGAACAGCCACAGCACGCCGCGGTTCGGCACCTCCTGCGCCAACGCCCCGGTCCAGAAGAGGCCGAATGTGCCCAGCATCCAGCCGCCGGCCAACAATAGTGGCAGCCACGCTCGCAGCGAACGACGGAACACGGCCGGGGGTTGTTGATTCGTTCGCGGCAACGCCGGCGTTGGCGCGAATCGACGTGTGGTGAGGTCTGGTGTTGTCGTGCTCATCCAGCTGTGCTCCCGCGTCAGTGTCCGCTCCGCCGGGTGCGTCCCGGTAGTGGTCGTTCTGCTCATCCCGGCCTGCACCGCCAAGCTGTCCGTCGGTAGGCGCACGGCAGGACCGAAGACGTGTGTCGTTCTGAAGAGCCGGCCAAGGTCGCAGGCGGACGTGCCGGATGTGTGTCACCAGTGCGTAAGGGTGTTATAGCAAGCGTCGATCCGGTAATTCGCATGTTTCATGAAATGACTGCGACAGATGCCGTCCGGGCTGCGCACTTTGGCGCGACTCGTCGCCGCATGCGGTCCCCGGGGCGACCGACCACCCGCGATCGTTTCTTCCTTGTCATGCTTTACGGCGATTTAGCAGCGAGAAGCGTATCTGCCGGCTGGACATGTCGTTGTCCCCGGTGCCGCAACCGGCCGAGCCGGCCCTTGCTGCGGATGGATCGTGGGCGACGCCCTGGCTCCACTCGCCGACTCGTCGGGTTATGGATCGGCGAATCGACGACACGGGAGGGTTTATGACTTTCGCTACCACCGGGCACCGCGTGCTCATCACCGGCGGCACCGGTTCCTTCGGTCAGACCATGGTTCGCCGGCTCCTCGCCCGCGGCGTCGGCGAGGTTCGGGTGCTCAGCCGGGACGAGGCCAAGCAGGACGCGATGCGTCGGCTGCTCGGTGACGAGCGGGTCCGCTACTACGTCGGCGACATCCGCGACTACGACTCGGTGCTCAAGGCCAGCCGAGGCATCGACTACATCTTCCACGCCGCCGCCCTCAAGCAGGTGCCGTCGTGCGAGTTCTTCCCCCTCGAGGCAGTACGGACGAACGTGCTGGGCAGCAGCAACGTCGTCGAGGCCGCCGAGCGCAACGGCGTCGGGTCGGTGGTGGTGCTCAGCACCGACAAGGCCGTCTACCCGGTGAACGCGATGGGCATGAGCAAGGCGATGATGGAGAAGGTCGTCCAGGCGCACGCCCGGAACAATCCGAACAGCGCCACCACCATCTCCTGCGTGCGGTACGGCAATGTCATGTACTCGCGTGGGTCGGTGATTCCGCTCTTCATCGAGCAGATCAAGGCGGGCCGGGCGCCCACCGTGACCGATCCGGGAATGACCCGGTTCGTGATGTCGTTGGCGGACTCCGTCGAGCTGGTCGAGCACGCGTTCCAGCACGCGCGGCCGGGTGACATCTTCATCCGCAAGGCCGCGGCGTGCACCGTCGGCGACCTGGCCGAGGCGGTGTGTCAGCTCTTCGACGTACCCGCCAAGCTCGATGTGATCGGCATTCGACACGGCGAGAAGCAGGCCGAGACGCTGGCCAGTCGGGAGGAACTCGCCCAGGCCGAGGACTTCGGAGACTTTCTCCGGGTGCCGCTGGACGGTCGCGATCTCAACTACGCGCTCTACGTCTCCGAGGGCGAGTTCGGTGCCGGGCTGACCGAGGACTTCAACTCGTCGAACGCGCCGCAGCTCGGCGTACCCGAGCTTGTCGAATTGCTGAAGACGCTGCCCGAGGTGCGCGCGGAGCTGGCGCTGCGAGACCCGGTGTTGGCGTGCTGAAGCTCGCCGTCACCGGCGGCGGAGGTTTTCTCGGCTGGCACGTCCGGGTGCTGCTGCGCGCGCTGGGGTGGCCGGAGCCGACAGTGCTCAGCCGTGTCGACCTGGCCGACCCGGGAGTGATCGCGGCGAAGATCGCCGGCCACGACCGCCTGCTGCACCTGGCCGGCGTCAACCGGGGCGACGCCGCCGAGGTCGCCGCCGGCAACATCCAGCTCGCCACCCAACTCGCCGACGGGCTCAAGCACTGCGCGAACCCGCCGGCGCGGGTGGTCTACGCCAATTCGGTGCAGGCCGGCAACGGCACACCGTACGGCGACGCCAAGGCCGAGGCGGCGCGGGTGCTGGCGGACACCGGCGTCGACCTCGACGACGTGTTGCTGCCGAACCTGTACGGCGAGCACGGGCGACCGCACTACAACTCGGCGGTGGCGACCTTCTGCCGGCTGCTCGCCGAGGGTGGGCGGCCCGAGGTGCACGCCGACCGTGAACTGAGCCTGGTGCACGTCACCGATGCCGCCGCCCGGCTCATCGGGCTGTCCCGCGGGGGGTCGTGGGATCCGGCCATGCCGGCGCTGCGTGTCGGCGTCCAAGCCTTGGCGGACCGGCTCGCCGGGATGGCCGCGACGTACCGGACCGGGGAGATCCCGTCCCTGCTGAACCGGCACGACGTGCGGCTGTTCAACACCTACCGGTCGCACTGCTTCCCGGCGCACTACCCGATGGCGTTGCCCCGGCGAGCGGACGCCCGCGGCGAACTGGTCGAGACGGTCAAGGCGCACGGCGGGGCGGGGCAGTCGTTCTGCTCCACCACCCGGCCCGGGATCACCCGGGGAGAACACTTCCACCTGGCGAAGGTGGAGCGGTTCGTGGTGCTGCGCGGCTCGGCCGAGATCAGCCTGCGCCGGGTCGGCGACCACGAGGTGCTGCGGTTCCCGGTGAGCGGTGCCGAGCCAACCCTCGTCGACATGCCCACGATGTGGGTGCACAAGCTGGTGAACACCGGTGTTGACGAACTGGTGACGATGTTCTGGACCAACGAGCTTTTCGACCCGGACCGGCCGGACACCTGGGCGGAGCCGGTGGAGGCGGCCCGGACGGCGCCCCTGGCGGCAGCAGAGAGAGGGCGGGCATGACCCGGATCATGACTGTCGTCGGCACCCGGCCGGAGATCATCAGGCTCTCCCGGGTGCTCGCGCGACTCGACGACACGGTGGAGCACACGCTGGTGCACACCGGGCAGAACTGGGACAGCACCCTGTCGGACGTGTTCTTCAAGGAGCTGCGGCTGCGGGAGCCGGACCGCTTTCTCCGGGTCGACACCTCGTCGCTGGGGAGGGTCCTCGGCGGGGTGCTCGTCGGCATGGAGACCGCGATCGCCGAGGAGCGACCCGACGCCCTGCTGGTGCTCGGTGACACCAACAGTTGCATCGCCGCGCTGATGGCCCGCCGGATGCGGGTGCCGGTCTATCACATGGAGGCCGGCAACCGGTGCTTCGACCTGAACGTGCCGGAGGAGACCAACCGCCGCCTGGTCGACCACGTGGCCGACTTCAACCTCGTCTACACCGAACACGCCCGGCGTAACCTGCTCGCCGAGGGCCTGCACCCACGCCGCATCCTGCACACCGGCTCACCCATGCGGGAGGTGCTGGAGCACTACCGGACTCCGATCGCCAGCTCGACCATCCTGCGTCAACTGGAACTCGACCAGGGCCGGTACTTCCTGGTGAGCGCGCACCGGGAGGAGAACGTGGACCGCCCCGAGCGGCTCCAGCGGTTGCTGGACTGCCTGGTCGCGGTTCGCGACCGGTGGGGCTTCCCCGTGCTGGTCTCCACCCACCCGCGCACCCGTAAGCGGCTGGAGGCGCTGGCCCCGGATGCCAGCGCACTGGACGGCATCGCCTTCCACGACCCGTTCGGCCTGCTGGACTACGTGCACCTGCAGACGAAGGCGTTCTGCACCCTGTCCGACAGCGGGACGATCAGCGAGGAGGCCGCCATCCTCGGCTTTCCCGCGGTGACGTTGCGCGAGTCGATCGAACGCCCGGAGGCCCTCGACGCGGGCGGCATCATCATGACCGGCCTCGACCCGCTGGGCGTGGTCGAGGCGGTCGAGGTGACGGTGGCGCAGGTCGCCGCCGAGGGGGTGCCCTGCCCGGCCGATTACCAGGTGCCCGACACCTCCCGGCGGGTGGTGGACTTCATCCTCTCCACAGTGCGCCGGCACCACGACTGGGCGGGCATCCGCCGCTGACCAACTCGGCACCAGGGCCGGCGATCACGAACGCGTGATCGCCGGCCCTGGTCGCTGTGCGCCTGGACCTCGCCGGACTCCCGGCCCTGGGCCGCGCGCTGGTGCGCCGTGACGGCGGGACGCCCCCGTGGGCGAACGGAACGGGGTGACGCCCGCGTGGCGTCACCCCGTTCAGCCCCGCCGTGGCGACGGGGTCGATCAGATCAGTGCGACTGCAGGGGCACGCCCCGCGGGCCCTTCACCGCCGGAGCGACCGGCTGGGCGCAGAGCAGCGCGAGCTGCTCGATGATCTTCGCCGGGTCGTCGTACGGGTCGAGCCCGCTCACCTCCATCGGGTCGAGCGGCGGCACGGCCACGTGGGACACCAGGGGGTGGAACGGTCGGGTGTCGACCTCACCGACGCCGAGCAGGTCCTCGTGCAGCTTCTCGCCCGGCCGCAGCCCGGTGTAGACGATGGGCACGGAGCTGGCGGCCTGCTCGGCCATCTGACGCGCCAGGTCGACGATCCGGACCGGTTCGCCCATGTCGAGCACCAGCGCCTCGCCGTCTCGGCCGATCTCGGCAGCCTGGAGCACCAGGTGGACGGCCTCCTGAATGGTCATCAGATAGCGGGTGACGTCCGGGTGGGTGACGGTCAGTGGCTTCCCTGCCTCGATCTGCCGCTGGAAGGCCGTCACCACCGAGCCGCGGCTGCTCAGCACGTTGCCGAAGCGAACGCTGAGGAACGTGCCCGGGAACCGGGACGCGGCGTGAGCTGTCAACTGTTCGGTGATGCGCTTCGAGTAGCCGAGGACGCTGATGGGGTTGGCTGCCTTGTCGGTGGAGATGTTGACGAACTTCGCCACGTCCTGGCAGGCGTCCAGCACCGACAGGGTGCCCCAGACGTTCGCCTTGACCGCCTCGCCCGGGTGCCGTTGCAGCAGGGTCAGGTGTTTGAGCGCCGCCGCATGAAAGATGATCTCCGGACGGCGTTCCCGCATGATCCGCCGGATGCCCTCGTCGTCGCGCAGGTCGGCGAGGATCAGTTCGGGGCCGTCCAGCATGGCCCGTCCGGCGAGCGACATCTGCAGGCCGTGCAGGGCCGACTCGTCCCGGTCCAGCATCATCAGCTCGCCCGGGTTGGCCTTCATCACCTGACGGCAGAGTTCGGAGCCGATCGACCCGCCGGCGCCGGTGACGAGGATCCGTCGGCCGGTCAGGCTGTTGGTGCTCAGCGGCAGGTCGCCGACCACCTGCCGGCGGCCGAGCAGGTCGCTGACCTCCACGTCCCGGACGTCGGTGACGGTGATCCGGTGGTCGACAAGGTCCCGCACCGGGGGCAGCACCTTGAAGACCGCGCCGGCCTCGAGGGTGGCCTCGCGGATCTGGCGGATCAGCGCGGCGTCCGCGTTGGCCACCGAGAAGATGACGGCGGTGGCGCCGGTACGGCGGACCGAGGCGGCCACGTCGTGCCGTCCACCCAGCACCCGCACCCCACCGATGCGCAGGTCACGTTTGTCGGCGTCGTCGTCGAGCGCGCCGACCGGCAGGTACCGGCCGCGCGGGTCGCTGAGCATGGCGCGGAGCAGCCCTTGACCGGCGTCACCCATCCCGAACAGCAGCACCGGCGTCGACGACCTGACATCCGGGCGCATGGCGAGGTCGTGTCGGTGCCGGTACACGAACCGGCTACCGAGCATGAGCAGTAGCGCGAGTGCGCCGCCGACCAGCGGGGTGCTCGCCGGCACCGGCCGATCGCCGGACGGCAGGAGCCCGAGCAGCAGGATGGCGGCCGTCGTGATGGTGGTGCCGGCGACGCCCTGGACCTCCTGAAGGCTGCCCAGCGGGTGCCGTCCGGAGTAGAGCCGGCGCAACGCCGCCACCGCCACGTGCAGGACCGCCGCGGCCAGTCCGACCGCCGCGGCCCGGCCGAGCTGGCCGGGAGGGAGCTGGAACTCGAACCGGGTCCAGGCGGCGGCCACCAGACCACCGACCCAGGCGGCGGTGTCGGCCGCGAGAAATCCGATGGCGCGCCGGCGGGCCCTGGCCCGCCGGGTCCGCTGGTCCGGCCGCTCCGTGTGCTCCGTGTCCTGGGGCATGTACTGGCTCCCTGTCCCGATCTCCGACTCTTCCGCCGCCCGGCAGAAGGAGCTTTGCGCTCTTTGTCCTTGTTACAGGGCGAAGCAGCTGCTCTGGCCGTGTTTCGGGTTATCTGAGCTGAAGATCCGGCTATCCTATTGGCCGCCCAGTGCGCCTGGCTGCTGTAGCGGCCTCAGCCACCGCCGTTCGGCCTGGCCACTGGGTGCCACCGGGTGAGCCGTCTTCCTCGACAACGCCACCGGCACCGTGATCAGCCGGCGGCCGGGACGTGGCCCCGGACCGCCTTCTCCAGGTGCATGGCGAGCGCGACGCTGCCGACCCGCTCGGAGAGCCGTTCCAGGTAGAACTGCCGACCGCCGCGGCCCAGTTCCTCGCGTTTCTCAGCGCCCAACTCGTACATCCGACGGATCGCGTCGGCCAGTGCGTAGGGGTCGCCGGGAGGGGCGACGAACCCGGCACCGGACTCGTCGACGAGCCGGGCCGCGTCACCCGCCAGAGCGGCCACGATGGGACGTCCGCACGCCAGGGTGCTCTGCACCTTGCTGGGCATGATCGACCGGAGGAGGGGCTGATCGCGCAGGGAGATCAACTGGACGTCACCGAGCGGCATCAGCTCGACCATCCGCTCGACCGGCTGCTGGCCGAGGAACACCACCCGGCCGGGCGCGTACCGTGCCGCCGATTCGCGCAGCCGGCGTTCCTCCACACCGCTGCCGGCGAACACGAGTGTCAGGTCCGGGATGTCGGCGAGATGCTCCAGGGCGTCGACGGCGACGTCGAGCCCTTGGAGGTTTCCCATGCTCCCGGCGTACATGACGACGAAGCCCTTCAGCCCGAGGGCCGCCGCCAACTGGGGATCAGGTGTTCGCGGCCGGAAGAGGCGCTCGTCGACCCAGTTGTAGACGACCGAGAGTTTGTCCCGGGGGACACCTCGGTTGCTCAGGATGTCGGCCATGCCAGGGGCGATGACCGCCACCGAGGACGCGCCCCGGTGCGCCGCGTCGCAGAACCTGTTGAGCCACCGGACGATCAGGTCGGTGCGACGGCCCGGGCGCACGTAGTCGCTCTCCGCCAGGGTGTCCGGCCAGAGATCCTCCATGAGAATCACGTACGGGCGTCCGTGCAGCCAACGGGCCACCATCGCGGGCAGCGTCACCGTCGCCGGCGACGAGTAGACCAGCCACACGTCGACCTTGCGGAGCAGGTCCAGCCGGGCCGCGGCGGAGGCCGCGAAGCTGAGATAGTTGGCGGCCCGCCCGAGCGCCGACCGGTCGTGACTGGGCACCAGCGGCACCCGGTGCACCGAGACGCCGTTCATCATCTCGAAGCGGTAGGGGCGCAGCCGGTAGCCCGGAGACAGCCGGCCGGACGGATAGTTCGGGAAGCCGGTGAGCACGTGCACCTCGTGCCCGAGGGCGACGAGCGACCGGCTGATGATCCCCGGAACGACGGCGGAGCCACCCTCCGGGTCGTACCACTGGGTGATGATCCCGATTCTCACCGCGCTGCCACCGTGGCCGGAGCAGCAAAGGAACCGATCAGGCCGGTCGGGCCTGACCCGGGGGCGAGAGCCATGGAGAGCCTTCCTGTTGGGGGCGGAGCTACGTCGTCAGGGACCGGTTTTCCGCGTCCGCTCCGCTCGTCTCGACCGGTCGCCGGTCACCTGTTCGGGGCCGCGCCACGGCGTCGGCGTTCGGCGTCGCGGCGGGTGTCGGCTCGGCGCCGGCAGTCCTCAGCCGCTCCCACGCCTCGGGGCGCAGCGTGGGCGCCAACCCCTGGTCGGTGAGCCAGCCGGGCGTCTGCCGCTTGCCGAACAGGAGCATCTCCACCCGACGGGCGTGCGCGTTGGCGTGCAGACCCGTCCGCCCGTACGCGGTGACGCAGCGCGTCGCGTACCGCGCCATCAGTGGTGGGAGGTGCAGTGGCTCGCGGCCACCGAGCAGGCGCAGCAGCAGCCCTGTCGTCATGCCGTTGTGCGGCTGGAGCACGATGGGCGGCACCGGGCCGTCGACGAGCCCGAGGTGGGCGATCGCCGCGGCGACGTCGTCGATGAGGACCTGGGGTGTCGGCGCGGTACCGTCCCCGGCGACGCAGCTCATCCGCGACTGCGCGAGCCGGACGAGCGCCCTGGTGTTCGGTCGATCCACGTCGTGAACCCAGGTCGACCGATAGATGACCGTATCGATGCAGTCCTCGCGTTGCAGCAGGCGTTCGCCGACCGCCTTGGAGCGGGAGTACGGCGAGAAGGGCATCGTCCGCGATGTCTCGTCGAGATCCATCGCCCCCTGCGCCGCCGCCGAGCTGACGTGGACCAGCCGGTCGGCGTTGACCAGGGCGCTGGCTCGGGCGACGAGGGTGGGCAGCAGTGCGTTTCCGCCGTACAACTCCGCGCTGTCCGGGGCGGACCCGTTCGGCAGCCCGGCCGTGTTGATCACGACGTGTGCGCCGTCGAGCTGTGCGGCGAGGGCATCGACGACGTCCCGCTGGAGATCCGCCGGCACCGAATTGCTCCGGAGTGACTCGGTGAGTGGCCACGACAGGCGCGGTGCGGAGACGAGTTGGACCTCGGCCCCCCTGCTGCGCAGCTCGGCGACGACCGCGCGGCCGACGAAGCCGCTGCTGCCCAGCACCGCGACCTTCTTTATCGGCCGGTTCCCGGGGCCGGCCGGGTCACCGGCTCGTTGAGCTGACAGTTCTGGCATGGATCGTTCTTCCTTCCGGCGAAGGCTGGGCCCGCTGTGCGGTGAGCCAGGCGGGGGCAGCGAGGTAGGCGGCGAGGATGGCGAGGGCCGTGGCGTCCAGCGCGACCCGGGTGACTGGTCCGCTGAAGGACGCGGCGACCAGGCAGCCGGCCACTGTCGCGCCGACGACGGCGGTCGTCGCGGTGACCCGCTGGTGCGACCAACCGCCGTCCGTCAGCCGCTGATAGGCGTGGTTGCGGTGGGGGCGGTACCAGGCTTCGCCCTTGCTGATGCGGCGCAGGAGCGTCCAGCCCGTGTCGGCGAGATACAACGCGAGTGGCGCCACGGCGGCCTCCGGCGGCGTGCCGCGCACGATGGCGTAGGCGGCGATCGTGCTGAGCGCACCGCCCAGGGCGTACGACCCGACATCGCCGAGAAAGACCTTCGCGACCCAGGCGTTCCAGGGCAGGAATGTCAGCGAGGCGGCGGCGATCAGACTGCCGGCCGCGATCAGTAGCGGAAGGTCCGTGAGCACTCCGAGCACGGCGTACGCCAACCCGCCGAGGATCGCGTGCACGGCCGAAATGCCGTTGATGCCGTCCATGAAGTTGAAGGCGTTCACGTACGAGGTCACCCAGGCCGCCAGGGCGAGGACGAGGAGCACGTGGACGTACCAGGTCTGCCCGCCGGGCACCAGGATCACCGCCGTGCCCAGGCCGGCCAGCACCTGCAGGAGCAGTCGGCTGCGGATCGGGACCCCCCGCAGGTCTTCCAGGAGCCCGATCGCCGCGAAGAAGAGCAGCGGTACGGCGATGGACCGGGCGTGTTCGTTCAGGAGAAGCGCGAGCCCCGCCGCCGCGGCGACTCCCACGCCCCCGCCGCGCGGAACCGGTGTGCTGTGCGAGGACCGCTCCGACGGTATGTCGAGCACCGCTGCTGCTCTCAGCAGGCGAAGAACGAGCGGTTGCAGCAGCGTGCCGACGACGAGTGCGAGAACGATTCCGCCAGCGAGCGGAACACTCAGCATGGCGTGATTCCTGACCAAATGCAGTGGGGATCCTCTTGAATGCGTACGAGATTCACCAATTGGGCCTTTGGTTTGAACTGGTCAAACGAGGATGAATCAATCATAGGGGGTCGCTACTATGGACAAACGACCGTTCGCGCTATTCGGTGTGGAACAGGCGGCTGAAACCGCTCGCGCTGTTCTCGACGACGTCCGGCAGCCCGATGCGGGGGCTGACCTCGTCGGTCACCGCGGCGGACGTGACGGTGACGGTGGCCGGCCACCGAATGTGAGACGGGCCGGCCGGCCCGCTCAGAGTCGGGCGGGGGGCGAACCCGGCTTGCCGGTCCCGTCGTCCAGCAACCGGGTGAGCGGCGTCCGCAACGGGATCGACTCGCCGTCGCGACCGCCGGCCCCGACGACCAACGGCGCCGGGCTGGGTTCCGGGTCGACACCGAAGAGCCGGGCCCGCCAACCACCCGGCACTGTCAACAGGTGGAACCGGCCATCCACGTCCACCGCCCGGGTCTCGGCCCGGTCGACATACCAGCCGGTCAGCCTGGTCCGGTAGCGTCCACGCCCGTCGTACCCCCGGGCGGCCAACCGGGTGGTGGGCAGCCCTCGCCGGGTGGCCTCAGCCACGAACCAGGCCACCAGGTCCGCCGCCTGCGCGTGCTCGGCGGCCCGCCGCCGCGCGTCCGCGTCGGCGTGCGCCCGCACCGCCTGCCGCTGCTGATCCCGCCACTCCCGGGCGTCCCGCTCACCCACGAGGGTGACGGTACGCCACCGGCTCAGTCGAGTACGGCCCGCAGCGTGTGCCGGACGATCAGGTCCACCGCGGGGTCGACCACGCCGACCGCACCCAGGTCGATGACAGCGTCCAGCCGCCCGCTGCGCTCCTGCGGGCCATTCGCTCTCCGCGCGCCGCCAGTGCCGAGCGGGTCGAGCGGGCGCTGCGCGGGGTCGTCCACAGCCGCCGCTGTGGACGGTCCCGTCCTCCCCTGCGCCACCTGTGTCCCGCGCCCGGTCTGGGAGTGCTTGGCGAGTCCTTTCGAGCTGACCCGTTTGTGACATCACGGCATGACCCGCTCGTCGTATCAGATTCGGAGCGACGCGGTGGCGCGGGATACGGCGCGATTCGTTTGCCGCATCAGCTCCAAAGGATGCCGCATGAGGTTCTTTGCCCGGCGCGGCTGCCCTGCCCGGCAACCCGCCGCGTGGTTGCGCCCGGCACGCGTCGCCGGGCAGGGTCGGTCGACCAGGCCATTGCGGGTTCAGCAGCCGTACGCCCTCCTGCGGTCCGTGCGGCCGGCGGCCGGGCGGTAGGGTCTCGACCGGCCGGTCGGGCGGGTAGGGGACCGGTCGGTCGGGTGAGGGGGAGGACACGTGCTGCACCTGAGGGTGATCGCTTCGCCGGAGCAGTCGGCGAACGTGATCGACCTGCTGGCCGCCGAGCCCGGCGTGACCCACCTGGTGGTGCTGCCCGGCGTCGCCCGGCAGCCCCCGGGCGACCTCATCCAGTTCGACGTCGTGCGGGAGAGCGCCGACCGGGTGTTGCAGGAGTTGCAGCGGATGGGGGTGGACGACACCGGCGGCATCGCGGCCGACGATGTGGAGTTGACCGTCTCCGCCGCGGCTGACCGGGCGGCGGAGCGGGCACCGGGCAGCGGGGCGGACGCGGTGGTCTGGGACGAGATCGCCGCGAAGACCGGCGAGCAGACCGAACTGTCCGGCACCTACCTCGTACTGATCGTGGTGGCCACCATGATCGCCGGCATCGGTGTGCTGTTGGACCAGCCGATCCTCATCGTCGGGGCGATGGTGGTCGGTCCGGAGTTCGGCCCGCTCGCCGCGCTCTGCGTGGCGTTGCTACGTCGTCGGTTGGACGTGATCGGCCGCTCGGTGCTGGCCCTGACTGTCGGTTTTATGGCGGCCATGGCGGTCACCGTGCTGAGCACCTGGGCGTTGACCGCCGCCGGCCTGGTCAGTCGGGAGATGCTGCTCGCCGAACGTCCGCTCACCGACTTCATCTGGCGGCCGGACGCGCTGTCCTGGGTGGTCGGTCTACTTGCCGGCGTGGCCGGGATGCTCTCGTTGACGTCGAAGAAGTCCGGCAGCCTGGTCGGCGTGCTGATCTCGGTGACCACGGTCCCGGCCGCCGCGAACGTGGCGGTGGCCGCCGCCTACGGAGTGTGGGACGAAGCGGGCGGCTCGGCCCTCCAACTGGTGATCAACCTGTGTGCGATCGTCCTGGCCGGACTGCTCACCCTCGTGGTGCAGCAGGTCTGGTGGTGGGGTCTGGCTCGTCGGTCCCGTCGTCCAGCAACCGGGTGAGCAGCGTCCGCAACGGGATCGACTCACCGTCGCGGCCACCGGCCGCGACCACGTCATCGGCCTGGCTCGCGTTTCGCGCGGGTCGTCGCCCGGACGGACCCCGATCTTGGACAGTTTCCGTTCCGTCTGAACGGAAACTGTCCAAGATCTGCTGTGGCGTGGGCGTTTCGGTCGATCGCTCGCGCCGGTTGACCGGGGTCAGGCCAGGCCGGCGCGGCGCAGGGCTTCGGCCATCGCGTCGTTGGCCGGCGCCGGTGCGCCCTGCCGCTGCTGCCCGCCGCGACCGCCGTGCTGCCCGCCGCTGCGACCACCCTGCCCGCCACGACCACCCTGCCCGCCACGACCACCCTGGCCGCCACGGCCACCCTGGCCGCCGCCACCGCCCTGCTGCCCGCCGCCACGACCGCCCTGGCCGCCGCGACCGCCCTGCGGTGCGCGCTGCGCCGGGCCGCCACGCCCCTCCTGGCTCGTCCGACCAGCACCGCCGGCCGCCGGCTCGTCGTCCAGGCGCAGGGTCAGCGAGATGCGCTTGCGGGGTACGTCCACATCGAGCACCCGGACCTTGACCACGTCGCCGGACTTCACCACCTCGCGGGGGTCCTTCACGAAGGTCCGGGACATCGCCGAGACGTGCACCAGACCGTCCTGGTGCACCCCGACGTCCACGAACGCGCCGAACGCGGCCACGTTGGTGACCACCCCTTCCAGCACCATGCCGGGCGTCAGGTCGCTGATCTTCTCCACCCCCTCGACGAAGGTGGCGGTGCGGAACTCGGGGCGGGGATCGCGGCCCGGCTTCTCCAGCTCGGCGATGATGTCGGTGACGGTGGGCAGGCCGAACCGGTCGTCGACGAAGTCGGTGGCCCGCAGCCCGCGCAGGATCGTGCTCTTACCGATCACCGAGCGCAGATCCTGACCGGTGCTGGCCAGGATCCGGCGCACCACCGGGTACGCCTCGGGGTGCACGCTGGACGAGTCCAGTGGGTCGTCGCCGCCGGGGATGCGCAGGAAGCCGGCGCACTGCTCGAACGCCTTCGGGCCGAGCCGGGCCACCTTCTTCAACTCGGTACGCGAGCGGAACGGCCCGTTGGCGTCCCGGTGCAGCACGATGTTCTCGGCCAGCCCGGCGCCGATCCCGGAGACCCGGGTCAGCAGCGGCGCGGAGGCGGTGTTGACGTCCACGCCGACCGCGTTGACGCAGTCCTCCACCACCGCGTCCAGCGACCGGGACAGCTTCACCTCGGACAGGTCATGCTGGTACTGGCCGACGCCGATCGACCGCGGGTCGATCTTGACCAGCTCTGCCAGGGGGTCCTGCAGACGCCGGGCGATGGAGACCGCGCCGCGCAGC
This sequence comes from Micromonospora sp. C97, assembly GCF_018070385.1. Lineage (NCBI taxonomy): Bacteria > Bacillati > Actinomycetota > Actinomycetes > Micromonosporales > Micromonosporaceae > Micromonospora > Micromonospora sp. C97. Next base: position 131,095 of record NZ_JAGPXU010000007.1, read on the forward strand.
GACACGTCCATCCCGGGCAGCTCCTGCGCGGCGTACGCGGAGGCGGAGTAGACCGACGCGCCGGCCTCGGAGACCATCACCTTGGTCAGGTTGAGCTGCGGGTGCCGGGCGATCAGGTCACCGGCGAGCTTGTCCGTCTCGCGGGAGGCGGTGCCATTGCCGATCGCGATCAGCTCCACCCCGTGCGCCCCGGCCAGTCGGGCCAGGGTCTCCACCGACGCGTCCCACTGCCGGCGCGGCTCGTGCGGGTAGATGGTGTCGGTGGCGACCACCTTGCCGGTGGCGTCCACCACCGCCACCTTCACGCCGGTGCGCAGGCCCGGGTCCAGGCCCATGGTGGGCCGGGTGCCGGCCGGCGCGGCGAGCAGCAGGTCCCGCAGGTTGGTGGCGAAGACCCGCACCGCCTCCTCCTCGGCGGCCTGCCACAGCCGCATCCGCAGGTCCGCGCCGAGGTGGATGAGGATCCGGGTCCGCCACGCCCAGCGGACCGTGTCGGTCAGCCAGCGGTCGGCCGGGCGGCCCGCGTCGGACACCCCGAACCGGCCGGCGATGGCCGCCTCGTACCGGGTCGGGCCGGCCGGCACGGCGTCCGCCTCACCGGCCTCCTCCGGCTCCATGGTCAGGTCGAGCACGCCCTCCTTCTCGCCCCGGAACATCGCCAGGATCCGGTGCGAGGGCAGCTTCGGGTACGGCTCGGAGAAGTCGAAGTAGTCGGCGAACTTGGCGCCGGCGGTCTCCTGACCGTCGCGTACCCGGGAAACCAGCCGGCCCCGCGACCACATCTGCTCGCGCAGCGTGCCGATCAGGTCGGCGTCCTCGGCGAAGGTCTCGATGAGGATGGCCCGCGCGCCCTCCAGCGCGGCGGCCGCGTCGGCGACGCCCTTCTCCGCGTCGACGAACGCGGCGGCGGTGGCCTTCGGGTCCTGGGTCGGGTCGGCCAGCAGCGTCTCGGCCAGCGGGGCGAGGCCGGCCTCGCGGGCGATCTGGGCGCGGGTCCGCCGCTTCGGCTTGTAGGGCAGGTAGATGTCCTCCAGCCGCGACTTCGAGTCGGCGGCCATGATCTGCGCTTCCAGGGCCTCGTCCAACTTGCCCTGACTGCGGATCGACTCCAGGACGGCCGCCCGCCGCTCGTCCAGCTCGCGCAGGTAGCGCAGCCGCTCCTCCAGGGTGCGCAGCTGGGTGTCGTCGAGCAGGCCGGTGGCCTCCTTGCGGTAACGGGCGATGAACGGCACTGTGGCGCCGCCGTCGAGCAGCTCCACGGCCGCCCGCACCTGACGCTCGGCCACGCCGAGCTCGTCGGCGATCCGCTGATGAACAGACTGGGTCACGATCTCGATCCGCCTTCGGGAGTGGGTACCGCCTGCATTCTGCCGGGCGGCCCCGACAGCTGTCGTCGCGGCTGGCCGGGGTGACCGGCGGCGGTCCCGGCGGGCCTGCGCTAGCGTGGCGATCATGGAATCTGCTGCGGAGCCGCGCGCCCGGCGGCTCTTCGGCGGCAGCGCCCGGGCTCTCGGCGACCTCACTGCCAACCCGTTCCGCGCCGACCGGGACCGGATCGTCGGCTCGCCGTTCTTCGCCCGCCTCGGCGGTGTCACCCAGGTGATCAGCCCGGTCGGCTCCGGGCTGCTGGTGCACAACCGGCTCACCCACAGCCTCAAGGTCGCCCAGGTGGCCCGGGCCGTCGCCGAGCGGCTGACGGCCGACGAGCGGTGGCGTGACCTGCTGGACAAGCTCGGCGGCCTCGACCCCGACGTGGTGGAGGCGGCGGCGCTCGCCCACGACCTCGGCCACCCACCGTTCGGGCACCTGGGGGAGCGGGTGCTGGACCGGCTGGCCCGTCAGCGCCTCGGCCTCTCCGACGGGTTCGAGGGCAACGCGCAGTCGTACCGGATCGTCACCAGCACCGAGATCCGGGGCGCGGCCACCACCGGGCTGGACCTGACGGCGGCGGTCCGCGCGGCGATGTTGAAGTACCCGTGGACCCGCCTGGACCACCCCGACCCGCACCCGCGCACGATGGATCCGCCGCCGCGCGGAGCCACCCCTCCGCCGGACGACCCGGACAGCGGCTCGTCGAAGTTCGGCGCGTACCGCACCGAGCTGGACGACCTACGGCAGGCCCGGGAGCCGTTCGCCGGCCGCATCCCGGACTGGCAGCAGACGGTGGAGGCGTCCGTGATGGACACCGCCGACGACATCGCGTACGCCATCCACGACGTGGAGGACTTCTACCGGGTCGGTGTGCTCCAGCAGGGTTCGGTCTCCGCCGAGTTGATGGCCTGGCAGCGCGAGAGCGGGCACTTCCGGGCGATCACCGACGCGGCGTTGGCCACGTCGGCGCGGCGACCCGGGGCGGCGATCGAGCGGTTGCGTCGACAACTGCACCGCAAGGACGCCTGGATCGCCGACGACGACGCGTTCGCCGCCGCCGTCGAGCACGTCCGCGAGGAGCTGGTCGACGGGCTGCTCGCGATGCCGTTCGACGGCTCGATCGAGGCCGAGCAGTACGTGGCGCGTTTCTCCGCCCGCTGGTCCACCCGCTTCGTCGAGGCGATCACCGTCACCGATCAGCCGTCGGTGCGCTCCGGGTACGTGCTGCTCGGCTGCGCGCAGTGGCACGAGGTGCAGGTGCTCAAGTTCGTGCACCACCGGTTCGTGCTGGCCCGCCCGGACCTCGCCCTGCACCAGCGCGGTCAGGCCCGGCTGCTGGGCACCCTGGTCGAGGCCCTCTGGGAGTGGCTGCTCGACCCGGAGGAGGAATCCCGGCTGCCCCGCCGGCTGCACGACCTGGTCGAGTTGGCCGAGGCCGAGCTGCACCCGCGTACCCCGGACCGGATCGGTCGGGCCCGGGGCCGGGCCATCGTCGATTTCGTCGCGCAGCTCACCGACGGTCAGGCGGTGGCCATGCTGGACGCGCTCTCCGGCCGGTCCGGCGCGCTCTGGACCGACGCGTTCGTCCTCTGACTGACCTGAGGTCAGGCGATGGCCTGCCACCAGCCGTCGACGGCGGGCGGTTCGTCGACCACCACCCGCTCGCCGGGGCGGGGCACGGCGAGTCGCACGTCGCGGGCCTTCGCCTCGGCCCACAACCGGTCGACCGGCTCGGACCAGTCGTGCAGCGCCAGGTTGAACGTCGCCCAGTGCACCGGCACGAACAGCCCGCCACGCAGGTCGAGGTGGGCGTTCACCGCCTCCTCCGGGAACATGTGGATCGTCGGCCACGCCCGGTCGTACGCGCCGATCTGCATCAGCGTCACGTCGAACGGCCCGTGCTCGGCGCCGATCTCCGCGTACCCGGCGAAGTAACCGGAGTCGCCGGTGTAGAAGACCTTGCGGCGCGCCCCGGCCACCACCCAGGAACTCCAGAGGGTGCCGTCGCGGCGCAGCCCACGGCCGGAGAAGTGCTGGGCGGCGGTGGCGGTGATCTCCAGGCCGGCGACCTGGTGCGACTCGGACCAGTCCAGCTCGATGATCCGCTCGGCGGGTACGCCCCAGCGGTCCAGGTGCGCGCCCACGCCGAGCGGTACCAGGAACGGCGCGGACTGCCCGGCGAGCAGCGCCCGCACGGTGGCCATGTCGAGGTGGTCGTAGTGGTCGTGGGAGATCAGGATGGCGTCCAGCGGGGGCAGCTCGTCGATGCCGACCGGTGGCTCGTGCAGCCGGCGCGGGCCGACCCGAGGAGACGGGGAGCACCTGTCGCTCCACACCGGGTCGAGCAGCACCCGCCGGCCCTCGATCTCGATCAGCGTCGAGGCGTGCCCGTACCAGACGATGTTCAGCTCGTCGGCCGCGTCGGCGGCGTCCGTCGTGCCGGGCCGCAGCAGCGGCACCGGTGTGGTCGGGCGCCGCTTCTGCTTACCGAAGATCAGCTCGCAGACCAGGTTGCGGCCCGGCTCGGCGACCATCGTGCGGGTGCCGGCCTGGTTGTGGAAGGTGCCGTCGCGGAACTGGGGCGAGCGGGCCGCCCGTTCGGCGCGGGCCCCGCTGAGCCGGCCGCCGAGCGCCGCCGGCACATCCCGGGCGACCCAGGCCAGGCCGGCCAGCGCGGCCAGCCCAGCCGCGCCGCGCATCCGCCGCCCGAGCGACCGTTCGATGTCCGTGCTCCGCGCTCGTGCCATTGCCGTCCCTCCGACGTGTCCGCCCTACACGGTAGTCACCCGAACCGACCCGTGCCCCGGCGGTCGCCACGCCGGGTCGGTCGCCGACGGTGGCGACCGACCCGGGATGGCGTCAGCCGCCGTTGCTGGGGCGTCGGGCGGTGATCCGGAACGTGGTCCCCACGCCGGCGATCCGGTCCACCGCGGCCAGGAACTTGGGGCCCATGGCGGCCCGGGCCTGCACCGCCGGGTGGGTCGCGCCGAAGTCCTCCGGGTTGGCCTGCCCGTCGGCGAAGAGCGCGTAGGTGAGCACCGCCGCACCGGAACGGTCGAAGATCACCCCGGCCTCGTGCCGGGCGTCGGCGAACCAGCCGGCCTTGGTGGCGACCCGGGCTCGCTCGTCGGAGGACATCGTGCGCCGGATGCCGTCGGTGAACGCCACCGGGGAGCGCAGCAGGCCCAACAGGTACGTCGTCGAGGCGGGGGAGAGCAGCGTGCCGGCGACCAGGGCGCGCAGCAGGTCGTGCGTCTCGCGCGGGGTGCTGGTGCCGAGGAAGAACCGGTTCGGGTTGGCCACCGGCTCGACCTGGGTGTTCGGGAAGCCCTTGGCGACCAGGATGGAGTTGATCTCGGCGGCCGGGGCGACCAGGCCGCACAGCCGCACCGCCGTGTCGTCCGAGACGGTCAGCAGGTTGGCCAGCACGTGCCCGATGGTCACCCGGCTCGGGTACGCGCCGTCGAGGCTGAAGATGCCGTCACCGCCCGGTACGACGATCGCCGCGCTCACCTCGACCTGCTGGTCCAGGGTGAGCAGCCCTCGGTCGACCTTGTCGAGCACCGCCGTGGCTACCGCGATCTTGTTGACGCTGTACGCCTCGATCCGCCGGTCCGGGTCGGCCTGCACCGCGACCACCGGCGCACCGGCCGGGTCGGCGACGCTGACGTACGCCTGCCAGTTGCCACCGGCCTCGGTGCTGTGCTTGGTGAAGACGGCGGCGACCCGTCGGGCGGCTCGGGCGGGGGTGGTCGGCGACGTCTCGGTGGCCTCGGCGGCGCTCGCCGGGGCGGCGGCGCCCAGCACCGTGCCGGCGGTGGCCACGGTGCCCAGGCCGAGTGCCGTTCTGCGGTTCAGTCGCATGATGAATCGTCTCCCCGATCGTGGTGCGCCAGAGCGCTTGCTGGCCCACCACCCTATGCGAGTTGATCGATACACGACGCCCCCGGATCGTCCTGAGTGGCTCAGCCGAGCCGCCGGCGCAGCGCGGCGCCCACCGCGCCAACCGGTCCGAACACAAGTTGTCGCAGGTCGGGAAGGTGACCACCGTGCACCGCCTCGCCGGCCGGGTTCGGCGCGAAGACCGAGCCGTCGTGCGCGACGACCGGGCGTCCGCTGAGCCCCGCCGCTCGCATCAGCGGTCCGACCAACACGTCATAAACCCCCGGCAGTACGGTGAAACCGGCGCGCAGCACCACGTTGAGCCGGCCCACCGACACCTCCCGGCGGGGCCGGTCCACACAGTCCACGATGGCCCGCGCCACCCGCTGCGGCCGGGCGATCGGCGCGGGCGGCCGCCCGATCCGGCCCAGGTAGTTGGCCGCCTGCTGGTACACGGGAGTGTCCACGCTGCCCGGGTTGACCAGGCACAGCCGGATCGCCGGGCGGTCGCGCAACTCCTGCTGCACCGCCCGGACGAGACCCTGCAACCCCCACTTGCTCGTCACGTACGCGCTCATGTACGGCGCGGTGATGTGCCCGAGAACCGACCCGGTGAGGATCACCGTTCCGGCCCCGGCGACCCGGAAGTGCCGCAACGCCACCCGCACCGAGGCCGCCGCGCCGAGCAGGTCGGTCCGCACCACCTGGTCGAAGACCTGTTCCGGCAGCTCGTCGAAGCGCCCGTAGGCCATCACCGCCGCCGTGTGCACCCACACGTCGATGCGGCCGAAACGCTCGACCGCCGCGCCCGCGAGCGTGTCCAGCGCGTCCGGCTCGGTCACGTCGGTCGGCACGGTCAGCACCTCGGCCTCGGCGCACTCGGCGCGTACCTCGGCCAGGGTCGTGGCGGCGCGGGCGGCGAGGACCAGGCGGTCGCCGCGCTCGGCGAACGCCCGGGCCGTCGCCCGGCCGATCCCGCTGCTCGCGCCAACGATCACGACCACCCGGCTCACGGCGCACCCCTCGCCCTCATGGTGCGAGCACGACCTTGATGCAGCCGTCCTCCTTCTTCTGGAACATCTCGTACGCCTGCGGCGCCCGGGCCAGCGGCACCCGGTGGGTACGCAGGTCCTCCACGCCCAGCGGGTCGTCGTCGCCGGCGAGCAGCGGCAGGATCTCGTCGGTCCACCGGCGCACGTGACACTGCCCCATCCGCAGCTGGACACCCCGGTCGAACATCTCCATCAGCGGCATCGGGTCCGCCTCACCGCCGTACACGCCGGAGATCGACACCGTCCCACCGCGGCGTACCGCCTTGAGCGCGGCGTGCAGGACGGAGAGTCGGTCCACCCCCGCCCGGTCGGTCATCGTCTGGGCCACCTTGTCCGGCAGCAGCCCGGCGGCCGTCTGGGCCAGCTTGCCCATTGGCGAACCGTGCGCCTCCATACCCACCGCGTCGATCACCGCATCCGGGCCGCGCCCGTCGACCAGGTCGATCAGCGCGCCCGGCACGTCGGACAGCTCGCTGACGTCGAGCACCTCGATGCCGTGCCGGCGGGCCAGTTCCAGCCGCTCGGGCACCAGGTCCAGCCCGATCACCCGGCCCGCGCCGAGGTGGCGGCCGATCCGTGCGCAGAACTGCCCGACCGGACCCAACCCGAAGACGGCCAGGGTGCCACCCGGCGGGGTGTCCGCGTACTTCACCGCCTGCCAGGCGGTCGGCAGGATGTCGGACAGGTAGAGGTACCGCTCGTCGGCGCCGGTCTGCGGGATCTTGATCGGCCCGAAGTGGGCCTGCGGGACGCGCAGGTACTCGGCCTGCCCGCCCGGCACCGAACCGTAGAGCGAGGTGTAGCCGAACAGGGCCGCGCCCTTGCCCTCGCTGGTGACCTGGGTGGTCTCGCACTGGGCGTAGAGCTGGCGCGAACACATCCAGCAACTGCCGCAGGCGATGTTGAACGGCACCACCACCCGGTCGCCGGGCTTGAGCCCGGTCACCTCCCGCCCGACCTCCTCGACGATGCCCATCGGCTCGTGGCCCAGGATGTCACCGGGCTTCAGGTACGGCCCGAGCACCTCGTACAGGTGCAGGTCGGAACCGCAGATAGCGGTCGAGGTGATCTTCACGATCGCGTCGGTCGGCTCCTCGATCCGAGGGTCCGGGACCTCCTCGACCCGTACGTCCCGCTTGCCCTGCCAGGTGAGTGCCTTCATGTCCCTCGTCCCCTCTCCACGCTGCCTGAGAGGACTGCTACCCGGGCTCGGGCACTTGAACCGGCCGTCCGTCCCGGATTCCTGCCTTCCGGGCCTGGTCTGCCTCGGGGTTCGCGGTGGTTGGGGTGGGGCCCGGGGTGACCATTCCCCTCGGGTTGGTGGTGGTTGCGGTGGGGGCCTGGGGGGCGGCCGTCCCCGGCTTCGGGCGGTCAGGCTTGATCCCTACGCCGGTGACGGTCGCCCCCCAGGCCTCGCTGATGGGCGTCCGTCTGTGCGTTCCTGCGGAGGTCCGTGAGCCCTGACACCGGTTGCTGCCGCTCGATGCCGCACCTCCGAAGGTCACCCGGGCGGGGGTCACCCGGGTGTGCGCGGGTCCTTGAGTGGCGGCTCGTCCGTCTTGACCCCTTTGTCGTGGTGGTGTCGGGGTCAGCTGGGCCGAGATCGGGTGGATCCACTCGGGTTTCTTGAAATCGCGGTATCCGGCGTGCGGTAACCGGCCGATTTCCTGAAACGCGAGTGGATCATGCGATGCGGACGGGCCGCGACCGGGGTCAGGCTGGGGCGGCCGTCCCCGGCGGAGGGATCAAGCCTGACCGCCCGGAGCCGGGGACGGCCGCCCCAGCCCCACCGCAACCAACGACCGAGAGTGAGCCCGCCCAGAGCCCGCCCGACCGCCGTACCCCGGAAAGAGCGTGGGGTACGGCGGTCGGGCGTTCGGTACGGGGCTGGACCCTCAGGAACCAGGGGTGTTGTTGGCGCCCTTGGCGGTGGCCGTGAGGTAGTCGCGGTTGAGGCGGCCGATGGTGTTCAGCGGGATGCCCTTCGGGCAGGCCGGGGTGCATTCGCCGGCGTTGGTGCAGCCGCCGAAGCCGGCCTCGTCGTGCGCGTCGACCATGCCGATCACCCGGGTGTAGCGCTCGGGCTGGCCCTGCGGCAGCAGCGAGAGCTGGGTGAGCTTGGCGGCGGTGAAGAGCATGCCGGAAGCGTTCGGGCAGGCGGCCACGCACGCGCCGCAGCCGATGCAGGCCGCCGACTCGAAGGCGGCGTCGGCGTTGGCCTTGGCCACCGGGGTGGAGTGGGCCTCGGGCGCGCTGCCGGTCGGCGCGGTGACGTACCCACCGGCCGCGATGATCCGGTCGAAGGCGCTGCGGTTGACCACCAGGTCCTTGACGACCGGGAAGGCGCTGGCCCGCCACGGCTCGATGTCGATCGTCTCGCCGTCGGAGAACTGCCGCATGTGCAGCTGGCACGCGGTGGTGCCACGCTGCGGCCCGTGCGCGTCGCCGTTGATCATCAGGCCGCACATGCCGCAGATGCCCTCGCGGCAGTCGTGGTCGAACGCCACCGGGTCCTCGCCGGAGAGGATCAGCCGCTCGTTGAGCACGTCGAGCATCTCCAGGAACGACATGTCCGGGGACACGTCGTCGACCGGGTAGGTCACCATCCGACCCTTGTCCTCAGGGCCCTTCTGGCGCCAGATGCGCAGGGTCAGGTTCACTTGTAGCTCCGCTGCGTGGGGTGGACGTATTCGAACTTCAGGTCTTCCTTGTGCAGCACCGAGGGCTCACCGTCGGCGGTGAACTCCCAGGCCGCCACGTACGCGAACCGGTCGTCGTCGCGCTGCGCCTCACCGTCGGGGGTCTGGTGCTCGGCCCGGAAGTGGCCGCCGCAGGACTCCTCGCGGTGCAGGGCGTCGATGCACATCAGCTCGGCCAGCTCGAAGAAGTCGGCCACCCGGCCGGCCTTCTCCAGCGACTGGTTGAGTTCCTCGCCGGTGCCGGACACCTTGACCCGCTGCCAGAACGCCTCGCGCAGCGAGCGGATCTCACCGATCGCCTTGCGCAGGCCGGCCTCGCTGCGCTCCATGCCGCAGTGTTCCCACATGATCTGGCCCAGCTCGCGGTGGAACGAGTCCACGGTCCGGTCGCCGTTGACGGCGAGCAGCCGCCGGACGCGGTCCTCGACGTCGTTGCGGGCCTCGATCGCCGCCGGGTGGCTGGCGTCGACCTTGTCGAGGGGGCCGGAGGCCAGGTAGTTGGCGATGGTGGTGGGCAGCACGAAGTAGCCGTCGGCGAGGCCCTGCATCAGCGCCGAGGCGCCGAGCCGGTTCGCGCCGTGGTCGGAGAAGTTCGCCTCACCGATCACGAACAGGCCGGGGATGTTCGACTGGAGGTCGTAGTCGACCCACAGGCCGCCCATCGTGTAGTGCACGGCGGGGTAGATGCGCATCGGCACCTCGTACGGGTCCTCGCCGGTGATCCGCTCGTACATCTCGAAGAGGTTGCCGTACTTGGCCTCGATGGCCTTGCGGCCGAGCCGGTTGATCGCGTCGGCGAAGTCGAGGTAGACGCCGAGCTTGGTCGGGCCGACGCCGCGGCCCTCGTCGCAGACGTTCTTCGCGGCCCGGGAGGCGATGTCGCGGGGGACCAGGTTGCCGAAGGAGGGGTAGATCCGCTCCAGGTAGTAGTCCCGGTCGTCCTCGGGGATGTCGCGCGGGTTGCGGTCGTCGCCCTTGGCCTTCGGCACCCAGACCCGGCCGTCGTTGCGCAGCGACTCGCTCATCAGGGTCAGCTTCGACTGGTGGTCGCCGGAGACCGGGATGCAGGTCGGGTGGATCTGCGTGTAGCAGGGGTTGGCGAAGTACGCGCCCTTGCGGTGCGCCCGCCAGGTGGCGGTGACGTTGCAGCCCTTGGCGTTGGTGGAGAGGTAGAAGACGTTGCCGTAGCCGCCGGAGGCGAGCACCACGGCGTCGGCCATCTCGGTGCTGATCTCGCCGGTGACCAGGTCCCGGACGACGATGCCCCGAGCCTTGCCGTCGATGAGGACGAGCTCCAGCATCTCGTGCCGGGCGTTCATCTCCACGTTGCCCAGGCCGATCTGCCGCTCCAGGGCCTGGTACGCGCCGAGCAGCAGCTGCTGACCTGTCTGGCCCCGGGCGTAGAAGGTGCGCTGCACCTGGGCGCCACCGAAGGAGCGGGTGTCCAGCAGACCGCCGTACTCGCGGGCGAAGGGCACGCCCTGGGCGACGCACTGGTCGATGATGTTCACCGACACCTCGGCGAGCCGGTGCACGTTCGACTCCCGGGAGCGGAAGTCGCCGCCCTTGACGGTGTCGTAGAAGAGCCGGTGGACGGAGTCGCCGTCGTTGCGGTAGTTCTTCGCCGCGTTGATGCCGCCCTGTGCCGCGATGGAGTGCGCCCGGCGCGGGCTGTCCTGGTAGCAGTAGGACTTGACGTGGTAGCCCTGCTCGGCCAGGGTCGCCGCGGCCGAGCCACCGGCCAGGCCGGTGCCGACCACGATCACCGTCATCTTGCGACGGTTGGCGGGGTTGACCAGCTTGGCCTCGAAGCGCCGGGTCTCCCAACGCTTCTCGACCGGGCCGGCGGGAGCCTTGGTGTCGGCGATCGGGTCGCCCTCGGTGAAGAGTTCCATGTCAGGACACCAATCCGGTGAGTACGGCGAACGGGACCACCAGGTACCCGGCGCAGAGCAGCACGGCGAAGACCAGCGCCGCGACGCGGGCCCGACGCTCGCCACGCGGCGTCTGCTGGCCGAGGCTGCGGAACGCGCTGAACGCGCCGTGGCGCAGGTGGAAGCCCACCGTGACGATGGCGAGCGTGTAGAAGAGCGTGACGTACCAGCGCTCCGGCGCGAAGTCGGCGACGACGTTGCCGTACGGCTTGCTCTCGTTGCCGACCGGGTTCAGCGTGCCGGTGGTCAGGTCCAGGAGGTGGTAGATCACGAAGAGCAGGATGATCACGCCGCCCCAGCGCATCGTGCGCGCGGCGTAGCTGCCGTTGACCTTCTTGCGGTGGGCGTACTTGACCGGGCGGGCGGCGCGGGCCCGCCGGGCCAGCACGGTGGCGGCCACGATGTGGGCGACGACCGCCACGACCAGCACGGTGCGCAGGATCCACAGGAACCAGACGCCGGGCAGCAGTGGCTTGCCGATGTCGCGCAGCCAGTGCGCGTAGTGGTCGAACGAGGTTTCCCCCGTGAACACCTTCAGGTTCCCCAGCATGTGGGCGATGAGGAAGAGCACCAGCAGGATGCCCGTCACCGCCATGACGGCCTTGAGGCCGACGTTCGAGCGGATGGGCGACCGAGTTTTCGTCATTACCACGAGACCGACGCTAGGAGCACTTCGATCAGTCGTCCAATGCATCAAACTCGCAGCGTTGATAGCCGTAGGCTATGTAGATGCAGCTCCATCAGCTCCGGTACTTCGTCGCGGTGGCCGAAGTACGACATTTCACCCAAGCCGCCGACCTGGTCGGCATCACTCAGCCTTCTCTCAGTAAGCAAATTCACGCTCTGGAGGCCGACCTCGGGGCGCCCCTGTTCGAGCGGGTAAGGGGCAACATCGCGCTCACCGCGGCGGGTGAGGTGCTGCTGCCGTTGGCCACCCGCATCCTCGCCGACGTGGAGACGGCGACCCGGGAGGTCCAGGAGCTGGTCGGGCTGCGCCGGGGCCGGGTCCGGCTCGGGGCCACCCCCAGCCTGGCCACCTCGCTCGCCCCGCCGGTGCTGCGCCGGTTCCGCGACGCGCACCCCACGGTCGACCTGCGGGTCGAGGAGGGCGGCTCCCAGGACCTGGTGCGTGACCTGCTGCGCGGGGATCTGGACCTGGCGCTGATCATCATGCCGTCGCAGGGCGCCGACCCGGGTCTGCGGGTCGACCCGATCCTGCGCGAGAGCCTGGTGGTGGCCTCGGTGGGAGAGGTGGCGACCGCGTCGACGACCGGGGAGCTGCGCATCACCGACCTTCGGGACCAGCCGATGGTGATGTTCCGGGAGGGGTACGACCTGCGCGACGCGACCATCCAGGCCTGCCGGGAGGCGGGCTTCGAACCGAGCTTCGCGGTGGACGGCGGCGAGATGGACGCCGTGCTCAGCTTCGTCGAGGCGGGGCTCGGCATCGCGCTCGTACCCGGCATCGTGCTGGCGCGCCGGCCGGGCGTGCGGATCACCCCGCTCGCCCCGCCCGGGGTGCGGCGGACCATCGCGGTGGCCCGCCGCCGTGACGTCGTACCCACCCACGCCGGCCGGGAGCTGCGCCGCATCCTGCTCGACTACATCCAGTCGGCCATCGACCGCGACGAGCTCCCGCCCGGGGTGGACCCGCTCTGACCGGCGTCAGCGGCCCTCGGCGTCGTCCATCGCGCGGTAGATCCGCTGCTCCGAGACGGGGTACGGGGTGCCGAGCGCCTGGGCGAAGACGTTCACCCGCAGCTCCTCGATCATCCAGCGGATCTGCCGGACCGCTGTCTCCTGCCGACGGGCCGGCGGCAGGTTGGCGAGCAGGTCGTCGTACTCCTTCTGCACCACGGCGATCCGGTCCTGCTGTTGGCGGTCGCGTTGCGGGTTGCCGCCGAGGCGGTCCAGTCGACGCTCGATGGCGGTGAGGTAGCGCAGCAGGTCGGGCAGGCGCGCGTACCCGGTCTCGGTGATGAACCCGGCGTGCACCAGCCCGGCGAGCTGGTTGCGGATGTCGGCCAGCGCCGCGACCACGGCGAGGTTGCGGGTAGCGCCGAGGCGCTGCTCGACGGCGTACGCGGCGGCGAGGACCTTGCGGACCCGGTCCATCACCTCGACGACGGTGTCGACCAGGTCGGCGCGGACCTTCTCACGCACCGCCGCGAAACCGTCGGCGTCCCACGCCGGCCCACCGGCCGCAGCGATCAGCCGGTCGATGGCCGCGCCCGCGGCGTCCTCGATCAACTCCTGGACGCCGCCGTGCGGGTTACGGCTCAGCGCCAGCTTCGCCTCGTTGCTCAGCCGCCCCTGCAGGAACCGCGCCGGGGACGGCACGGTGAGCCGCAGCAGCCGGCGGGTTCCCGCCCAGTGCGCCGCCTCCGCCTCGGCGGGGGAGTCGAACACCCGCACCCCGACCGTGGCGCCCTCGTCCACCAGCGCCGGGTAGGCGGTGACCGCGTACCCGGCCCGGACCTGCTCGATGGTGCGGGGCAGCGTGCCGATGCTCCACTCCCGCAGGCCCGTGCGGGCCACCTCCGGCGCGGCGGCCGCCACCGTTTGGCGTACCTCCTGGCGGAGTTGGCGTTGCAGGGCCGGCAGGTCCTTGCCCTCGGCGACCGGCTTCTCGTCGTCGCCGAGCACCCGGAAGGTCACCCGCAGGTGCGGCGGGAGCTTGCCCGGCTCCCAGGCGTCGCGGGGCACTGTCACCCCGGTCATCCGGCGCAGCTGCCGGGTGAGCGCGTCCAGCAGCGACTCCTCGCCGGGCGTGATCGCCGCCAGGGCGGCCCGGGCGTAGTCCGGCACCGGGACGAAGTTGCGGCGGATCGCCTTCGGCAGCGAGCGGATCAGCGCGATCACCGTCTCCTCGCGCAGCCCCGGCACCTGCCAGTCGAAGCTCTCCGCCGGCACCTGGTTGAGCAGCGGCAACGGGATGTCCACTGTGACGCCGTCGTCCGGCGTGCCCGGCTCGAACCGGTACGTCAGCGGGAGGCTCACCCCGTCGGTCTGCCACTCGTCCGGGTAGTCGTCCTCGGCCACGCCCGCGCGGCCATCGTTGATCAGCAGGTCGCGGGTGAAGGTGAGCAGGTCGGGTCGCTCGCGGCGGGTCTTCTTCCACCACGAGTCGAAGTGTCGGCCGGAGGAGACGTCGGCCGGGATCCGCTGGTCGTAGAAGCCGAAGATGGTCTCGTCGTCGACCAGGATGTCCCGGCGTCGGGCCCGGCTCTCCAGCTCCTCGATCTCGGCGAGCAGCCGCTTGTTCTCCGCCCAGAACTGGTGGTGGGTCTGCCAGTCACCCTCGACCAGGGCGTGCCTGATGAACAGTTCCCGGCTCAGCGTCGGATCGATCCGCCCGAAGTTGACCTTGCGGGAGCTGACCAGCGGAACGCCGTACAGGGTGACCTTCTCGTAGGCCATCACCGCGGCCTGCTTCTTCTCCCAGTGCGGCTCGCTGTAACTGCGCTTGACCAGGTGCTGGGCGAGGGGCTCGACCCACTCCGGCTCGACCCGACCGGCGATGCGGCCCCACAGCCGGGATGTCTCCACCAGTTCGGCAGCCATCACCCAGCGCGGCGGCTTCTTGAACAACGCCGATCCGGGGAAGACAGCGAACTTCGCCCCCCGCGCCCCCAGGTACTCGTGTTTCTGGGCGTCCTTGAGGCCGATGTGCGACAGCAGGCCGGGCAGCAGCGACTGGTGCACCTTCGGGGTGTCGATCTCCTCCGGCAGGTCCGCGCCACCACGGCGGGCCCGGCCGGCGTCCGCGTCGGCCGGGGTGTCGGGCGCCGGCCGTCCACCGCGCCGGTCGCCCTCGCCCGGGGTACGCAGCACCTGGCGCAGTTGGCTGACGATGTCCTGCCACTCGCGGATCCGCAGGTAGTTCAGGTACTCCGCCTTGCACATCCGGCGGAACGCGCTGGAGGACAGCTCGCGCTGTTGCTCGCGCAGGTAACGCCACAGGTTGAGGTAGGCGACGAAGTCCGACTCCTTGTCGGCGAACCGGGCGTGCGCCTGGTCGGCCTGGGCCTGCTTCTCCGCCGGTCGCTCCCGCGGGTCCTGGATGGAGAGCGCGGCGGCGATCACCAGCACCTCGGTGGCGCAGCCGTTGCGCTCGCCCTCGACCACCATCCGGGCCAGTCGCGGGTCGACAGGCAGCTGGGCCAGCCGCCGACCGAGCGCGGTGAGCCGCTTCGCCGGGTCGGCCTCGGTCGGGTCCAACGCGCCCAACTCGTGCAGCAGATTGACACCGTCGGTGATGTTGCGCTTGTCCGGCGGGTCGATGAACGGGAACGCGGCGAGGTCGCCGAGCCCGATCGCTGTCATCTGGAGGATGACCGACGCCAGGTTGGTCCGCAGGATCTCCGGGTCGGTGAACTCGGGCCGGGACGCGAAGTCCTGCTCGTCGTAGAGGCGGATGCAGATGCCGTCCGACGTGCGGCCGCAGCGGCCCTTGCGCTGGTTGGCCGAGGCCTGGGAGATCGGCTCGATCGGCAGCCGCTGCACCTTGAGCCGGCTGGAGTAGCGGGAGATGCGGGCGGTGCCCGGGTCCACCACGTACTTGATGCCGGGCACTGTCAGCGAGGTCTCCGCGACGTTGGTGGCGAGCACCACCCGACGGGAGTTGTGCGCGGCGAAGACCCGGTGCTGCTCGGCGGAGGAGAGCCGCGCGTACAGCGGCAGGATCTCGGTGCCGAGCAGCGTTCGCTTCTTCTGCACCAGCTTGCCCAGCGCGTCGGCGGTGTCCCGGATCTCCCGCTCGCCGCTGAGGAAGACCAGGATGTCGCCGGGGCCCTCGGCGGCCAGTTCCTCGACGGCGTCGCCGATCGCCTGGATCTGGTCGCGGACGTTCTCCTCGTCGGCGTCGCCGTCGTCCTCGCCCTCGGCGAGCTCGACCAGCGGGCGGTAGCGGACCTCGACCGGATAGGTGCGTCCGGAGACCTCGACGACCGGCGCGGGCACGCCGTCGGGCTCGTCGGCGGTGGGTGGCCCGGCGAAGTGCTTGGCGAAGCGGTCGGTCTCGATGGTCGCCGAGGTGATGATCACCTTGAGGTCGGGTCGGCGGGGCAGCAGCTCCCGCAGGTACCCGAGGATGAAGTCGATGTTGAGGCTGCGCTCGTGCGCCTCGTCGATGATCAGCGTGTCGTACTGGCGCAGCATCCGGTCGGTCTGCAGCTCGGCCAGCAGGATGCCGTCGGTCATCAGCTTCACCAGGCTGCGGTCGCTGACCTGGTCGGTGAAGCGCACCTTGTAGCCGACCACGTCACCCAGCTCGGTGCCCAGCTCGTCGGCGATCCGGTCGGCCACCGTGCGGGCGGCCAACCGCCGGGGCTGGGTGTGCCCGATCAGGCCGTGCACGCCGCGCCCCAGCTCCAGGCAGATCTTGGGGATCTGGGTGGTCTTGCCGGAGCCGGTCTCGCCCGCCACGATCACCACCTGGTGGTCGCGGATGGCCGTGGCGATGTCGTCCTTGCGCTCACTGACCGGCAGACCCGCCGGGTACGAGATCACGGGCACCGCGGCCTGGCGGGCGGCGAGCCGCTGCTCGGCCCGGACCAGGTCGGCGGTGATCTCGGTCAGCGCCGCCTCCCGACGCTGCGGGTCGCGCAGCTTGCGGGCACCGTCCAGCCGCCGCTGGAGTCGGCGCTGGTCGCGGAACATCAGAGGGGTGAGGCGGCGGTGCAGCTCGCGAACGGGATCGGTCGCGACGGAGGCGGTTGGATTCTGCATGTCGTGCCCAAGGATAGGCAGCCCGGCGGCGCACCGCCCCCGGGTTATCGAGCGGCCCGCTCCTCGACTGCCGTTCACCGGGGGCCTCCGGTCCCGTGACGGCCATGACCGGGACCTAGAGTTGGCGGCCGACGTCGAGCGCTGGGGGAGCCGGGATGGAGATGCGTGACACCGACCGCGCGTTGGTGCAGGCCGCCACCGCGGTCGCCAAGCTGCGGTGCCGCAGCCAGCGCCACACTGTCGCGTCGGCGGCCCGGACCGTGGACGGGCGGGTCTTCACGGGCGTGAACGTCCGGCACGCCAGCGCAGCGGTCTGCGCCGAGCTGGTCGTGATCGGCACGGCCGCGACGCAGGGCGTCACCGCGTTGGAGACGATCGTCACGGTCGCCGACCGCGGTCGCGAGGTCGTCGCGCCCTGTGCCCGGTGCCGGCAGGTGCTGGCCGACCACTTCCCGGACCTGCGGGTGATCGTCGGCCCGATGGACGCCCCGCTGGTGGTCCCGCTCGGGGAGCTGCCGGCGGAGACCGGCAGCGACTCGGCCGGCTGACCGGGCGCGCGTCAGTCCCCGGCGGCGGCCTCCAGCATCGACTGCGGCACCGGCACGCTCTCGAAGCGCAGGTTGCCCTCCGGGAGCAGCCAGGTGGTCACCCGCGCGAGCAGGCGACCGGCACGCACGGCCGGGTCGTTGGCGAAGAGCGCGCGGGCCTCGTCCGGGGCGATGGACAGCACCACGAAGCCCCGCAACCGCTCGTCGTCGGGGTGGAGGAACGGCCCGGCCGCGAGCACCAGCCCCTGCTGCACGAGACCCGCCTGATGCGCCAGGTGGGCGTCCTGCAGGCGGTCGATGGCGTCCTGCGGCAGCTCCGGCGGATCCGACGGTCGGCTCAGCAGGACGACCGTGTGCTGGTCGAATCGCATGTTCCCACCCTATGAGGCGAATGTCCCTCTTCTGGGTGTCATCGAGCATCTGTCCGTCCTGTGGTCGTCCGCGAATCTCATTCTCATATCGAGGTTCGCGACGATTGGGAGGTGCGGCATGGTCACCAGACGTGGGCTGCTCGTGGCCGGTGCCACCGGCGGCGCGGCGGCGCTGATCCCGGCGGGCTGGGCGGCATCGGGCCGGGCGCTCGCCGCGGCAGCGTCGCTGGACGCCCGTGACATCCCGAAGTACGTCACGCCGCTGCGGATCCCCCCGGCGATGCCGACGGTGGCGCCCGATCCCGAGCGCGACACCTACGAGATCGCGGTACGACAGTTCCGCCAGCAGATCCTGCCGCCCCCGTGGCCGCGCACCACAGTGTGGGGCTACGGCTCCACCGCCCACCCCGGCAGCTTCGGCTACCCGGCGCCCACCATCATGGCCCGGGTCGGCCGGCCGGTGCGGGTGACCTGGGTCAACCAGCTCGTCGACGACCGGGGCGACTACCTGCCGCACCTGCTGCCGGTGGACCCCACAGTGCACTGGGCCAACCCGGCCGGTGGCATCGAGCACCGGGACCGTCACGGGCGGTGGGACGGCAGCCCGCAGGGGTATCGCGGACCGGTGCCGCAGGTGGTGCATCTGCACGGCGCGCACAGCGCCCAGGAGAGCGACGGGCACGCCGAGGCGTGGTACCTGCCGACGGCCCGCGACCTGCCGCCGGACTTCGCCGTGTCCGGCAGCGCGTACCGCGAGTTCCGGTCCCGGTTCGCCGAACGGTCCGGGCTGCGCTGGACGCCGGGCTCGGCCACCTTCGAGTACGCGAACGACCAGCGCCCGTGCACCCTCTGGTACCACGACCACACGCTCGGGCTCACCCGCGAGAACGTCTACGCCGGGCCCGCCGGGTTCTACCTGCTCGGCGGGGACGAGCTGCCGGAGGAAGTGCTGCCCGGCCCGGCGCCGACCCGCGCCGACCCGCCGACCGCCTCGTACCACGACATCCCGCTGATGATCCAGGACCGCAGCTTCACCGCCGACGGCGACCTGCAATACCCGAAGCGGTACTCCGGCAACGGCGACGGGCCGCCAGTGTCCGTGCCCGGGTTCTCCGGCTCCACCATCGTGGTCAACGGCCGCACCTGGCCCACGCTGACAGTGCGGCGCCGGCGCTACCGGTTCCGGCTGCTCAACGGCTGCAACAGCCGTTTCCTGCTGCTCAGCGTGGCCGCGAACGCCACCGCCCGGCCGGCCCGGCCGGTGCTGCCGGTCTGGCAGATCGGCAGCGACGGCGGCTTCCTGCCGGAGCCGGTGGCGCACGAACGCGTGTCACTCGGCCCCGCCCAGCGGGTCGACGCGATCGTAGACTTCACCGACGTCCCGGCCGGCACCGAGCTGTACCTCGTGAACGAAGGGCCGGACGGGATGTACGCCGGCGGTCGCCCCGGGGTGGACTTCCCGCCGGCCGACCCGCAGACCACCGGGCAGGTGCTGCGGTTCGTGGTCACCGACGCCGCCGGCGCGGACCCCAGCGTCCCACCGGAACAACTACGGCTGCCGGCGCACCCTCGGCTCGGAGCGGCCCAGCGGGTACGCCAGCTGTCGCTCAACGAGCGCGGGTCCGGCGGGTCGACGGTGATGCTGCTCGGCGTCCTCGACGAGCGCGGCCGGGGTCTGCCGTTGCGCTGGAGCGATCCGGTGACCGAACAGCCCACCCTCGGCGACACCGAGGTCTGGGAGGTGCGCAACTTCACCCGGCACGTGCACCCGGTCCACCTGCACCAGGTCCAGTTCGAGCTGCTCGGCCGGGGACACTCGGGCAGGGCGCAGCCGGGCCCGGCGGACCGGGGGTGGATGGACACGGTGCTCGCGTACCCGTGGGAGGTGACCCGGATCAAGGCGCACTTCGACCTGCCGGGTCGGTACGCCTGGCACTGCCACCTGCTGGAGCACGAGGACAACGAGATGATGCGACCGCTGAACGTGTTGCCGCGCGGTGGCGCGGCGGCCGGTGACGGTGGCGCGGCGGGCGGGGCCGGGGGAGCCCCGACGGCATCGACAGACGCCGGTTAGGCCTCTTTCTGCAGCTCGGCTAAGGTTAGGCGAACCTAAGCGTGAACGTGCAGGAGACTCGTGACCACCCTCGCCACCCGGCCGACCCCGGCCCGCAACCGGTCCGGCACCCGTACCGGCCGCCGGGTGGCCGTCACCGTCGGGGCCGCGCTGGTGCTGCTGCTCACCGTGCTGGCCAGCTTCGCGCTCGGCAGCCGACAACTCGGCGTCGACCAGGTCTGGCACGCGCTCGTCGCACCCGACGGCGGCGACGCCAGCACCATCGTCCGTGAGCTGCGGATGCCACGGACCGCGCTCGGCCTCGCCGTCGGCCTCGCGCTCGCCGTGGCGGGGGTGCTGTTCCAGGCGCTCACCCGCAACCCCCTCGCCGAGCCGCGCATCCTGGGCATCAGCGCTGGCGCGTCGTTCGGGGTGGTCCTGGCGATCTCCGTCTTCGGCGTCGGCACGCTCGCCGGGTACGTCTGGTTCGGCATCGCCGGAGCCCTGATCGCCGGGCTGTTGGTCTTCGCCATCGCCACCCGCGCCCGCGAGGGCGCCAGCCCGGTCACCCTCGCGCTGGTCGGTGCGGCGCTCGACGCCAGCCTGGCCTCCGGGGTGTACGCCCTGCTCAGCATCGACGCCCGCACCTTCGAGGAGTACCGCTTCTGGGTGGTCGGCGGTCTGTCCGGCCGGGACCTGTCGGTCACCGCGCAGGTGCTGCCGTTCGTCCTCGTCGGGTTGGTCCTGGCCGCCCTGGTGGCCCGCGGTCTGGACGCGTTGGCCCTCGGCGACGACGTGGCCCGTGGACTCGGCCACCGGATCGGCCTGGTCCGCCTCGGTGGTGGCCTCGCCGCCGTGCTGCTGACCGGTGCGGCGGTGGCCGCTGCCGGCCCGGTCGCGTTCGTCGGGCTGGCCGTGCCGCACCTGGCGCGCGCCCTGGTCGGCGCGGACCACCGCTGGACCCTGGCCGTCTCCGCCCTGCTCGGGCCGGCGCTGTTGCTCGCCGCCGACATCGTCGGTCGGCTCGTCGCCCCACCCGGCGAGATCCCGGCCGGTATCGTCACCGCGCTGATCGGTGCGCCACTGCTGGCCGTGCTGGTCCGTCGCGCCCGGGTGGTGACCGCGTGACCACCACCCAGCGCACCTCCGGCCCCTCCGACGCGTCTGACGCCGCCGCCGGCTCGCCCGCCGCCGCCTCGCCCGGTGCCGCCGGCCTGTCGAGCACCGCCGTGCCGTCCGGTGAGTCGATCCGGCTGGCCGGGCGGTCGCTGCTGCGGATCGGCCCGGTCAGCCTGCTGATCCGCCGTCGCGCGGTCCTGGTGGCCGCCGTGCTGACCGTGCTGCTCCTGCTGGCCGTGGTGCTCAGTCTCTCGCTGGGCACCCCGTACGTCGCCCCGGCCGACGTGCTGCGTGCCCTCTCCGGGGCCGGCACCCCGTACGACCTCGTGGTCTTCGACCTTCGGCTGCCGCGCGTCGTGCTGGCCGCCGTGGCCGGCGCCGCCTTCGGCGTGGCCGGCACGCTGATCCAGAGCGTGGCCCGCAACCCGCTCGCCAGCCCGGACGTCATCGGCATCACCCAGGGTGCCGGTCTCGCCGCCACCGTGGCCCTGACCAGCGGAATGGCCGCCGTGCTGGTGGCGCCCACCGCGCTGGTGGGTGGGCTGCTCGCGGCGGCGCTGCTGTTCGCCCTCGGCGCCCGGCACGGGCTGGCGGCACAGCGGTTCGTGCTCGCCGGCGTGGCGGTCGCGTTCGGCTTCCGGGCGCTCACCGAGGTGGTCATGCTCACCGCCGACCCGATCGACGGGCTGCGCGCGCAGATCTGGCTGATCGGCACCCTCGCCGGCAAGGGCTGGACCGAGGCCGCCTGGATCGCCGGCACCCTGCTGGTGCTGCTGCCGGTGCTGGCCTGGGCCGGGTGGGCGCTGAACAGCACCGCCCTCGACGACGACACCGCCCGGGGCGTCGGGCTGCGCCCGGTGGCCCGCCGGATCGGTCTCGCCGGCACCGGTGTGCTCGTCGCCGCGATGGTCACCGCCCAGGTCGGGGCCGTGGACTTCGTGGCGCTGGTCGCCCCGCAGGTGGCCCGCCGGCTGGTACGCGCCGAACGGCCGCCGCTGGTCTGCGCGGCCCTGCTCGGCGCGCTCCTGCTGGTGCTGGCCGACCTGGCCGGCCGGCGGCTGTTCGCACCCACCCAACTGCCCGCTGGGGTGCTGACCGCCGCGATCGGTGGCCCGTACCTGATCTTCCTGCTGCTGCGTGGTCGGCGGCGGTCGTCGTGACGCCTCGAGGAGTCGTGTGATGCTCTCTACCCGCGACCTGGTCGCCGGCTACGACGACCGGACCGTGCTCGACGGGCTCGACCTGGACCTGCCGACCGACGCGTTCACCGTCATCGTCGGCCCCAACGCGTGCGGCAAGTCCACCCTGCTGCGCACGATGGCCCGGCTGCTCAACCCCCGCCGGGGCACGGTGCTGCTGGACGGCACCGCGATCCGCGACCTGCCGACCCGGGAGGTCGCCCGCCGCCTCGGCGTCCTGCCGCAGAGCCCGCTGGTGCCCGAGGGCGTCACAGTGGCGGACCTGGTCGGGCGGGGCAGGCAGCCCTACCAGCGGTGGTGGCGGCAGTGGTCGTCGGAGGACGGCGCGGCGGTGGACCACGCGATGGCCCTCGCCGACGTGACCGACCTGGCCGACCGACCGGTGGACAGCCTCTCCGGCGGTCAGCGGCAACGGGTCTGGATCGCCATGACCCTCGCCCAGGACACCGACGCCCTGCTGCTGGACGAGCCGACCACCTTCCTCGACCTGGCCCACCAGGTGGAGGTGCTGGACCTGCTGCACCGGCTGCGCGCCGAGCGGGGCCGCACCGTGGTCGCCGTGCTGCACGACCTGAACCAGGCCGCCCGCTACGCCGACCACCTGGTCGCGATGCGCGCCGGCGCCGTGGTGGCCGCCGGACCGCCCCGGGAGATCCTCACCGCCGACCTGGTCCGCGACGTCTTCGGGCTGGCCTGTGTGGTCGTGCCCTGCCCGGTGACCGGCGCACCCCTGGTGGTGCCCGCGTACACCGGTGGCACCTCCGCCAGCCCGGTCACCCCCGCCGACGCAGCGATTCCGCTCGCCGGCTCGTACCCCTCGAAAGGACTCTGATGCGTCGTCTCGTCGCCGCTCTCGCCGCGGCCGCCGCCCTCGGCGTCGGACTCACCGCCTGCGGTGAGAGCGACCCGGTCGCCGGCACCACCACCGGGGAGACCCGGGAGATCACCCACGCCATGGGCACCACCAAGGTCCCGGCGGAGCCCAAGCGGGTGGTCGTGCTCGACACCGACAAGATCGACACGGCGCTCTCACTGGGCATCACGCCCGTCGGTGCCGCCACCGCCGGTGAGGCCAAGAGCTGGCCGACCTACTTCGGCGCGGACAAGCTCGCCGGCATCAAGGAGGTCGGGGTGCTCACCGAGCCCGACCTGGAGGCGATCAACGCACTGAAGCCGGACCTCATCCTGGGCAGCAAGTTCCGCCAGGAGAAGTTCTACGACGAACTGGCCGCCATCGCGCCGACAGTGTTCACCGACAAGGTGGGCATCACCTGGAAGGAGAACCTCCTCCTCGACGGCAAGGCGCTCGGCCGCGAGCAGCAGGCCAAGGACCTGCTCGGCGCGTACGAGAAGCGGGCCAAGGACTTCGGTGCCACCCTCGGCGACCCCGCCGCGCGCAAGGTGTCGATCGTGCGGTTCCTGCCCGGCAACATCCGGGTGTACGGCCCGGACTCGTTCTCCGGCATCGTCATCGGCGACACCGGCCTCGGCCGCCCCGAGCGGCAGATGCTCGCCAACAAGGAGGACAAGCGCTTCGACCTGGTCAGCCCCGAGCGGATCAACGAGGTCGACGGTGACGTCATCTTCGTGACCGCGTACGGCGACAAGGCCGCCGCCGAGCAGAGCAAGGTGGCTGGCGGAACCCTCTGGAAGGGCCTGGGCGCCGTCAAGGCCGGCAAGGCGTACCCCGTCTCCGACGAGGTCTGGATGACCGGCATCGGCGTCGGCGCCGCCAACAAGATCCTCGACGACCTGGCCAAGTACCTCCCCGCCGCCTGACCCCGCCGGCACCGTCGCGAACGAACCCCAAGATCCGAACAACTACCGGGAAACTGCTGCCTCCCAAGCCGCAGAAGCAGCAGTAACCCTGAAGTTGTTCGGATCTTGGGGTCGGGGGCCCGTCGGGGTCAGCGGGATCGGGAGTTGAGGGCTTGACGGAGTTCCTCGAGGAAGCCGTCGAAGTCCTCCCGGAATCGTTTCGCGGTCACGTGCAGCACGATCCAGTTGTCACCGAGCAGGCGGTTGAGGCGACGTCGATCGCGGTGAAACTGCTCGGGATCGTCGTGCCACAGTCCGTCGTACTCGACGGCGACCTTGAGGTGTGGCCACGCCAGGTCCAGGCGGGCCACGAATCTCCCCTCGCGCTCGACCACGAACTGGGTGACCGGCGTCGGCACCCCGGCGAGCACGATCCGCACGCGAAGTCGGGACTCCGGTGCCGATTCCGCGCCCGCGTCAGCCAGGGCGGCCACCCGCACCATGCGCTTCCACCCTCGGTCGCCGACCCGCGCCCGGGCGTTTGCCCGCAACGATGCGAGTGCCACCAGATGGTTGTGGGCGAGCCGATCCACGATCGCGACGGCCTCCTCCGTCGGCAGCCACTGGGCCAGATCCCAGCAGGTACGCGTCGGCGTGGTCATCGGGATGCCCCGGCGTAGCGTGACGTCGGCTCCGTCGATCGTGCCAACGTGGACGGCGAGGCCTGACACCGGTCCGAACCGCTGGCCGCTGGGCACGAGGACATCGACCGGCTCGTTGCCGGCGACCGACGCTGCGCCGTAGAGCGCTGCCGCGCTGCGCCCGGCGATCACCACACCCGGGGGTAGCACCAGTTGTGCCGCCGCGGCACAACGAGCGCGGTGCGTGACCTCCAGTCGGGCATCCGCGTAGACGTCGCGGAAGAGGGGCCGCCACGCCGAGCTGCGCAGTTCCGCAGGGGTGATGAGTCCGTCCGCGACGGCGCGGGAGCCGCGGAAGACACGCCCCTGCAACCTTGCCGGACGCCGTGGAGAAGCAGGCATGAAGACACCCTGCCGGCCGGGTACGCCCGCCGACAGCCCCTGTGGATAACCCTCACGTGGGGCCGGACGTACAAGATCCGCGCAACTTCAGAGTTCTTGCTGCTTCCCGATCGTGGGAGGCAGCAGCATCCCTGAAGTTGCGCGGATCTTGATGGCGGCGACGGCGGCGGGGTGGGGGTGGGGGTGTGGGCGGGTTAGGCGGCGGTGGACCAGATGGCGCGGAAGGCGGCGGCTTCGCCGGCCAGCCAGCGTTCGATCTGCTCGGGCTTGGCGTCGGTGGGCATGTGGTGGGCCTGGCCACGGCGGACATCCACCAGGACCGGCTCGGCGTGCGGGAGCACCGCGTCCATGTGGCGGGCCATCAGGTGCAGGGTGGCCAGCACCGATTCCTCGCTCGGCGGGGTCTCGTCGAAGTGCAGGCGGACCGCTTCGGCGCGGCCGTCGGCGTGGCGTACACCGAAATGGGGGTTGATCTTGACGGGTAGGTCGCCCAGCATGGCCAGGGCGTCGCGGGTCTGGGCGAGGTCGACGGCGGCCGGCTCGCCGAGGGAGTGCAGCCAGGCCGTGGCGCCGGGAACGAGCGCCTGGTAGAGCGGGCGCCAGCGAGGCTTGACCACGTCGACCACCCCGGTCAGGTGGGTGCCGCCGGTGTGGAAGGCGATGTCGGCCTTGAGTGCCTTGACGAACTGCCCGTGCGGGTTGAAGCCGGACCGGCTGGCTCGCTGCTTACGCAGACCGCCCACGAAGGTCGCCTTGGTGGGGCCGGTGCGGTCGACGTAGCGGGTGAAGCCGAGCAACGTGGCGTAGGGGGTGAGGGGCGTGGCGGCGGGCGCGGTCACGGGCGTCCTCCCGATCGTAATCCTGCAGGTCAGGAACTCGATTAGTACATACATTCTAATCGACGGGTCTGACATCGCCCAGCGAAAGAAGGGGTGCGGAAAACGCGACAAAGGGGGCCGTCCGGCGTGCGGACGACCCCCTGCCGAGACGCCTGTTAGAGCTGGCCGACGTCGGTGATCCGGACGACCGCCGCACCGATCTCGTCCGAGGCGGCCAGGTCGACCTCGGCGCTGATGCCCCAGTCGTGGTCACCGTCCGGGTCGTCGAAGATCTGCCGTACGGTCCACCGCTCCCGGCCCTGCTCGATCATGAGCAGCGCCGGGCCGCGGGCGTCCGGCCCGACCCCGATCGAGTCGTACGCCTCGAAGTACGGCCCGAGAGCGTCGGCCCAGGCGTCGTAGTCCCAGCCGTCCTCGGCGTCCAACTCGGCGAGCAGGTCCCAGCGGCGCAGCGCGGCCAGCTCGACGCGGCGGAACAGCGCGTTGCGCACCAGCACCCGGAACGCCCGTGCGTTGCGGGTCACCGCCGGTGGCCGGTCGGCGAGGGCGGCGTGCGCCTGGGCCACCTCGGCCACGTCGGACGGGTTACGCAGCCGCTCCCACTCGTCGATCAGGCTGGAGTCGACCTGGCGGACCAACTCGCCCAACCACTCGATGAGGTCGATCAGCTCCTCGGTCTTGGCGTCCTCGGGCACTGTCTGCCGCAGCGTCTTGTACGCGTCGGCCAGGTAGCGCAGGACCAGGCCCTCCGAGCGGGTCAGCCCGTAGAACTGCACGTACTCGGTGAAGGTCATGGCCCGCTCGTACATGTCGCGGACCACGGCCTTGGGGGAGAGCTGGTGGTCGGCGACCCAGGGGTGCCCCTGCCGGTACATCTCGTACGCGGCCTCCAGCAGCTCGGCCAGAGGCTTCGGGTGGGTCACGTCCTCGAGCAGTTCGAGGCGCGCCTCGTACTCGATGCCCTCGGCCTTCATGGCGGCGACGGCCTCGCCGCGCGCCTTGAACTGCTGCGCGGAGAGGATCTGCCGGGGGTCGTCGAGGATCGACTCGATCACGCTGAGCACGTCGAGCGCGTACGACGGGGACTCGGCGTCGAGCAACTCGATGGTGGCCAGGGCGAGGGGGGAGAGCGGCTGGTTGAGGGCGAAGTCGAGCTGGAGGTCGACGGTGAGCCGGATCCGCCGGCCGGTCTCGTCCGGTTCGGGCAGCTCCTCGACGACACCGCCGGCCCGCAGCGCCCGGTAGATGGCGATCGCCCGGCGGATGTGCCGGCGCTGTGCGGCCGGCTCCTCGTGGTTGTCGGTGAGCAGGTGTCGCATCGCGGCGAACGCGTCACCGGGCCGGCCGATGACGTTGAGCAGCATCGAGTGGCTGACCTGGAAGCTGGAGGTCAGCGGCTCCGGCTCGGCGTCGACAAGTCGGTCGAAGGTGGGCTGACCCCAGCCGATCGAACCCTCCGGCGGCTTCTTGCGCACCACCTTGCGGCGCTTCTTCGGGTCGTCGCCGGCTTTGGCGAGGGCCTTCTCGTTGTCGATGACGTGCTCGGGGGCCTGCACCACGACCCGGCCGATGGTGTCGTAACCGGCCCGACCGGCCCGCCCGGCGATCTGGTGGAACTCCCGGTTCTTGAGCAGTCGGGTGCGTACCCCGTCGTACTTGGACAGGCCGGTGAACAGCACGGTGCGGATCGGCACGTTGATGCCGACGCCGAGGGTGTCGGTCCCGCAGATGACCTTGAGTAGACCGGCCTGGGCGAGGGTCTCCACCAGGCGGCGGTACTTGGGCAGCATGCCGGCGTGGTGCACGCCGATGCCGTGCCGGACCAGCCGGGAGAGCGTCTTGCCGAAGCCGGCGGTGAACCGGAAGTTGCCGATCGCCTGGGCGATCATGTCCTTCTCGGCGCGGGTCGCGACGTTGACGCTGGTCAGCGCCTGGGCGCGTTCCAGCGCGGCGGCCTGGGTGAAGTGCACCACGTACACCGGGGCCTGCTTGGTCTCCAGCAGCTCCTCGAGCGTCTCGTGCAGCGGCGTCATCGCGTACGAGAAGATGAGCGGGACCGGCCGCTCGGCCGAGCGCACGACGGCGGTCGGCCGCCCGGTGCGCCGGGTCAGGTCGTCGACGAAGCGGGTGGTGTCCCCCAGGGTGGCGGACATCAGGATGAACTGGGCCTGCGGCAGCTCGATGATCGGCACCTGCCACGCCCAGCCCCGGTCGGGCTCGGCGTAGAAGTGGAACTCGTCCATGATCACCTGGCCGACGTCGGCCCGGTCGCCCTCGCGCAGCGCCAGGTTGGCCAGGATCTCCGCGGTGCAGCAGATGATCGGGGCGTCGGCGTTGACGCTGGCGTCGCCGGTGAGCATCCCGACGTTCTCGGCGCCGAAGACCTCGCAGAGCGCGAAGAACTTTTCCGACACCAACGCTTTGATCGGCGCGGTGTAGAAGGTCGTGCGGCTGTCGGCGAGGGCCGCGAAGTGGGCCGCGATCGCCACCAGGCTCTTGCCCGAGCCGGTGGGCGTGTTCATGATCAGGTTGGCGCCGGAGACGATCTCGATGACCGCCTCTTCCTGATGCGGGTAGAGGTCGAGGCCGCGCTCCTTCGCCCAGCCGGCGAACGCGTCGAAGAGGGTGTCGGGGTCGGCGCTTGTCGGCAGCGCGGCGGTGAGCGTCATAGCCTGTCCATGGTGCCTGGATCATGCCCCGCTACGCCAACCGGGCCCGCACCGGACCCCGCCCAGACGCCCCGCCGCATGCGGTTAGGGCGTTTCGTCGGTCACCGCCGGCGGTACAGCAGGTCGGCGACCGGCCGACCGGCGGTGATCGCCCGCCGCTCGAACTTCGTCACCGGGCGGTGCGCCGGACGCGGCGCGAAGCCGCCGTACGCGTCCACCAGCTCCGGATCGGCGTCCAGCGTTGCCTTCATCGCCTCGGCGTACTCGGCCCAGTCGGTCGCGCAGTGCAACACGCCGCCCGGGCGCAATCGTGACCGCAGCAACGCCACGTGCGTCGGCTGGATGATCCGCCGCTTGTGGTGGCGGGACTTCGGCCACGGGTCCGGGAAGAAAACATGCACGGCGTCCAACACATCCTCGGGCAAGCCGCTGACCAGGGACAACGCGTCGCCCTGTGCCACCCGTACGTTGCGCAGGCCAGCGCGTTCCACCAGGTCGAGGAGGTTGGCGATTCCCGGCGTGTGCACCTCGACCGCCAGATAATCTCGATCCGGGTCGGCGGCGGCCATCGCGGCGGTGCTGTCGCCCATGCCCGAACCGATCTCCAGCACCACGGGCGCCCGGCGACCGAACAGGTCGGCCAGGTCGACGGGCACCACAGGTCCGTCCGGCACATCCAGGCCGTACGCGGGCCAGAGCCGGCTCAGCGCGTCGGTCTGCCGGTCGCTCATCCGACCCCGTCGGGGGTGGAACGTGCGGATCGTCCGGCTCGGGGGCGGGACGGCGGGAGAATGGTCGGTGGCGGTCACAGCGTCCCGAGCCTACGCGACGCCGCCAGCGGATCGGATGTGATGTGCGACCGGAAATGAGAGGATCCAACTGGTACGGCAGGTCGGGTGCGCCACTGCCCGACCCGGCCGCACGGCGTCGAGAGGGGGCATCGTGAGACTGACCCGCGGCGTCGTGACCCTGTCGCTGGTGACCGTGTTCGCCAGCCCTCTGCTGGCCGCCGCGCCCGCGCTCGCGGCGTCCGTGCCGGCGCTCGCGGCGTCCGTGCCCGCCCTGGCGGCACCTGCGCCCGTCCTCGCGGCATTCGCGCCGGAACGCGGCCTCGCCGCTCCTGCCGTGTTCCAGCTCGCCGCCGGCGCTGCGCCGGCCCGGCAGCCGGAAGGGCCGCCCGGTGGCCCGCCCGGTGGGGCGCCTCAACCGCCGTCGCCGGTGGACATCTTCGTCGAGGTCAGTCCCAGCACGGTGCAGCCCGGCTATCTGGTCGGCATCCGGGCCAGTTGTCGGGACAACTCGGTGGGCGCCACCGTGGTCTCCGACGCCTTCGGCGCGGTCGGCGTGCAGCCGCAGCGCGGGGTGCTCACCGCCGCGCCGATGGTGCGCGAGCGCACCCGCCCCGGCAACTACCGGGTCAAGCTGGAGTGCCGCGACGGCGAGACCGCCTCGACCATGCTCCAGGTGGTCAAGAAGACGCCGTCCCCCCAGCCCAGTCGCGGTCCCGCCACCGGCTTCGGTGGCGGTGCGGGCGGCATGACCGGCGAGCTGCTGTTGCCCGCCGGTGCGGCGCTGACCATCACCGGGCTGATCCTCGCCGTGGTGGCGCTGCGTCGCCCACGTCTGGTCCGTGGCGCTGGGCGCTGAGCCGGCCATGGAGATCTTCCGACCCGCTTCGCCGCCGCCAGGCCCCCGACCGTCTCCCGGCCCCCGCCCGTCGTCGAGCCCTCGCCCCTCTTCCGGGCCCCGCCCGGCGCGTGACGACCGCTCGCCTGCCAAGGACCGCCGCGCCCGAGACGACCGGTGGCCGACGGACGACCGGCTCCCGCGTGACGACCGCTCGCCTGTCAACGACCGCCGCGCCCGGGACGACCGGTGGCCGACGGACGACCGCTTCGACGACGATCGCCGCCTGCCGCTGGACGACAGTCCGCTGAGCCCCGAACGCCCGACTGTGGCAGCCCGTCCGCCGACCGCCGTCGCCCCTCGGCGTAGTCGCCCCTCCGGCCGTAGCCCGTGGTCGATACCGCTGGCAGTGGTGCTGGTGTTGGCCGGGGTCTTCGCCACCGGGGCGGGGCTGGGCCGCTCGGTCGGCCCGCTCGACTTCGCCCCCGCCGGCGGTGACCGGCCGGCCCGCAGCGAGTCAGTCGGGTTGTCGGCCAGCCGCCCGGTGCGCCTTTCGGTGCCGGCGATCAAGGTGGCCGCGCCGGTGGCACCGGTCGGGCAGGCGCGCGACGGCTCGATCGCCGTACCACCGTTGGAACGGCACAACGAGACCGGTTGGTACGACCGCGGGCCCACCCCCGGTGAGCCGGGCCCCGCGGTGATCGTCGGGCACGTGGACACGAAGACCGGCCCGTCGGTCTTCTACGACCTGGGCAAGCTGAAGCCCGGCGACCTGATCGAGGTGGCCCGGGCGGACGAGTCGGTGGTGGTGTTCCGGGTCGACACCGTCGAGCACTTCCCCAAGGACCAGCTGCCCGCCGAGCGGATCTACGGCCACGACGGGCCACCCGGGCTGCGGTTGATCACCTGCGGCGGCCAGTTCATCGGCGGGCGCACCGGCTACGCCGACAACGTCATCGCCTTCGCCACCTTCCAGTCCACCCGCAAGCAGTGACCGGCGGTCGGGGCGCTTGATCCACTCGCCTTCACGGAAACCGGGGTAACCACGTCGCCCGGACACCCCCGGATCAATGAACCCGAGTGGATCAAGCCGTGGATGGGCGGCCGAGCGTCAGCACAGTGGGCGGCCCAGCGTCAACTCAGGAAGGTCAGTAGTTGGCGGGTGGTCTCGTCGGGGGCCTCCTCCGGGATGAAGTGCCCGACCGGGACCGGCTCGCCGCGCACGTCGTCGGCCCACTCCCGCCAGATCGCCATGGGGTCGTCGTAGAGCTTCGCGACCTGGCCCCGCTGGCTCCAGAGGAACAACACCGGGCAGGCGATCTTCCGGTTGCCCCGGTCCGCCTCGTCCTGCTGGTAGTCCACCGTCGCGGCGGCGCGGAACTCCTCACAGATCGCGTGCGCCGTGGCGGGGTCGCTGAACTGCTTGACGTACGCCGCCCGTACCTCGGGCGGGAAGGCATCTTTGACCTCGGGCCAGGTGTCGAGCATGAAGTCGACGAGCACTGCGGGCGCTGCCTTGATGAACTGCTCAGGCACCGGCGCCGGTGCCGCCAGGAAGGACCAGACCCAGTAGGAGAGGCTGAACGCCCTGTCCGCGCGGTTGTAGACGTCGCCGATGGGAACCACGTCCATGACGGCCAGTCGGGTGACGGCGTCCGGTTCGTCCAGGGCGAGACGGTACGCGCAGCGGGCGCCACGATCATGGCCGACGAGCCGGAACTGCTGGTAACCCAGAATCCGCATCATCTCGATCTGGTCGCGGGCGATGGCGCGCATGCTGTACGGCTCGTGATCCGAGGTGCTCGGCGGTGTGCCGCTGTCGCCCCAGCCCCGCAGGTCGGTGGCGACGACTGTGTACTTCTCGGCGAGCCGTGGCGCGACCTTGTGCCACATGAGGTGCGTCTCGGGGATGCCGTGCAGCAGCAGAACGGGCGGCCCGCTTCCACCTCGGCGGCCGTGGATCGTCGCGCCCGGCGTCTCGATGTCGAACACGTCGAAGCCATCGAACATGGCCAGAATCCCCCGAACCTTGGCAGGCGCCCCGGGCGAACGGCGTGGCGCGGCTGGCGGGGCGACTGGTGGCCGACTACCGCGCGGGCCGCCTCGACGCTATCAGCGGAGACAGCCGGTCCGGCGCGATTCGACTGTGGTGCCGGCCTGAGCACCTCCGCGGGTGTGGCGGCGCGGTTCCGACATCCCGGTCAACTCCGCCATCGATCTCCGAACCTCTGGCTTGACCTCAACCAATGTTCAAGTCCTAGCGTCGCTGAGACGACGTGTCGAGGCGGCTCCTAGCCGTCGGACCGCGGCTGATTGGAGACATACGTGCGTGCGATCCAGGTCTCTGCGTACGGGGGTCCGGAGGTTCTGATCCTGGTGGACCTGCCCGATCCGCAGGCCGGGGAGGGGGAGGTCATTGTTCGGGCCGAAGCCGTGGACACGATCTACGTGGAGACTCAGATCCGCAGTGGCTGGGGGGAGAGGTTCGGCGTCACCCCGCCGTACGTGCCGGGCGGCGCAGCGGCCGGAACGGTCGTCTCCACCGGACCGGGCGTCTCCGCGTCCTGGCTCGGCCGCCAGGTCGTCGCGGGTGCCGGGACGCGGGGTTCGTACGCTGAACTGGTTCGGACCAGCGTCGACCGGCTGGTGCCGGTCCCCGACGGTCTGGGCCTGCGGGAAGCGGCTGGTCTCGCACACGACGGTGTGACCGCCATGGGCATCATCGACAGCCTCGGCGTCAAGCCTGGCGACCGGGTGCTGATCCTGGGGGCCGCGGGCGGCATGGGAACGCTGCTCGTTCAGCTCGCCCACGGTCTCGGTGCGCAGGTCGTGGGAGCGGCCCGTGGCGCGGACAAGCTCACACTTGTACGACGGCTCGGCGCCGACGCTGTCGTCGACTACGCCACGGAGGGGTGGGCCGACGCGGTACGCGAAGCCCTTGGTGGTCTGTCCGTCGACGTGCTGCTGGACGGTGTCGGGGGAGATCTGGGCAGCGACGCCTTTCATCTGGTGGCCGACGGCGGGCGGGTCTCGGCCCATGGGGCGGCGAGTGGCACCTTCGCCACGGTGGACCCGCAGAGTGCTCAGGCGCGCGGCGTCGACGTACACGGCATCGCGGACGTCCAGTTCAAGGCGCCGAAGATGGTGCAGCTCGCGAGCAGGGCTCTGACCGAGGCGGTGCAAGGGCGGATACGCCCGGTCATCGCACGCGAGTACCCGCTGTCCTCCGCGGCCGACGCTCACCGCGCGATGGAGGCGCGCTCGATCCCAGGCAAGGCCCTGCTCATTCCCTGAGGCGGGTTGGTCGGAAGCGGTGGCCCGCGACCCGGACCGTTGCCAAGGTCGCAACAACTGTCCGCAGCTTGACTGGGCGATCGAGCTGACTGCCGAGGTGGCTTCGGTCAATCCTTGAAATCGGAGTGTCCCACTGATTCGGACACCCCGATTTCCCTGAAACCGAGTCGATCAAGCGCCGCGAGGGTCAACTAGGGCTGGGGGACGTGCAGGGCCACCTCGAACTCCAGGAGGCTGGCGCCGGTGGCGACCGGGGGGCGGGGCTTGTCGCCGGGCGCGCTCGCGTGCGCGGCGCGGGACGGACCGGCGGCCCAGGCCTGGTACGCCTCTTCGCTCTCCCACTTCGTGTAGACGAAATAGCGGGTCTCGCCGGCCACCGGGCGGAGCAGTTCGAAGCCGAGGAAGCCGGGGGAGCTCTCCACCGTGCCGGCTCGGGCGGCGAACCGCTTCTCCAACTCCGCGCCGCCGCCGGCCGGGACGTCGATTGCGTTGATCTTCACGACTGCCATCTGCCCACCCTAGCCAGTCAGAACGCCTCGACCGCGGGCACCAGGTCCGCGTCGACAACGATCGGCGCGTGGTCGGAGGGGCCCTTGCCCTTGCGGGCCTCGCGGTCCACGTACGCGGAGCGGACCGCTCGGGCGAACGGCGCGGACGCGTACACCAGGTCGATTCTCATGCCCTTGTTCTGGTGGAACATGCCGGCGCGGTAGTCCCAGTAGGTGAAGGGGTGCGGGCCCTTCATCGGGGTCGGCACCACGTCGGTGAGGCCGAGGTCGCGCAACGCCGCGAGGGCCGCCCGTTCGGCCGGGGTGACGTGCGTCGAGTGGGTGAAGACCGCCGGGTCCCAGACGTCGGCGTCGGTCGGGGCGACGTTGAAGTCGCCGCAGACCGCCAGCGGCAACCCGGCGGCCAGCTCGGCGTCCAGCGCGTCACGCAGTGCCGCGAACCAGGCCAACTTGTACGCGTAGTGCGGGTCGTCCGGCGTCCGGCCGTTGGGCACGTACACCGACCAGACCCGCACCCCGTCGCAGGTGGCGGAGATGGCTCGGGCCTCGGGCTCGGGGAAGCCGGGCTCGTCGGCGAACCCGACCCGGACGTCACTCAGCCCGGCCCGGGACAGGATGGCGACCCCGTTCCACCGGCCGTCGCTGTGGCTCGCCACGGTGTAGCCCAGCTCGCCCACCTCGGTCACCGGGAAGGCGCCGTCCGGGCACTTGGTCTCCTGCAGGCAGACGACGTCCGGCCCGGTGTCGGCCAGCCACTGCAGCAGCCGGGGTAGGCGGGCCTTCACCGAGTTGACGTTCCAGGTCGCCAGGCGCATGCCCCCAGCCTGCCGCATTCGCCCGCGCGACGCTGGTTCAGCTGCCCGGGGTGTCGCCGGGACGGGTCTGTTCGGCCAGGAACCGTTCCAGTTCCGCACCGAGTTCGTCGGCGGTGGGCAGGGGACCGGCGTCCGGGGCGAGCAGGCTCTTCTCGCCCCGACCCCGGGCGAACGCGTCGTACTGCTCCTCCAGGGCCTGGACCAGGGCCGCGGCGTCCTCGGTCTGCGCCACCTGGCGGTCGATCTCGACCCGGACGACCTCGGCGGCCGAGCGCAGCCCGTCGCCGGGCAGCAGCAGCCCGGTGCTGCGGGACACCGAGGTGAGCAGCACCTCGGCGGCGGCCGGGTACTCGGTCTGCGCCACGTAGTGCGGCACGTGGGCGGCGAAGCCGAGCGCGTCGCGGCCCTGCTCGCCGAGGCGGAACTCCAGCAGGTGACCGACGCTGCCGGGCACCTGGACCCGTTGCAGCCAGGGCTCGTAACCGCTGATCAGCTCCGGGCGGGTGGCGTGTGCGGTCACCCCGGTCGGGCGGGTGTGCGGGACCGCCATCGGGATCGAGTTGAGCCCCACGGTGAGCCGGACGTCCAGCCGGGCGGCCAGCCCGGCGACGGCGGCCACGAAACGCTCCCACTGCAGGTCCGGCTCGGGGCCGGTGAGCAGCAGGAACGGGGTCTCGTCGTCGTCGTGCAGCAGGTGCAGCTCCAGCTTGGGCGCGTCGACGCTCTCCCAGTGGTCCTCGACGAAGGTCATCACCGGTCGCCGCGACCGGTAGTCGAAGAGCTGGTCGACGTCGAAGGTGGCGATCGGCCGACCCTCCAGCGAGGTGAGCAGCTGCTCACGCGCCAGTCGGCTGGCGTTTCCGGCGTCCACGAACCCGGTGAGGGCCTGGATCAGGACCGGCTGCCCGAGGTCGGGCAGATCGTCGGTGAGCTGGTAGAGCTCGTGTGGGTCGAGCACCGGTGCGGACCTCCCTGAAATGTGCCTGCGGGGCGCGCTCGCGACGGAGGGCACCCGTTCGGGCAACGTACCCGCCATCCTGGTGCATTCCTGCGCCGGGCGATCCGTTGGCCGGGTGGTGGGCATGACCGGACCAATCGGTTGTTTGTGCCAGCCGGCTGAGCCGCTTGGCCGATCGGTTGAGGGGCGGTTCGGCCCAAAGGCCGAGTTTGTCGATCATGTCAGGCCGGGTGTGGGATGTCCGGCTCTGCGACTTCTGTGGCGGTCCATGCGCGGCACCCGCTTCATCCGGTACGCGAGGTCCGTTCCCCGGGCGGGTCGACCCGCCCGGGTCGTCCACCGGTACCCGTCGAATCTGTGTCGAGGGCCACGTGATCACCGTGCGTGATCGGGCTCTCGGCCTGCCTAGCCTCGGCTGATGCGTGACGACGACACCCTCGACGAGACGTACGCCCCGAGCACCCCCACTGCCGATACGGAGGATGGCACCTCAACCGAACGGACAACCGCCGCGAGCCGGCTCCGGGCGTACGCCCGGGACCTGACCGGTCGACGCCGGGCACAGCTGGCGCTGGCGACGGGCGTGGTGTGCTGCCTCGGTCTGACCGCCGTCGTCCAGGTCCGCGACGAGGACGCCGGAGCGGCGACCCGGGGCGGATCGCCCTCCAGCGCCGAGCTGGCGCAGCGCGCCGAGCAGCAGGGCGCCTCCCGCTCCCTGGACCGCACGGCCGCCCCGAGCGCGTCCGCCGCCGCCCCCACGGCGAGCCCTGCCGACCCGGACACCACCGCGTCGGCCCGCAAGGTCGCCCCGGCCCGCCCGACCGACCCGGCGCCCGTCGCCGGGCTGGACGAGGACCAGATGGAGAACGCCGAGGCGATCGTCCGCACCGGCCGCAAGATGGGGGTGCCGCGCCGGGGTCTGGTGATCGCGGTGGCCACCGCCATGCAGGAGAGCAACCTCTACAACGTGGCCAGCGGCGTGCTGCCCGAGTCGCAGGACTATCCGCACCAGGGCATCGGCTGGGACCACGACTCGGTCGGGTTGTTCCAACAGCGCTCCAGTAGCGGCTGGGGCCCGGTCGGGCGGTTGATGGACCCCGAGTTCGCGACCCGGCAGTTCCTCGCCGCGCTGCAGCAGGTGCCCGGCTGGCAGGGGATGCGGCTCACCGACGCCGCCCAGGCGGTGCAGGTCTCCGCGTACCCCGAGCACTACCAGCAGCACGAGTGGCGGGCGACCCGGGTCGTTGACGCCATCGTGCCGGCGGGGCGGTAACCTACCGCCCACTATGGACGGTCAGGGTTGAGGCTGTCGCATCCCGGGTACATGTCTTGCGGGTACGGGGTACAAACATGACTACGGGATCGTCGACAGGAGGACGACATGTCACTGATGCAGCGGATCACCACGTTCCTGCGATCACCGAAGGGGCAGCAGTTGGTCGAGCGAGGTCGTCGGGAGATGGCCAAGCCGGGCAACCAGCAGAAGCTGAAGGGGTTGGCGGCCAGGCTGTCCAACCGCCGCCGCTGACCGCTCCATCGGCCGCCCTGTCCACCGATCCCACCCCTGGGGAGACCTGGTGACCGACACCCCGCCCGTCGGCGGTCAGCCCGCCGCTCCGACTCCGCAACCGTCCGTCGACCTGCCGGCCGGGCCGGTGGACGCCCCCGAGGGTCCGCCGGCCCGGCTCTGGGACCGGATGCGTGACGACCCGCAGTACGCGCCGGAGCACCTCGCCCTGGAGGCGGTGCGCCGCCTCGGGCCGGAGGCCGTGCAGTGGGCCGCCCGGGCCCGGGCCGAGCAGCCCGGGGTCTCCGCCGATGTGCTCGCCGACCAGGCGGCCCGCAAGTTCGTCAACCTGGCCCGGCTCTCCGGCGCGGTTTCCGGCGCGGCCGGGCTGCCCGGCGCCGTGATCGACGTGGGCGTGCTGGCCTGGACCCAGGCGCGGATGGTGCTGCACATCGCCGCCGCGTACGACGTCGACCCGCTGCACAGCGATCGGGCCACCGACCTGCTGGTGCTCCAGCGGGTGCACAAGGTCGCCGAGAGCGCCCGGCTGGCGCTCGGCGTGGCCGCCGGCCGGGAACGCGCCGACGCGCTCTTCGGCCTGGGCGGCCAGCGTCCGCTCGGTCGGGTCATGCTGCAACTCGGCATCCGGCTGGCCCAGATGGCCGGTGTCCGGGCCGCGAAGCGGATGGTCGCCAAGATCGTCCCCGGTGCGGCCATCGTGCTCGGCACCTGGGCCAACTCGTCGGCTACCAAGGACCTCGCCCAGCGGTCCCGGGCCCTCTACCGCTCCCGTGGCAGCGTCGTCCCGGAGCCGCGCCAGCCCTGACGTGCGTCCCGGTCCTCAGCTGGCCAGGCCGGAGGAGCGCCAGGTGACCTCGGCGATGCGGCCCTGGCCGGTGGCGTTGGGGTGGAACCAGTCCAGCGGGTTGAGCAGATCCAGCGTGAACCGGACCTTGTGCAACGCGCCGCCGTCGTGCCGGCACCGGGACCCGTACGCCCGGCAGGCCGCCGTCAACTCGGCGTTGTAGGCGGCGATCCGATCCCGGACGGCGGCCCGGCGCGCCCGGTCGGCGGGGGCGGTCGAGGTCGCCTCGGCCAGCAGGGCCGGGCAGATGCCGCCCCGCCGCCACGCGCGGGTCGCCCGGGCGTCGTCGTGCCCGACCTCCCAGAGCCGGTACAGGTCGGGGATGCTCACCACCAGCACCCGGGCCTTCGGCCGGCCGGTCCGCAGAACCCGCAGCCCCTGGTCGACGTCGGCCCGGAACTGCTTCACCGGCGTCATCGCGTCCACTCCGCCCCGGCAGACGTCGTTGGCGCCGATCAGCACCGTGACGTAGTCGGCGCGGTCGCGTACCGCCGCCTGGGCCTGACCGGCGAGAGCGTCCGCGCGGGCGCCGGGACGGGCGTGGTTGTACCTCCGGTCGCGGATCGCCGAGTTCTGGTCCAGCAGCCGTCGGTAGTGGCTCTGCACCCGCAGCCCGTCCCCGGTCGACCAGGAGTTGCGCTCGCAGGAGGTGAGCACCAGGCAGGAGGCGAAACCGGTGCTGATCGAATCGCCGAGGGCGGCGATGCCGCCGGGCCCACCCGACGGCGGGGCGCTCGTGGTGGGGCGGGGTGTCGCCGAGGTGCCACCCTCGCAGGCCAGCGCGACCAGCGCCGCGAGACAGGCCAGGGCGGCAACCCAGCGTCGAGGCATGACGTCTCCCGTTCCGCAGCACAGAGCGACAGCGCGGTAACTCTATGCGCAGGACGCGGTGTGCCGGGAAGTTGCTGTCGGGTATGCGGCAGAGCGCCGACACGGAAGCCGTCGAGGTGCTATACGTCCCGCCAGGGTGCCGGCTGGCCGTGCAGCCACCAGTGCAACGCCCGGGTGATCCGGGGCAGCACCAGATAGGTCATCAGCGGGGTCAGGCAGAGCGTCATCAGGAGCACCCGGGCCGCCAGCGGCACCGCGTCGAGGAAGCGGCTCGTCAGCAGGGTGGCGGTCAGACTCAGCGGGAAGAACGCCAACCAGATGGTCACCGCCTGCTTCCAGCGGGGCGGCGACGCGGGCGCGACCGGCTCCACCGGGTCCACCGAGTGCTCCAGCGGCCTGTCGAACCAGCCCTCGATCCCGGTACGCCGCTCCACCCGGGTGTGCTCGACGATGCCCTGCGCCGAGCTGAGCCACCAGTGCCGCTGCGGCGACTCCTCCCACCGGCGCAGCGTCTCGGCGTCGGCGAAGCGGTAGAGCATGTGCCACTCCGGCGAACCGGGGCCGCTCTGCACCCAGCCGGCGCCCAGGAACCCGGGGAACGCCTCGGCCAGCGCGGTGCCGGCCCGCATCCAGGCCACCATCTCGCTGGCCCGGTCGGGGTCGACGCGGCGGGCGATGGAGACGGTCACCGGCACGGTGAGGGTCATTGACATGCGCTCATCCTCCGGCCGGCGGGGCCGCGGCGCGAACGGATGTGCCGGAGCACACCGGCGCGGTCGGGTCGCCCGCGCGCCGTACCGGTTAAGCCGGCCGATCGGGGGTAGATCGGTGGGTATGACGAGATCGCAGCCTCGGCGTGCCCGTGGCACGGTCGGCCACGCGAACAGCGCGCTGAACCTCCGGCTCACCCTCGCCAGCTTCGGCCTGGTGATCATGGTGGTCTTCGCGGTGCTGGCGTTCTGGGCCGGTATCGCCTGGCTCGGCGTACTCTGCGCGATCTTCGCCGTGGTCGCCGTGGTCGACCTGGTCGTGATCCAGCGCCGCCGCGCCGCCCGCCGCCGCGAGGAGCCGGGCGTACGACACTCGCTGTTCGAGTGACAGGAGGACGAGATGCCCCACATCGCCACCACCAACCCCGCCACCGGCCAGGTGCTCAAGACCTATGAGGCGATGTCCACCGAGCAGCTCGACGGTGCCATCGAGCGCACCGACCTCGCGTTCCAACAGTTGCGGGAGACGACAGTCGACCAGCGCGCCCGGTGGATGAACGCCGCCGCCGACCTGCTCGACGCCGAGCGCGACGAGATCGCCCGGATCATGACCACCGAGATGGGCAAGACGTACGCCGCGGCGCAGGCCGAGGTGACGAAGTGCGCCACTGCCGCCCGCTTCTACGCCGACAAGGCCCCCGCGTTCCTCGCCGACGAGCCGGCCGACGCCGACGCGGTGAAGGCGACCCGGGCGTTCATCCGTTACCAGCCGATCGGCGTGGTGCTCGCTGTGATGCCGTGGAACTTCCCGCTCTGGCAGGTGATGCGCTTCGCCGCGCCAGCGCTGATGGCCGGCAACACCGGGCTGCTCAAGCACGCTTCGAACGTGCCGCAGACCGCGCTGCTGCTGGAGGACGTGTTCCGCCGCGCCGGCTTCCCCGAGGGGGCGTTCACCACAGTGCTGGTCGGCTCGGACGCCGTCGACCGCATCCTCAGCGACCCCCGGGTACGCGCCGCGACGCTCACCGGCAGCGAACCCGCCGGCCGCTCCATCGCCCAGATCGCCGGACGGGAGCTGAAGAAGACGGTCCTCGAACTCGGCGGCAGCGACCCCTTCGTGGTGATGCCCTCGGCCGACGTGGACCGGGCCGCCGAGGTCGCCACCACCGCCCGCTGCCAGAACAACGGCCAGTCCTGCATCGCCGCGAAGCGGTTCATCGTGCACACCGACGTCTTCGACGCGTTCGCCGAGAAGTTCGCCGCGAACATGGCCGCACTCCGGGTCGGCGACCCGATGGACCCGGACACCGACGTCGGGCCGCTGGCCAGCGAGCGGGGCCGCGACGAGGTGCACGCCCAGGTCCGCGACGCGGTGGACAACGGCGCGACGGTGCTCTGCGGGGGCGAGCGGCCGACCGGTGCCGGCTGGTTCTACCCGCCGACGGTGGTCACCGACCTCACCCCGCAGATGCGGATGTGGTCGGAGGAGGTCTTCGGCCCGGTCGCCGGCCTGTTCCGGGTGTCGTCGTACGAGGAGGCCATCGCTGTCGCCAACGGCACCAGCTTCGGGCTCGGCTCGAACGCCTGGACCCGCGACCCGGCCGAGCAGGAGCGCTTCGCCACCGACCTGGACGCCGGCAACGTCTTCATCAACGGGATGACCACCTCCTACCCCGAGTTGCCGTTCGGTGGCGTGAAGAACTCCGGGTACGGGCGCGAGTTGTCGGCGCTGGGCATGCGGGAGTTCTGCAACACCAAGACGGTCTGGGTGGGCGAGGGCGCCGCCTCGGCCGGCGCCGGCGCGCACGCCGAATAGTTCGCGGTGCGGCACGCGTCAGCCGGCGCCGTCGTGGGTAGGAAGTGTGCCCATGACGTCGTTCGGGTTTCACGCCTCCCATGAGCAGATCGGTCCGCGCGCCCTGTTGGAGGCGGTGATGCACGCCGAGCGGGCCGGCTTCGACGCCGCCATGTGCTCCGACCACTTCTCCCCGTGGAGCGCCCGGCAGGGCGAGTCCGGCTTCGCCTGGTCCTGGCTCGGCTCGGCGTTGCAGGCCACCGGTATGCCGTTCGGCGTCGTCAACGCACCCGGTCAGCGCTACCACCCGGCGATCATCGCGCAGGCGATCGGCACCCTCGGCGCGATGTACCCGGGCCGGTTCTGGGCCGCGCTGGGCACCGGCGAGGCCAGCAACGAGCACATCACCGGCGACCCGTGGCCACGCAAGGACGTGCGTTCCGCCCGGCTGCGCGAGTGCGTCGACGTGATCCGCGCCCTGCTGGCCGGCGAGGAGGTCAGCCACGACGGGCTGGTCCGGGTGGATCGCGCCCGCCTGTGGACCCGCCCCGAGCAGCCGCCCGCACTTGTCGGCGCCGCCGTCAGCGTGGCCACCGCCCGCTGGTGCGCCGAATGGGCGGACGGGCTGATCACCGTGAACGCCCCGGTGGCGCACCTCCGCGAGATGATCGACGCGTACCGGGACGCGGGCGGGCGTGGACCACTGCACCTGCAGGTGCACGTCTCCTGGGCGCCGGAACAGGCACAGGCCGAGGCGATCGCGTACGACCAGTGGCGCAGCAACGTCTTCCCCCCGCCGGTCTGCTGGGACCTGGAGACCGCCGAGCACTTCGACGTGGTCTCCGCCGACGTGCCGGCGCAGCGCGTCGCCGAGGTGGTGAACGTCTCCTCCGACCTGGGCCGGCACGTCGGCTGGCTGGAGGAGTACCTGGAACTCGGCTTCGACCAGATCGCCCTGCACCACGTCGGGCAGGAGCAGCGCGGATTCATCGACGCGTTCGGCGCGGAGGTGCTGCCGAAGCTGCGCCCGGGCGGCTGAGCAGAGCGGTGTTCACGTACCCCTAGGCTCGTACCCCATGGAAAGCCTGTTCCCGGTCGTCGTCTTCCTGGCGATCGCCACCCTGGGCGCCGCGTTGGCCCGCCGGCTCGGCCTGCTCGCGCCGATCGTGCTGGTCGTCCTCGGCCTGGCGCTCTCATTCGTGCCGGGCTTCCCGCAGGTGCACCTGGAGCCGGAGCTGGTGCTGATCGGCATCCTGCCGCCGCTGCTCTACGTGGCCGCGCTGGAGACCTCGGTGCCGGCGTTCAAGAACAACATCCGGCCGATCCTGCTGCTCGCTGTCGGCCTGGTGTTGTTCACCGCGTTCGTGGTCGGGTTGGTGCTGCACCTGCTGTTGCCCCAGGTGCCGTTCGCGATCTGCCTGGCCCTCGGCGCGGTGGTCGCCCCACCGGACGCGGTGGCCGCCACGGCCGTCGCCCGCCGGGTCGGGCTGCCCCGCCGGGTCGTCACCATCCTGGAGGGCGAGAGCCTGGTCAACGACGCCACCGCCCTGGTGCTGCTGCGGGTTGCGACGATGGCCACCGTCGGCTCGGCCGTCGGCACGGCGGAGGTCGCCGTCGAGGTGCTGCGGGCCACCGGCGGCGGCATCCTGATCGGGGCGCTCGGGGCGCTGGTGTTCGGCTTCCTGCACCGGCGCATCACCGACCCGCTGCTGGACAACGCGCTGTCGCTGATCATTCCGTTCGCGGTGGTGTTCACCGCCGAACACCTGCACGCCTCCGGCGTGGTCGCGGTGGTCGTCACCGGTCTGGTGCTCGGCCACAAGCTGCCGCAGCTGCTGTCGGCGGCGTCCCGGTTGCAGATCGGCGCGTTCTGGCGACTTGTTCGGTTCCTGCTGGAGGGCCTGGTCTTCCTGCTGGTCGGGCTCCAACTGCGGGACGTGCTACGCGAACTCGACGAGCCGATCGGCTCGCTCACCCTGATCACCCTCGCGGTGCTCGCCACCGTCTTCCTGACCCGGTTCGTCTGGCTCTTCCCGGCCACCTACCTCGCCCGGTTGGTCCCCCGGGTCCGCCGCCGTGACGCCCGGCCGTCGCCGAAGGTCCCGATCATCATCGGCTGGGCCGGCATGCGCGGCGTGGTCACCCTGGCCGCCGCGCTCGCGCTGCCGCTGACCCTGGCCGGCGACGAGCCGTACCCCAGGGCGTTGTTCATCTGGCTGGCCTTCGCCGTGATTGTTTTCACCCTGGTCGGCCAGGGCGCCACCCTGCCACTCGTCGCACGCCGGTTGAAGCTGCCGCCGGACGACGCGGTGCAGGACGCGCTCTCCGCGGCCGGGGTGCAGCAGCAGGCCAGCAGGGCCGCCCAGGAACGCCTGGACGAGTTGGCCGACACCGCCCCGGACCCGGTGGTGGCCCGGCTGCGCCGAGCGGTGGAGGACCGCACCAACATGGCGTGGGAACGACTCGGCGGCGACGAGCGGGAGACCCCGTCGCAGGCGTACGGTCGGCTGCGACAGGAGATGATCGACGCCGAGCGGGAGGTGTTCCGGGCTGCCCGGGACTCCGGTCGGATCCCTGAGGAAGTGCTGGTGCAGGCCTACCGCGACCTGGACCTGGAAGAGTCGTTGCTGCGAGAGGTTGAGAAGTGAGCTGTCAGCACCTGACCGAGGCCGGTGCCGCCGCACCACGCACCCCCGACGAGTGCGCCGACTGCGTCGCCATCGGCGACACCTACTGGGTGCACCTGCGCACCTGCCTCAGCTGCGGGCAGGTCGGCTGCTGTGACTCGTCGCCCAATCAGCACGCGAGCAAGCACTACGCGTCCACCGGCCACCCGGTGATCCGCTCGGCCCAGCCGGGCGAGGCCTGGCGCTGGTGTTTCGTCGACGAGGAGATCGGCTGACGGTCAGCCTGGGTGCGGTGACCGGCTGGCCAGGGCGCGGCGGGTGAGTGGCGGCACGGCGAGGCCGGTGAGTGCGAGCAACCCCGCCAGCGCCAGCCAACCGATCGGGCCGCCGTCGATGATCAACCAGGTCAGCAGGGCAGGGCCGGCCGCGCGGGCCAGCCCGGCGAGCAGTCCGTCGACCCCCTGGTAGGCGCCGAGGGCGTCCGGGGCGGCGAGGTCGTAGGCCAGCGCCGCCCCGGCCCCGGCATGCCACAGGTCGCCCATGGTGTAGATCACCGTCGCGGCCAGCAGCAGGCCGATCGCCGCAGCGGTGGGCACGACGGCGGTCGCGGCCCAGAGCAGCATCCCGGCCGCGAGCACCAGCCCGGCCCGGCGCATCGTCGCCGCCGCCGGCACCGCGTGCCGGGAGCTTTCGCTGAGGCGTACGGCGAGCAGCACTGTGAGCAGCGTGTTGACCAGCAGCGCGGCGGCGACCGTCACCGTCGGCGCGTCGGTGCGGCTGACCACCCACAGCGGCAGGATCAGCGACAGCACCACCCCGTGCACGGAGAGCACCGCCGAAGCGCCGGCCACCGCGAGGAAGCGCCAGTCGCCCAACGCACGCGCCGGACGCGGCCGGACCGCCCGCCGCGCCGGCGGATACGACGGCAGTCGCATGATCAGCGCCGCCGAGACCAGGTAGGTCGCGACGTTGCCGAGCACCAGCAGCCGGTACGCCCACCCGGTGTCCGCCACCAACGCGAACGCGGCCAGCCCCGCGCCGAACGTCACGCCCAGGTTCGCCACAGCGCGCAGGGTGGCGAACGCGTGCACCCGGCCCTGCGGGCCAGCGA
Organism: Micromonospora sp. C97; assembly: GCF_018070385.1. Lineage (NCBI taxonomy): Bacteria > Bacillati > Actinomycetota > Actinomycetes > Micromonosporales > Micromonosporaceae > Micromonospora > Micromonospora sp. C97. The sequence continues at coordinate 176,010 of NZ_JAGPXU010000007.1, forward strand.
CCGCGGCGACCAGCGCGGCGCGGACCGCCAGGTTGCCGGAGACCAGCAACGCGTCCAGAGTGGCCACCAGCAGGAAAACCGGGAACGAGCCGACCAGCAGGTACGCGGCGGCGACAACGGCCTGGGCCAGTTGCAGCACCGCGCGTAGCGCCCGGGGATCACGCCGGTCGGCGAGCCCACCGAGCGGCACGCTCGCGGTCAGCCCGACCAGACCCGCGATAGTGAGCCCCAGCCCCACTTCGGTCGGTGTCAGCCCCACCGAACGGGTGAAATAGAGCGCCGCGCCGGTCACCCACAGCCCGGTGCCGACCGTGTTGGCCATAGTGGCCAACGACAGGGTGCGCAGCCGACCAGGCGGCGGCAGCGGCAACAGTGATCGCCAGCGGCCGCGAACCTCCGCCGTGGTGCCCATCCACCGACCCTAGGGTCGCCGCCTGCTCATCGATGCCCCGCGCGGTGCGGTGCCCGTCACAGCCCGTGCCCAGGTCAATCTCGGGTGGGCTCAGCACAAAGATTCGTTTCGCCTCGCCTTGACCACAGCCGTCACCTGTGTTCGGTGATCGGTGCCGGCAGTCCTTCCCGCGCTGTCCTTCCCGGCCGTCCTGAGCGGAGCTGGCCGCCTTGGGGAGGTCACGTCCGCCGGTGGTACTGGTTGCGGCGAGGGAGTCGGTCCGGGTCGAGCCAGGCCGGCGGGACGAACTCCGGGTGACCGTCGCCGCCGAGCCGAACCGTCCAGTCGCCATGATGGAGATGTCGGTGATGGTGGGCACAGAGCAGTACGGAGTTGGCCAGGCTGGTGCTGCCGCCGTCGGCCCAATGGCGGATGTGGTGGGCGTCGCACCAGCGGGGCGGGCGGTCACAGCCCGGGAAGGCGCAGCCGCGGTCGCGCAGGACCAGGGCGCGTCGCAGGGGGCCGGTGACCAGTCTGCGTTGCCTGCCCACGTCGAGCGTCTGGCCGCTGCCGTCGAGGACGGCCGGCAGGATCGCCGCGTCGCAGGCGAGACGGCGTACCGCCTCCGGGGTCACCCGTGGCCCGGTGTCGAGGGTGCCGGCGTCGAGTTGCCGGGTCAACACGTCGAAGCTGGTCGTGACGACGATCTGGGCGGGCTCGCCGCCGTGCTCGGGTAGCTCACCGGTGCGCAGGGCGAGCCGACAGAGGTCGGCGAGCGCGTCGTGGCGGCGTTGCCCTGGAGAACGCGGGTCGTCCGGACCGGACGGTGCGGTCAGTGGGTCGAGCGCCGCGCGCAGCAGCCCGGCCGCCTCCGCATCTAGGTTGCCGGACAGCCGTAGCCGGCCGTCGCGCAGCTCGGACAGCGTGACGTGACGGTCCCGGTCGGCTCGACGCGCCTCGGTGTCGAGTGCCGCCCGCGCCGCGGCGTCGGCGACCTCCGGGGCGACATGGTCGAGGACTCTGCTGCCCAGCTTGCGCAGCAGCGCCGGCTCGAACTGCCCGGCCCACTCGACAAGCACGCCGACCGCCTTCTCGGCCGCCTCGGCGCCGGCGGCCGTGTGCACTGTGCGGACCGTGTCGCTGATGACCCGGGCCTGCTCCACGGTGATGGCTCCGCTGGCCAGAGCAGCCCCCACCCCGGACGTTCCGGCGTCCAACGCGCCGGCGAGATCGACCAGTCGGCGGGCGGCGGGAATGCTCAGCCGCAACCGGTCGCGCAACCACACGGCCGTCGATGACGCGCCCTGCGTCCTGACCGTGCCACGACCGTCGAGCTCGCGCACCAGGACCAGTTGCACGGCCGCCAGGCGCTGCGCGAGCCGGTGCGCGGCGTCGAGCGCCGCGACGAGGTCCTGCTCCGGAAGAGCCCACACCGGGGCGCCGAGGCAGTCGGCGACCGCCGCCTCCGCCTGCGCCAACTCCTCCACCATGGACCGAAAATAGAACAGGTGTACGACAGTTTAGCCCGACCGCACCCTGCTACTCCCCAACTCCAAGGCCCAGCTCGACCCAGCCCAGACCTACCCGCGCCGACCGGAACGGTGTCGGTCGACCAAGCGGCCAGTTCGGAGTGCGGAGGTCGGCCGGAGAATTCGAGCATCGCGCAAGCCTGTCAGCGGGCCACGTGGTCGGCGAGGCGCTCGGTGGCGAGGCAGGAGACGAGGCAGCGTTCCTTCGCGTCGCCGGTCAGCCGGGCGGTCCAGTCGGTGAGGCCACCATCACCGATCTCCAGGTCGCCACCGAGGAGGCTGATCCGTAGGGCGCACCCGGTGTAGTAGCCACGACCACGGGTGCGCTCCGGCTCGTCCACGAGCGGCACCGCACCCCCGGCGAGCGCCGGTCGGACGGTGTCGGCCAGCCGTTCCCGGACGGCCTGGTCGTCGAAGTGGGTGACGTGCAACTGCGGGACGGCCGCCGGGGCCAGCTCGGCGAGGACGGTCCGCCAGTAGGTGAGGTGCCGGACCAGCAGCCGGGCCTCGGTGCCGCCGGCGCCGGTGTCCCGGGCGCTGGACACGAGGGCGAAGAGCCGGAAATGTGCCGACGCGTCGCTGCCGAAATCCTGGGCCCGCAGCACCCGGTGGGCGGCGGCCAGGTGCACCTCGTCCTGCCGACGGCGACGCACGGCTGCCTCAACGGCGAGGGCGTTGGTGGGATCGCTCAGCACCTCGCTGGCGCGCATCGTGGTGAGGATCCTGTTCTGGCTGACCGGTGCGACGACCGAGCAGGTGCCGACCGGTACGACCGGCGACAGCTCCACCCCGGCCACGTCGGCGGGCAGCAGCTGCCACATCCGGGCCTCCACCTGAGCGAGCAGGCGCGGGTCGGCACGGGCCGGACGGACGAAGCGGTCCTCGCGCCAGCGGCGTACCACCTCGGGCGGACGTACGGTCGCCGCCCGGTCGCGGGCCACACCCAGCAGAAGAGTACGTAGGTCTGCCCCGGACAGCCCGGCCAGAGCGGCCCGCGTCCCCGTCGGCATCGCCGTCCACACCCGACGCTCCGCGCCGGCCAGATCGTCGCCATCCATGGGCCTCACCTTGGCTGACGCGGCACTACCGCTCCACCGCTTTTGCCGCCGGTGCCAGTAATTCGTCCACGTCATCAGCTCGACAGCGTTGCCGGGAGGGACGCCGACTGCCGGCAACCCCACCTAGGCTCCAGCGACACCGCGGCGACACGACAGCGGCGGCGGCGACACGACAGCGACAGCGGCGACCGACAGCGACAGCGGCCGCGCCTCAGCGACCGCGACGAGGAACGGGGACAGAGATGATCAGCGCAGTCTTCTTCGATGTGGGCGGCACCATTCTCGACGAGTCCCGCGAGTTCGCCGACTGGGCCGACTGGCTCGGCGTGCCCCGGCACACGTTCTCGGCGGTCTTCGGCACGGTGATCGCCAGGGGTCTGGACTATCAGGAGGTGTTCCGGGTCTTCCGGCCCGACTTCGATCTCACCACCGAGCTGGCCCGTCGGGAGGCCGCCGGCCGGCCGGAGTCGTTCGCCGAGGAGGACCTGTACCCGGACGCGCGTGAGTGCCTGACGTCCTTGAAGGACCAGGGCCTGTTCGTGGGCCTGGCCGGCAACCAGCCGGCTCACGCGGAGGCGACCCTGCGCGATCTCGACCTTCCCGTGGACGTGATCGGCACGTCGCACGGGTGGGGCGTGGCGAAGCCGGCATCGGCGTTCTTCGAGCGGGTCGTCGACGCGGGCGGCGGGGTCGCGTCGTCGATCCTGTACGTCGGGGACCGACCCGACAACGACGTCCGCCCGGCCCTGGAGGTTGGCATGAAGGCGTGCCTGATCCGGCGGGGTCCGTGGGGGTACATCCTCGACCCCTCCGAGGTGGCCGAGCGGTGCCTGTTCCGGATCGACTCGCTTGTCGAGTTGCCGAGCCTCGTCGCGACGCACAACGCGGTCGGCGGTTGACCCGCCGACCGCGTGTTCGTGCCGTCCTGGTGGCCGCCTTCCCCGGGCGGCCACCAGGACGGGGATCAGGTCAGCGAGCAGGCCGCGCCGTTGACGGTGATCAGGCCAGGGCTCGGGTTGGCGCCGCCGCTGGTCGTCGCATTGAAGCCGAACATCACCGAGCCGCCAGGCGCGATCTTGGCGTTGTGCGACTCGTTGCGCGCGGTCACCGTCGCGCCGGACTGGGTGACCTTCGCCAGCCACGCCTCGCGGACCCGCTGACTGCCGGTGAACGCGAAGCGCACGTTCCAGCCGTTGACGGCGGTGGACCCGGTGTTGCGGATGGTCAGCTGGGCGGTGAACCCGGTGCCGCCCTGCCAGGCGCCGTAGTTGGTGTACGCCACCGAGCAGGTGGTGGCCGGTACCGCGCCGGCGTCACCCTGGTCGGCCAGGAACGAGGCGATCCAGGTCAGCGCCGAGTTCCAGTTGATCGCCACCTCGTTGGTCGAGTACGAGTTGATGTCGTCGACGTAGCAGAACATCGGCTCGCAGCCAGCCAGCAACTGCGCCACGAACGGGTCCTGGAGGGCCGCGTTCGGGCCACCGGCGAGGGAACCGGCCGGCGGTCGGGGCAGGCTCGGGTCGAGCTGGTGGCCGAAGATCCGGCTGTGCTGGTTCTCCGCGGCGTGCTCGCCCCACCCGGTGACGTAGGAGATGTTCAGGGCGTTGCGACCGAGGATGTAGTCCATCGCCTGCACGGCACCGTCGCGGTAGGCGGCGTTGCGGGTCAGGTCGAACGCGGTGGCCAGCACCACGGCGTTGTTGATGACGTTGCTGTTGCCGCCCCAGAAGTAGCTGTTGGCGTCACCGGGCATCGGCAGCCCGTACGCCTGGCGGCGCAGCTCGGCCAGGTACGTGTCGGCCGCGGCCGTGACCGACGCGCGGACCCGGGCCAGATCGGCGGCGGGCAGCCCGTTCGGCACGGTGGCCAGGTCGAGGCGGCCCAGCGCGGCGACGCTCTGCCAGCCGAAGCCCCGCGGGTCGAACACGTTGCCGGTGTGGTGCGGTGAGGCGGTCAGGTCGGCCAGGTAGGTCTGCGCGCCGGTGGTCAGGTACAGCTCGGCCGTCGCCCAGTAGAACTCGTCGGTGACGTTGCTGTCGTCGTACGCGCCGCCGCCGGTGCCGTCGGTCGGGCTGGCGTACACCGCGGGGTGGGCCTTGGCGGCGGCGTAGGCCGTCTTCGCGGCGGTGTCGCAGCGGGCCGCGAAGGTCGCGTCGTACGGGGCGAAGAGCCGGGCGCACTGGGCGGCGGTGGCGGCGAGGTTGAGGGTTGCCGCCGTCGACGGTGCGTGCAGCTCGCGCGGCTGCGGGTCGTCCTGCGGGGCGAGTGGCAGCCCGGTCCAGTTCTGGTCGTGGATCTTGTGGTGGACCATGCCGGCGAGCGGCTTGCCGGCGGGCACCTGCATGCGCAGCAGGAACTCCAGCTCCCAGCGGGCCTCGTCGAGGATGTCCGGCACCCCGTTGTCGCGCTCGGGCACCCGCAGCGTGCCGTCGGCGAGTTCGGCGCCGCCGTTGGCGGTGGCCGCCGTCTTGGTCCGCTCGAAGGTGTTCAACAGCTGGTAGGTGGCGATGCCGCCGTTGACCACGTACTTGCCGTGGTCGCCGGCGTCGTACCAGCCGCCGCGCACGTCCAGCGAGTAGTCGCAGACCCCCGGCTGGCAGGGCACGTTGGTGTCGCCCTGGTTGGGTGCGACGCCGAGGTGGCCGGCGGGTCGGGCGTACTCGTCGCCGATCAGGTCGCCGTCGATGGCGATGCCGCTGCGCTGGGCGTAGAAGAACTGCAACGAGTCGGAGCGCAGCTGGTCGTAGAGGGCGCCGGAGACGTCGAACGGGTGGCTGGTCTCGCCGTCCACGGTGAGCGTGAGCCCGGTGCCCGGGGTGCGGTAGCTGGAGAAGTCGACGGTGTGCACGTTCTGCCCGGAGGCGGCGTCGACACCGCGAGCGGTGGTGGTGCCACTGGCCACGACGGCGCCGGCGGCGCTGCGCAGCTGCCAGGGCAGCGCTTCGGTGGCCTCGGTGACGACTGTGGCGTTCTTCGGGCCGCCCGGCAGGTAGCCGACCTGGTTGACGCGCACCCGTGGCCCGGTGTCCGGCACGTACGGCTCGGGCGGCTCGCCGCCGCGCAGCGAGACGTCGTCCAGGCAGATGGTCTGCGCCTGGGCGGCACCGCCGACCTGGAAGATCAGTTGGGCGTTGGGGTTGGTGTCCGGGACGGTGAAGGTCTGCTCGACCCGCTGGGCGGTGCCGGTCGCCGTGGCGTCCACCGCCGCGTACGTGGTGTAGGGGGCGCTGCCGAGCTGCAACACGGCCTTGACCGCGGCGCCGGGGGTGGCGGAGACATCGAAGCCGAGGGTGTATTCGGCGCCGGCGATCAGCGGTACGCCGTCCTGGCCGATGCCGGCGTCCCACGGGTTGGCCAGCCCGCCCGCCACGGTGGTGCAGAGCCGGCCGTCGGTGACCGCCAGCGGGCCGGTGCCGAAGGAGAACCAGGGGCTCACCCCGGCGCTGAAGTCGCCGTTGTCGATCTGCTCGGGGGCGTCCGGTGGTGGGTCGGCGTGGGCCGCGCCGGCGCCCGCGCCGGTGAGGGCCAGAGTGGTCGCCGCAGCCAACAGGAGGCGGCGTCGGGATGGCGTCACGGGGAGTCCTTCCGGGACGGGAAGTGGGACGTGGTGGTGGCACTGTGGGGCGACGAATTCTGGGAGCGCTCCCAGTTGTCGGCTCGATGTTTCCAGCGTCGGTACCTCATGTCAATTGATCTGATTGGATGGGTTCCGGCGTGCGACGAGGGCGGTCACCCCGGCGGGTGCTCCGCGACGCGCCGCCACCCGAACGTGAGATTGGCCGCGCCACGCGCCGTCGTCCTGATCTCCTAGAGACAACTGCGCCCTTCGCCTGGCAGGCTGCCTCCCATGACCCTGAAGCTGCGTTCCGTAGGAACGAGCGACCGTGGGCTGATCCGCAGCGGAAACCAGGACGCCCTGCACGCCGGCACCTGGCTCGTCGCCGTCGCCGACGGCATGGGCGGGATGGCCGCCGGCGACCTGGCCAGCGCCCTCACCATCGACGCGGTCGCCCCGCTGGACGTCGAGACACCCGAGGACGCCCTGGTGGCCGCGCTGGAAGGCGGCATCGCGCTGGCCACCTCCCGGATCCGGCAGGCGGTCGCCGAGGATCCTGAGCGCCAGGGCATGGGCACCACGCTGACCGCCCTGCTCTTCGCCCGTACCGGCAGCTGCCTGGCCCTCGCGCACGTCGGCGACTCCCGCGCCTACCTGTTCCGTGAGGGCGTGCTCAAGCAGGTGACCCGGGACGACACGTTCGTCCAGATGCTGGTGGACCAGGGTGTGATCACCGCCGACCAGGCCAGCAGCCACCCGCGCCGCGCCGTGGTCACCCAGGCCCTGCAGGGTGACGAGGTCTCCCCGTCGTACGCGACGATGGTGCCCCGGGCCGGCGACCGGTGGCTGTTGTGCAGTGACGGCCTCTCCAACGTGGTCCGCCCGGACACCCTCACCGAGGTGCTCGGCGGCTATCCGGACCGGGGCGCCTGCGCCAGCAAACTGATCGACCTGGCCCTGCACGCCGGCGCGCCGGACAACGTCACCGTCGTGGTGGCCGACGTGGTCGAGGAGTAGGCCGGCGCTCAGCGTCGACGTGGCGTGGCGTGCCGGGTGGGCGTCGCCGTGGCCGGGTCCTCCGGCCACGGGTGCCGGGGATAGCGCCCGCGCAGCTCCGAGCGGACCTGCGGGTAGCCGGTGCGCCAGAACGACGCCAGATCGGCGGTGACCGCCACCGGCCGGCCGGCGGGGGAGAGCAGGTGCAGCAGCACCGGCACCCGACCGTCGGCGATGCGGGGGGCCGCCGGCCAGCCGAACGTCTCCTGCAGTTTCACGGCGAGCACCGGCGCGGCCGGGTCGCCGTAGTCCAGCCGGATCCGGGAGCCGCTGGGCACGTCGATCCGTTCCGGGGCCAGCTCGTCCAGGCGGGCGGCCTGCGCCCAGGGCAGCAGCCGGCGCAGCGCCGACGGCACGTCCACCCGGGCCAGGTCGGCCCGGCGTCGCGCGGCGGCCAGCTCCGGGCCCAGCCAGCTCGGCGCGGCGTCGAGCAGCGAGGTGTCGTCGACCTCCGGCCACGGATCACCCAGGTGGTGCCGCAGGAACGCGAGCCGCTCCCGCAGCGCCCGCGTCGCCGGCGTCCACTGCAGCAGCCCGAGGCCGTCCTGACGTAGGCCGGCGAGCAGCGCGGCGGCCACCTCCGCCCGGTCCGGCCGGTCCAGCCGTTTCTGGACCAGCTCGATCGCGCCCAGCCGGGTCACCTCCCGGGCCACCACGTCCCCGTCGAACCAGCCGACCTCCCGGTCGGTGCGCAGCAGCGGGCCGGCCGCCTCCCGGGCCGTCGCCTCGTCCACCGGGCAGGCCCGGCGGACGCGGGCCGACGGCGCGCCGGGGGTGCGGTCCGCGACCGCCACCGCCAGCCAGTCGGACCCGGTCAGCCCCGAGCCGGCGGCCAGCTCCGCGGCGGTCCCGCCGGTCATCAGGTACGCCGAACCGCCCGGCCGCCGCACCCGGGCCAACCGTTCCGGGTACGCCAGACCGACGAGCAGCCCGGCGGCGAGATCGTCGCTCAGCCCACCCGCGCCGCGGTGACCGGTGGCGTCGACGCGACCCGTCGCCGGGGCACCGGTCGGCAGCGCGGCGCGCAGCCGGCGTACCTCGGCACGCCAGCGGGCCGTCGCGCCCGCGTCCACGCCGGTGCGCAGCCGACGCCAACCGGCGACCAGATCGTCACCGGGGCCGGCCGCGCTCTCCTCGGCGAGCACCGCCACCACCTCGGCGGCCCGGTCGGCGCCGACCCGGCCGGCACCGTCGAGCAGCGCCCGGGCCAGCCGCGGATGCGCCCCGGCGGCGGCGATCGACCGCCCCCGTGCCGTGATCCGACCGTCGGTGTCGACGGCGCCCAGGGTCCGCAGGGTGTCCCGGGCGACAGTCATCGCGGCGGCCGGCGGCGCGTCGGGCCGCGCGAGCCCGACGCCGTCCGGTCGGCCCCAGGCGGCCAGCTCCAGCGCGAAACCGGTCAGGTCGGCGGTGGCGATCTCCGGTTCGGCGCGGGCGGGCAGCCGCTCGTGGGTCGCCGCCGACCAGCAGCGGTAGACGTACCCGGGGGCCTCCCGGCCGGCCCGGCCGGCCCGTTGGGTGGCGGCGGCCCGGGAGACCGGCACGGTGACCAGCGCGCCCAACCCACGGGCCAGGTCGATCCGGGGCACCCGGGAGAGCCCGGCGTCCACCACGATCCGCACGCCCGGGACGGTCAGACTGGTCTCGGCCAACGCGGTGGCCAGGACGACCCGCCGTCGGTCCGCGCGGCGCAGGGCGGCGTCCTGCTCGGCGCCGCGTTGACGGCCGTGCAGGGGCAGGAGCGCGACAGTGTCCCGCAGGTCGGTCAGTCGGCCGGTGACCGCCGCGATCTCGCCGGCCCCGGGCAGGAAGACCAGCACGTCGCCGTCGTGCTCGCGCAGCGCCCGCCGGACGGTGGCGGCGACGTGGTCGAGCAGGGCCCGGTCCACCGGCCCGGCCCCGGGCGCGGCGATCGGGCGGGTCGGGGGCGCCCAGACCCGCTGCACCGGATGCGATGCTGAGTCGGCGCGGACCACCGGGGCCGGGGTGGGCCCGCCCAGCAGCGCGGCGAACCGGTCGGTGTCCGGAGTCGCCGACATCGCCAGCAGCCACAGATCCGGCCGGAGGGTGGCGCGCGCCTCCACGGTGAAGGCCAGCGCGAGGTCGGCGTCGAGTTGGCGTTCGTGGCACTCGTCGAGCAGCACGGCACCCGTGCCGGGCAACTCCGGGTCGTGGTGCAGCCGGCGGACCAGCAGGCCGGTGGTGACCACCTCGATCCGGGTGGCCGGGCCGACCCGGCGTTCGCCGCGTACCGCGTAGCCGACCCGCTCACCGACCCGTTCGCCGAGCAGCTCGGCCATCCGCCGGGCAGCGGCCCGCGCCGCCACCCGGCGGGGCTGGGCGATCACCACCCGACCGGTCACCCGGTCGGCCATCGCCAGTGGCGCGAGGGTGGTCTTGCCGGTGCCCGGCGGGGCCACCAGCACGCCGGCGCCGGCCTCGTCCAGTGCCGCGACCAGCGCCGGCAGCACCGGACGGACCGGCAGATCGAGGGTTACGTCGGAGAGCACGGCCCAGTCTCGCACCGGCCCGGGTGGGTCAGGGGCGACGGACCTCGCCGACGCCGCGTACGAACGCCTGCCAGGGCGCCGCACCGAAGGCGAGCACCGGGCCGGAGCGGTCCTTGCTGTCCCGGACGGCGACCTGACCGTCGACTGTCGCGACCTCCACGCAGTTGCCGTTGCCGCTGCTGCGCGTGCTGGTGCGCCAGTCCACTCGGGTCAGGTCGTACGCCGTCATCCGCGGTACCTCTCGTCTGCGTCGGCGTGCCGCAGGAGCGGTCACGCAAAGTTACGAGAAGCATGCTCAAGACGGGTCAACGACGCCGCCGGATCGAGCGCCATCCGGCACAGCTCCTCGTGCAGAAGGCTATACCCGAGCACATGATCGGCTTCCTCCAGAGCCAGCCCCATCGTGAGGTTATCCAGGTAAACCACTGACGCGTCGCCGGCGTCGGCAAAGTGGAGGATCACGTACGGGGTGCTCATCGCCGGATGTCCGCCGGCCGCGAACGGAAGTACCTGAATTGTCACGTTGGGTAGTTGCGCGATCCGGCTCATGTGGATCAGTTGTTCGGCCATCACCGCGGTGCCGCCGACCGGGCGCAGCAGCACCGCCTCATTGATCACCACCGACAGGTCGACCGGGTCGTCGCGGCGCAGCACCTCCTGCCGGCGCAGTCGGGCGGCGACCTTGCGCTCCAACCCGTCCTCACCAGCGGTACGCCGGAAGATCTCCCGGGCGTACGCCTCGGTCTGCAGCAGTCCGGGCACCGACTCGGCCTCGTACGTGCGCAGCGTCGCCGCCTCGGCCTCCAGCCCGACGTAGAACTCGAACCACTCGGGGAGCACGTCGCTGTAGTTCTGCCACCAGCCCCGCTGTTGGGCACCTCGGGCGATCTCGATGAGCGCCTCGGCATCCGAACCGGTCACCTCGTAGAGCGCGAGGGCGGCCCGGACATCGCGTGGCTTGATGCCGATCTGCGCGGTTTCGATCCGGGAGAGGTTGCTCTTCGACATGTCGAGCTGACGGGCGGCCACATCGAGGGTCATGCCCGCGCGTTCCCGAAGTTGGCGGAGTTCCCGCGCGATGCGGCGTCGCCGGACGGTCGGGCTGGCAGCGGGTCGGATGGCGGGGGTGGCGGTCACCGTCCGAGTCTGCCACGACAGATTCGCAGGTCGCGCCTGCACGGAGTGCAACTTTCAAATCTGGGAGTTGCGTTGCAGTAGCTGTCGGTGCATCCTTTCCCGGTCGCGATCACTGTGGACACACCTGTGCGGGAGGACCGTTGCTCATCGCCGACGAGTTCTTCCTGATCGCACACAACGACAGTCGCGGCAAGGCCAAACTGCACCCGGCGGCGACGGGGCTCGGGCTCGCCGGCGGGCTGCTCGGCGAGCTGATCCTGTATGGACACATCACCGTGCTGGGCGGGCAGGTCACCGTCATCGACCGTCGCCCGCCGGCCGACGCGCTGGCGCACACCGTGCTGGACCAGCTGGTCGGCGAGTCGCAGCACCGGGAACTGAACACCTGGCTGAGCTTCCTGGCGCAGAGCGCGACGACCTCGGTGGGGGAGCGGCTGGCCCGCTCCGGGGTGCTGCGCCGGCAGGAGAGCCGCCGGCTGCTGCGTACCACAGTCACCTACCTGCCGATCGACCTCAACGCGGTGGCCTGGCCGGCCACCCGGCTGCGGGCCCTGCTGGACCGGCCGGACCCGCCGGGCGTGCCGGACGCGCTGCTGCTCGGCCTGGTCGTGGCCGCCGGGCTGACCCGCGAGGTGCTGTGGAGCGCCGGCCCCCGGGCCCACCACCGGTTGAACGTCCTCATCCCCGCGCTGCCGGCCCCGCTCAAGGAACTCGTCGGGCACACCGAGGCCGCCGTCGGCGCCGCCGTGCTGCGCGGCATCCCCTGACCCGTCCCGGTAACCCCCAACCCTCCCCTCGACAACCGGAGTAGTCGTATGCCCCCGACATCGACAGTCGACCGACCCAGCAACGTCTCCGAAGCCCTGGCCCGAGGTCGCCTCGGCATCCCGTCGGTCATCTTCTTCGTCCTCTCCGCCGCGGCGCCGCTGACCGTGGTGGCCGGCGTCGTCACCACCGGCTACGGCGTCATCGGGGTGACCGGAATCCCGCTGGCCTTCCTGCTGATCGCCGCGGTGCTCGCGCTCTTCTCGGTGGGTTACGTGGCGATGTCGCGCCGGGTGGAGAACGCCGGCGCCTTCTACGCCTACATCTCCCGGGGTCTCGGCCGACCGGCCGGCGTGGGCGCCGCCTGGGTCGCGCTGATCGCGTACAACGCGTTGCAGGTCGGGCTGTACGGCACCATCGGGGCGGCGGCCCAGCCGGTGCTGGACCGGCTCTTCGGGGGGCACCCGCACTGGGCCGTCGTGGCCCTGGTGGCCTGGGCGTTGGTCGGCCTGCTCGGCCTGCTCCGGGTCGACCTCAACGGCATGGTCCTGGCCGCGCTGCTGGTCGCCGAGATCGTGGTGGTCCTCGTCTTCGACCTCGGACAGATCAGCAACCCGGCCGACGGTCAGGTCGGCTTCGCCTCGTTCTCGCCGGACAACCTCTTCGTGCCCGGCGTCGGCGCGGTGCTGGTGCTGGCCATCCTCGGCTTCGTCGGCTTCGAGTCGGCGGTGGTCTTCAGCGAGGAGAGCAAGGACCCGAAGCGGACGGTGCCGCTGGCCACCTACCTCTCGGTGGCGATCATCGCCGGGCTGTACGCGCTGTCGTCCTGGACCATGACGGTCGCCGTCGGGCAGGACCAGATCGTCGCCGCGGCCGGCGAGCAGAGCATCGAGCTGATCTTCAACCTGGCCGCCGCGCAGCTCGGCGACACCGTGGTCACCATCGGGCAGGTGCTCTTCCTGACCTCGGTCCTGGCCGCGATGATCTCGTTCCACAACACCACGGCCCGCTACACGTTCGCACTCGGTCGGGAGCGGGTGCTGCCGGCGGTGTTCGGGCAGACCTCGGCCCGGACCGGGGCACCGCGGGCCGCCTCGGTGGCGCAGAGCGTCCTCGGGCTGCTGGTCATCCTGCTGTACGCGATCAACGACTGGGACCCGGTGGTCCAGTTGTTCTTCTGGGTCGGCACCACTGGCGGTTTCGGCGTCCTGCTGTTGATCGCCACCACCTCGGTGGCGGTGATCGCCTACTTCGCCCGCTCGGCCAGCGGTGAGAACCTCTGGCGGCGGGCCATCGCGCCCGGCCTGGCCACCATCGCGCTCTTCGTGATCATCTGGTTGGCCGTGTCGAACTTCGCCAACCTGCTCGGCGTCTCTCCGGACTCCACCCTGCGCTGGGCGCTGCCCGCCGCGTACCCGGTGGCGGCCCTGCTGGGCATCGGCTGGGCCCTGCTACTGCGCAGCAACCGTCCGGACACGTACGCCCGGATCGGCCTGGGTGCGGCGAGCGCCGCCGCCGCCGTCACGTCGCCGCCGCCGGCCGCCGTGGAGGTGACCCGATGAGCGTGGTCATCGAGCGGCTCGGACCGGAGGAGACCAGCCTCGTGGCGGGTCGGATCGCCGAGGCGTTCACCGTCCTGGAGGTGACGACGTGGCTGGTCCCGGACGCGAGTAAGCGGGAGGCCGTGCTGGCCGGGGACTTCGAGATCCTGGTCGGGCACGCGATGCGGCACGGCATGGTGCACGCCACGGCGGATCGCGCCTCGGTCGCCGTCTGGTTTCCGTCGGTCGGCGAGCCGGCGCCGCCGCCGGCGGACTACGACGCCCGACTGGCTGCCGCCTGCGGCGAGTGGACCGACCGGTTCCAGCACCTCGACGAGCTGTTCGCGGCGAACCATCCGCATCCGGATCACCACCACCTCGCCTTCCTGGCGACCCGGCCGGACCGGCAGGGGCAGGGGTTGGGTAGCGCGTTGATGCGCCACCACCACGCCTGGCTGGACGCCAACGGGATGCCGGCGTACCTGGAGGCGAGCAGCCCGCGCAGCCGGGACCTGTACGCGAAGCACGGCTATCTGGCCGGCGAGCCGTTCCGGGTGCCCGACGGCACGCCGTTCTGGCCGATGTGGCGGGAGCCGGTCACGCCCTGACGGGGTTCACCGCTACGCCCCGCGGTCGAACTGTCACGCACGCGTGACAGGAGCGGGCAGAAAGGAGGGCCGGGTCCACGGACCCGGCCCTCCCTTTCCGTCAGCTGGTCAGTACGTGCCGTCGAGCTGGCCGCGCAGCTTGGTCAGCGCCCGGGTCAGCAGCCGCGAGACGTGCATCTGCGAGACGCCGATCTGGTCGGCGATCTGCGACTGGGTCAGGTTGCCGTAGAAGCGCAGGGTGAGGATCTTCTGCTCGCGCTCGTCGAGGGTGGCCAGTGCCGGGCCGAGGGCGACCCGCAGCTCAGCCAGCTCGAACTCGCTGTCCTCGCCGCCGAGCATGTCGCCCAGCTCGGTGGCGCGCTCGCCGTCGCCGGTCGGGGTGGACAGCGACACCGCGTTGTACGCGCGGGCGCCCTCCAGGCCCTCCAGCACCTCTTCCTCGGTGAGCTTGAGGTGCGCGGCGATGTCGGCGACCGTCGGCGAGCGGCCGAGGGTCTGCAGGAGCGAGCTGTTGGCGTCGGAGATGGCCAGCCGCAGCTCCTGGAGCCGGCGGGGCACCCGGATGTCCCAGGTGCGGTCGCGGAAGTGGCGCTTGAGCTCGCCGATGATGGTGGGGATCGCGTAACCGGCGAAGTCGACACCGCGCGAGGGGTCGAACTTGTCGATGGCCTTGATCAGGCCGATCGCGGCGGTCTGCGCCAGGTCGTCGTTCGGCTCGCCGCGCCCGCTGTAGCGGTGGGCCAGGTGGTTGGCGAGCGGCAGCCACGCCTCGATCGCCCGGTCTCGCAGCGCGGGGCGCGACGGGTGGTTGGCGGGCAGCGCCGCCATCGCGTTGAGCACGTCGGCAGCGCTGTCGGTGAGAGCGCGCGGGTCGAGCTTGGCGCTCGCCTTGGCGGCGGTGCTCGGCTGCTCGGTGATCGTTGGCGCGGTCATGGGTGGTCCTCCCTGCACCTCGTCCACGGACAAAGAGACGTGACGCTTTGGTTTAAGTTCCAATGGGCCGTTCGGGAGTCACCTTAACCTGATCGTCTCCCCGAAATCTAGCCGAAAGGTTGATGTACTTAGGGGATGTCGAGCAGCAAAACGGGCAAACAGGCAGGAAGTTGAGGTCGCTGTGAGAAGCCTTACCCGCTTTCTCGCCCGCAGAAGCGCTGCCCGGTCGTCCGACCGGCTCCACCGATCGGCCCCCGGGTTATGGCGACTGGTCAACACGAAATCCGACAAGTCGGCCGGAGTGTCGACTATCCGTCCTTGTCCCGCTGGCGGGACCGGCCGTAGCGTCGCCTGTACACACCCGGTTCGGAGGCACCGTGCTCGATCCAACCGCTCCCCAGCTCGTCGTGAACAGCCGCACCCTCTACTTCAGCTGGCTGCCGGCGGATCCCGACGCCGTCGCCGCCCTGGTCCCGCCGGGGCTCAGCCCCCGCCCCGACCGGCAGGTCTTCCTCAATCAGTACGTCGTCGACGACGAGACGCAGACCTCCGGCTTCGGCGCGTACTCGCTGACCTACCTCGGTGTCTCGCTGCTGGGCGTCGACGCGCCCGGCGGCCTCAACGCGGGTGGCTGGTGGACCCACTACGTGGCCTCCAGCCGACTGGTCCGTGAGTACGCCGTCGCCCGCGGCGCGCCGGTGTTCGCCGGGCGCACCCGGATCGAGGTGACCGGCGAGGACCTGCTCGCCGAGACGGAGATCGACGGCACGACGGTGATCCAGGCGCGGTGCCGGGTGGGGGAGACCGGGCACGCGATCAGCAGTGGGCACCACCGCTACTTCACCCGACGCGACGGCCAACTGCTCAGCTCGGCCTACCCGTTCGTCGCCGAGCCGGTCGCCCCGTTCGAGATCGAGTCGGTGGAGTTCCTCCAGCGCGGCCACCCGATGTACGCGCTGCGCCCGGCCAACCCGCTGACCATCGGCTTCGGCTACTACTCACCCCGCTCGTCGTTCGCCTACCCCGGTGGGTTGAACGTGTACCGGGCCCCCGCGCCCGAGCCCACCCGGCCGCTTCACCAGGTGCCGGCCAGTCTCGCGCGCAGCGGCCTGCCGTCCGGGTCGTAGACCAACCGGTACATTGGCAGCGCCCACGCCCTGGTGTACCACGGCAGCCGTTCGGGGCGGTGCGGGCGTAGTCGCCCGGGCGGCCGGTCACCCACCTGGCCGTCGTCGTACCACTGCTGTAGCGCGTCGGCGGCGGCGGTGACAGCCGCGACGGCGTCCGCCGGGTCCAGCAGGTCCGCGTCGTCCCGGCCGTCCGGGTCACGGTCCAGGTGCTCGCGCCACAGCCGCAGTCGCAGGTCCCGGGCGAAGCTGCGCGCGCCGTCGCCCCGCCCCGCCGGGTCGGTGGGCTCCCGCTGGTCCGGCGTCTCGTCGAGCACCGCACAGGACAACTCACTGTCGTGCGTCCAGGACCGCCGGTTGAAGTTGTCGCTGCCGACACTGGCCCACACGTCGTCGACCACACACACCTTCGCGTGCACGTAGACCGGGCCGCCGGCCTGGTTCTCCACGTCGAACACGTGCACCCGGTCCGGTGCGGCCCGTTCACACAGCGACAGCGCCTGCTCGCGCCCGACCATGTTCGGTGGCAACGCCAGTTTGCCGTCCACGTCCGGGTGGCGGGGAACGACGGCGATCAGGTGCAGTTCCGGGTTGTCCCGCAGCGCGTGCGCGAACAGGTCGGCGACCTCGGCCGACCAGAGGTACTGGTCCTCCAGGTAGATGAGTCGGCGGGCACGACGGACCGCCTTGGTGTAACCCCGGGCCACGGTCCGCTCCCCGTCCGGTGCGAACGAGTAGCGGGGACGGACGGCCGGATAGGTGCGCAGCACCTGGATCTGGTGCGGACCGCAGGGCGGCGGATCCGCCGGCTGCTCGGGCAGCGGGTCGGGGCGCAGGTCTGAGCCGCGCAGCCGATCCCGCAGGTAGGCCATCGGGTTCTCCGAGTCCAGCGGCATCGGGTCGGTCCAGCGTTCCCGGAACAGGGTGTCCAACGCGCCGACCACCGGACCGCGCACCGCGAGCTGCACGTCGTGCCAGGGCGGATTGGGCCCGTACCGCTGGGACATCTGCACCGGCTGCGGATCCCCGTGGTGCGCGGCGTCATCGCGGCGGCTGTGGCACAGGTCGATCCCGCCGGCAAAGGCGATGTCCCGCTCGGGTGCGCCCGGGTGTCGCAGCACCACGAGCTTCTGGTGGTGCGAGCCGCCGCGCCGGACCCGTTGGTCCAGCAGCACCTCCCCGCCGGCGGCCGAGATCGTCTCGCTGAGGTCGCGGTTCTCCGCCTCGCTGTACGCCAGGACATCGAGGTGCGACCGCCAGATCAACCCCTTGACCACCACGCCGCGTTGGGCGGCCTGCGCGAAGAGCTGGGCCACGGTCGGGCCGTCCGGGCGCAGCCGCTGGTCCGGGTCACCCCGCCAGTCGGTGAAGAACAGGTGGTCCCCGGCGCCCAGCGCCTCGACCTCGTCGACCAGCCGGTCGAAGTAGGCGGCACCGTGAATCAACGGCTCAGCGAGGTTTCCCGTGGTCCACACGGGTATGCCAGAGACCGGGTTGGCGCGTTCCTCAGCGGTGAGAAACCAGTCCTGCAACGGCACCGTCCAGCCCTCCTGGAGGTCGGCAACGTCCTCACGGTAGGACCCCCGCCGCGGGTCCGCACGCCAGGCGAACCGAGCGGTGACCTGGCCAACGCCATCGCAAGTGACGCGACAACAGCCGAGGAGGCCACACGATGCCCCGCGACACGACGAACCCCATGACCGAGAACCGCGAGCCGGCGGTGGAGAGCGAGCGGGGTGCGCTGGTAGCGGTGTTGGTGATGGTGATTCTGGGTGTCGCCGGGATTTTTGCGGTCTCCTGAGGCGGCGCCGACGCCCCCGGGGTGAACCGGAGGCGTCGGCGCCGATCTCAGTGGTCGATCGTGGTCAGGGCCGGGCGCCCTGGCCGCCGGTGTGCGGGAGCCGCTCGGTGGGGATAACGCCGAGGCGGCCGGCCTGGAAGTCCTCGAACGCCTTGAGCAGCTCGTCGCGGGTGTTCATCACGAACGGGCCGTACTGTGCCACCGGCTCCCGGATCGGCTGACCACCCATGATGTAGAGGTCCAGCGCCGGGGTGTTGCTGTCCTGCGTGGTGTTGGCGCCGAACCGCAGCGCGTCACCCGGGCCGTGCACCGCGAGCTGGCCGGTACGCACCGGCCGCCGGTCGGCGCCGACGGTGCCGCGACCGCCCAGCACGTACACCAGGGCGTTGAAGTCGGGGCGCCAGGGCAGGTCGACCTGCGCGCCCGGCTGCACGGTGACGTGCGTGATGGTGATCGGGGTGAAGGTCGAACCCGGGCCGCGGTGCCCGGCGACCTCGCCGGCGATGACCCGGATCAGCGCGCCGCCGTCAGGCGTGGTGAGCAGCGCCGACTCGCGCCCCCGGATGTCCTGGTAGCGGGGCGGGTTCATCTTGGCCGAGCGGGGCAGGTTGACCCACAGCTGGGTGCCGTGGAAGAGCCCGCCGCTGACCACCAGGTGCTCCGGTGGGGCCTCGATGTGCAGCAGGCCGCTGCCCGCCGTCATCCACTGGGTGTCGCCGTCGGTGATGGTGCCGCCACCGCCGTTGGAGTCCTGGTGGTCGAAGACGCCGTCGATGATGTACGTGACGGTTTCGAAGCCGCGGTGCGGGTGCCACGGTGTTCCCTTGGGCTCGCCCGGCGCGTAGTCGACCTCGCCCATCTGGTCGAGGTGGATGAACGGGTCCAGGTCGGCGGTCGACACCCCGGCGAAGGCACGGCGGACCGGGAAGCCCTCACCCTCGAAGCCGCTGGGCGCGGTGGTCACCGTGCGGACCGGTCGGATCGTGGTGGCCTCGTCGAGTCGAGGCAGGCGGGGCAGGACGAGAACATTGTCAACGGTGATCGCGGGCATGTCGAAGGCTCCTAACGTGGGGCAGGGGTGGTCGAGCCGTCCCGCGATGCCCGCAGGCGCTCGCCGAGCCGATCGAAGACCCGGGTGAGGCAGGCGACCTCGGCGTCGTCGAGGTCGTCCATCAGATGGGTGCGCACCGACGCCAGATGGTGGGGTGCGGCTTCCCGTAGCGCGAGCAGCCCGGCCGCGGTGAGCACCGCCTCGCTGCCGCGCCGGTCGTCCGGGCAGGGCTCCTTGCTGACCAGGCCACGACGCTGCATGGAGGAGACCTGATAGGTGAGGCGGCTGGGCGAGAAGATCAACCGGCTGGCCAGCTCGCCCATCCGGAGCCGCTGCGCCGGTGCCTCGGAGAGCAGGACCAGCACGTGGTAGTCGGCGAAGCTGAGGTCGCAGTCGGCCCGCAGCTCCTCTTCCAACTGGGTGTAGAGACGCTGGCTGGCCTCGATGTAGGCCCGCCAGGCGGCCTCTCGGGTGCTGTCCAGGCTCTCGGTCATGCCCACGACGATAGCACTACTTCAAAACTTAACTACTGCGGTTGGGCGTTGTCTGGGTCACTTTCCTCGCGTCCCACGGGTGGCTCGTGCAGTTTTGAAGAAAAGGTGGGGTAATCCGGCGGCGCGAAGGCGGTGCGATGTGCCAGACTCCGGCCTCGTGGAACACGTGGAACTCGCTGCCGGCGAGCTGTTGCTGCGGCCCTGGCGGGACGAGGACGCTCCGGCGGTGCGTGACGCCCTTCGTGACCCGGCCATCGCCCAGTGGAACCCGCAGGGTGACGGCCTGATCGACGACGAGGTGGCGCTGCTCTGGGTACGCCGCCGCGCCGACTGGTCCGCCGGGGACCACGCCTCCCTGGCGGTGACCTCGGCGGTCGACGGCGGCCTGCTGGGTTCGGTGTCGCTGCACCACATCCGGCACGGCGACGCCTCCATCGGCTACTGGACGACGCCGGCGGCGCGCGGGCGTCACGTGGCGCTGCGCGCCGTCGTCCGGCTCACCGACTGGGCGTTCGCGGACCTCGGGCTGCACCGGGTGGAGCTCTGCCACGCGGTGGCCAACCCGGCGTCCTGCCGGGTCGCGGAGCGGGCCGGCTACCCGGCCGAGGGGACCCTGCGCGAGTCGTACCGGTACGGCGACGGCCGCCGCTACGACGAGCACCTGCACGCCCGCCTCGCCACCGACCGCTAACCGGGACGGACGGCCGCCGACCGCTAGCCGGGGACGGGCGAGCGCCGTCGGCGCGAAACCGTCACTCGGTGACCTTGCGAAGGAACGCCGTGAGGGTGGCAGTGGTGCGGTCGATCTTCTCCGCCACTGTCAGCGTCTCGTGCATGCGGGGCCCGGCGTGCTTCTTGCCCCGCAGGTAGAGCGAGCAGGCCAGGTCGGAGCAGACGTACACGCCCACCGAGTTGCCCTGCCGTCCGCCGGAACCGGCCTTGCGCGCGGTCATCAGCGAGACGCCGTCGCCGGTGTGCGTGGTCAGGCAGAGCGAGCACATGCTGCGTCGCACCCGCCCGGTCTGCTGCGGTGCGACCCGCAGCGCGACGCCGACCAGCTCGCCGTCGGTCTCGGTGACGAGATAGGCCCGCTGCGGCGCGGCGGGGTCCCGCCAGCCGAGGAAGTCGAGGTCGCTCCAGGATCGCGCGTCAAGATCATGTGGTAGGGCCAGCCGCTTCGCCTCGCCCTGGGTGGTGTTGACGAAGGACGCGCGGATGGCGGACTCGGTTGGGGCTAACATAGGTGCCAGCCTAGTCCTACTAGGCAAAAAACTAGAGGGGTGTGTTGGATGGCACGTGCCGGAGTGACCGCCGAGCGCCTGACGCTGGCCGCAGCCGAACTGGCCGACGAGGTGGGCGTGGAGAACGTGACTGTCGCCGCGCTCGCCCGCCAGTTCGGGGTGAAGGACGCCAGCCTGTACTTCCACCTGAGGAACGCGCACGAGCTGCGGGTCAGGATCGCTCTGCTGGCGCTGGCGGAGCTGGCCGACCGGGTCGCCGACGCGCTCGCCGGCCGGGCCGGCAAGGACGCGCTGGTGGCCTTCGCCAACGCGTACCGCGACTATGCGCGCGAGCACCCGGGCCGGTACGCCGCCATGCAGATCGACCTCGACCCGGAGACCGCCGCCGCGAGCGCGGGCGTCCGGCACGCCGAGATGACCCGGGCGATCCTGCGCGGCTACCGACTCTCCGAGCCCGACCAGACCGACGCGGTGCGGATGATGCACAGCACGTTCCACGGGTTCGTGAGCCTGGAGCGGACCGGCGGGTTCCGGCACACCCCGCGCCCCACCGACGACTCGTGGTCGCGCGCCCTGGACGCCCTCGACGCCGTGCTCACCAACTGGCCACCGCGCTGAGCTGCCGTGGCGGCACGGCATAGGCTCGGTGCTGTGGGTGATCTGGAGTTGGCCGACTGGCGGGAGCGGGTCGCCCGGCTGTACCTGTCCGACGTCGACCTGATCGGCTTCCGGGCCGGCCGCGACGAACTCTTCGCCACCCACCCGCAGAGCCCGATCCCCGTGGCGCAGCGGCCCGGCTTTCCCGGGGTGCGTTACTTCCCACCCAATCCCGAGGCCGTGGTCGAGGCGCCGCTGCGCCCGGCCAGCGGCGAGCTGCGCATCGACACCGGCGGCCCGGACGGGGTGGTCGCGTACCGGCGGGTCGCGGTGGCCGAGACGACGTGGGGGTCGCTGACCCTCTGGTGGATCGAGGCGTACGGGGGTGGGCTGTTCGTTCCGCTGCGCGACGGCACCTGCGGGCGGGAGAGCTACGGGGGTGGGCGGTACCTCACCGACACGGTGAAGGGCACCTTCGGCCGGGGTGTCGAGCTGCTGCCCGGCGACCGGGTCCGGCTCGACGCGAACTACCTCTACAACCCCAGCTGCGCCTACGACGACCGTTGGGCCTGTCCGCTGGCGCCCCCGGAGAACCGGGTCGACGTGCCACTGCGCGCCGGCGAGATGGCGTACCACGACTGACCGGCCGCCCCCGGCGTGCTGCCGGGACGGCCGGTCGATCGTTCGCTCAGCGGGCGTTCGCCGCCGAACCGGGCATCTGCATCCGACCGAGCAGCTGTCGCGCCTGGTCGGCGAGCTGGGCGTCGACGGTCACCGCGTACTGGCCGGCCCGCAGTGAGCTGGCCGAGGTGAAGTCCCGCTGCCCGCCCGTCATGGCATGCGCGACAGCGCCGAACACGGCACCCCAGATCGCACCGATGACCAGCCCGACCAGGATCACCGCCAGCCAGTTGCCGACGGTGAAGATGCCGAACAACAGGCCGATGAAGAGCCCGAACCAGGCGCCGGTGCCCGCGCCGAGCAGAGCGGCCCGACCGGTGGTCATCCGCCCGAGCACCGTCTCCACCAGGGTGAGGTTGGTGCCGACGATGGCGCTGTGCTCCACCGGAAAGCGGTTGTCGGCCAGATAGTCGACGACCCGCTGCGCGCTCGGATAGTCCGGGTACGAGCCGATCGTCACGGTCGGCGGGCCGGTCTGCGGCCCGTGGCCGTCCCCGGCCGGTGTCGACAGGCGGCCGGCCGGCCCGGATGGAAGCAGGTCGCCACCCTGTGTGCCGGGCCGCCAGGCGGCGGCCGGCCCCGAAGCTGACGTCATGAGCATCCTCCCTCGTCAGCTCCCCGGGTTCCCCGCCAGGCCGACCGGTAACGCGGCCGGCGCCGTCCCGGCGGCAGGGGAATGCCACCTGACTGCCCGGGTAGGCAGTCAGGTGGAGAGCGGACAGATCAGCGACTACGGTTTCCTCGCCGACGGGCGCAGCGCGGCGCTGGTGGACCCCACGGGCTCGGTGAACTGGTGGTGCCCGGGCCGGTTCGACGCCCCGTCGGTGTTCGCGCGGCTGCTCGACGACAACGCCGGGCACTGGTCCATCCAGCCCGAGGGCGACTACCGCGTCGACCGCAGCTACCTCGACGACACCCTGGTCCTGCGAACGGTCTTCCGCACCACGAAGGGGGAAGTCGCGCTCACCGACGCGCTGGCCTTCGAGCCCGGCTCGCGCGGTCACGACATCGGCCTGCACTCGCCGCAGGTGCTGGTCCGTTCGGTGGAGGGGCTGTCCGGTTCGGTGCCGATGCGGGTGCACTACCGGCCGCGCTTCGAGTACGGCCGCACCGTCGCGTACCTGATCGAGCGGGAGGACATGCTGGAGGCCATCGCCGGGGCCGCCCGACTCACCCTGCGCGGCAGCGTGCGGTTGACCGCCGGCGACGGCGAGGCCACCGGGACGTTCACCGCCCGCGCCGGCACGAAACACACCTTCACCCTCGGGTACGCCCCGACCTACGACGCCCCGCTGCCCGAGGTGCCGGATGCCGACCAGACCATCGCCGACACCGTCGCCGGCTGGCGCTCCTGGTCGGACGAGCACCCGTACGACGGGCTCTACGCCGACCAGGTGCGGCGCAGCCGGCTGGTGGTGCAGGGCATGACGTACCGGCCCAGCGGCGCGGTGGTGGCCTCGGTGACCACGTCGCTGCCGGAGAAGCTCGGCGGGGACCGCAACTACGACTACCGCTACGTCTGGGTGCGGGACTTCAGCCTGACCCTGCGGGCGCTGTGGCGGACCGCGTGCCTGGACGAGGTGCAGCGGCAGTTCGCCTGGTTGGGCCGGGCGATGGGTCGCGTCGACGACCGGCCGGTGCCCATCATGTACGGGGTGCTGGGGGAGCGGGACCTCACCGAGCACCGACTGGAACAGCTCGGCGGCTACCGCGACAGCCCACCGGTGGTGATCGGCAACGACGCGTGGCAACAGCGGCAGACCGACATCTTCGGCGAGGCGATGGACGCCGCCTGGTTGATGCGCGACAAGCTGGAGCCGTTCGACCCGGAGGTGCGGCACGTGCTCCGGGTGCTCGCCGACCAGGCCGAGCGGGACTGGTCGTTGCCCGACGCGGGCATGTGGGAGGAGCGTGGCATCCAGCACCACCACGTGTCCTCGAAGGTGCAGTGCTGGGTCGCCCTGGATCGGGCGGTCCGCTTCGGTGACACGCTCGGCGAGCCGCAGGACGTGGCCCGCTGGGCGGCCGCCCGTGACGCGGTGCGCGCGGAGGTGCTCGAGCGGGGCTGGAACGAGCGGCTCCAGTCGTACACCGGGAGTTTCGAGACCGACGACCTGGACGCGTCGGTGTTGGTGATGCCGCTGGTCGGGTTTCTGCGGGCCGACGACCCGCGGATGCGCTCGACGATCCGCGCGGTGGAGCGGCGGCTGTCCCACGACGGCCTGCTGCGGCGCTGGGACGGCGACCCGGCGGGGTTTCTGATCTGCTCGTTCTGGCTGGTGTGCTGCCTGGCGCTGGCCGGTGAGCGGGACCGGGCGCACGAGTTGTTCCGGCGGCTGGCGGAGCGGGTCAACGACCTCGGCCTGTTCGCCGAGCAGATCGACCCGTTGACCGGGGAGCAGCTGGGCAACTTCCCCCAGGCGTTCTCGCACATCGGCCTGATCAACGCGGCCGGTGTGCTGACCGACGTCGAGCGGGACCCGACGGTGCGGCAGACCGGCATGCCCCCGGCGTACTTCTCCCCGGTGGACCGCTGAGCCGCGCCGTCACCGGTCTGTCGCTGCTGCCCGGCGCTCCTGGTGGCGCCGGTGCGTCCGTGTCGCCGGGTGGACGGTCAGGGCCCGGGGGACAATGCGGGTATGCGGCTGGTGCTCACGGCGGACACCCACGTACCGAAGCGGGCCCGGGACCTACCCGGTCCCCTCTGGGCGGCCATCGAGGCGGCCGACGTGGTGGTGCACGCCGGTGACTGGGTGGACGAGACACTGCTCGACGCCATGACCGCGCGCTCGCGCCGACTGATCGGGGTGTACGGCAACAACGACGGCCCGGCGCTGCGCGCCCGGCTGCCCGAGGTGGCCCGGGTCGAGCTCGACGGTCTGCGGGTCGCGGTGGTGCACGAGACCGGGCCACGGACCGGCCGGGAGAAGCGGTGCGCGGCCCGCTTTCCCGACATCGATCTGCTGGTCTTCGGGCATTCGCACATCCCCTGGGACAGCGTGGCGCCCGGTGGGCTGCGCCTGCTCAACCCGGGCTCACCCACCGACCGCCGCGCCCAACCCCAGGCCACCTACCTGACGGCCACCGTGCACAGGGGCGAGCTGAGCGAGGTGCAGCTCCACCCGCTGCCCCGCCCCTGACCGCCCCGGTTACCGGCCCCGGCCCGTCTCGGCCTGGAGTTCGTCGATGCGCTTGGACGCCTCGGCCTTGGTCAGGTCGTCCGGGAGGTCGGCATGGGCCTCCCGGGCCAGCGTGCTCAGGTAGGACTCCTGGGCGGCGGTTGGCGGTTCGTCGCCGGTGACCCACTCGTCCGGGTCCTTGATCGCGGCGTTCTGGTCGGCCTCGCTACGGCGGTCGGTCATCATCATCACCCTTTCTTCGAACAGGTGTGCCAGTACCCCGATCGCCGTGGTTCATGCCCGTCGGTCACCGCCTACGATCATCGGATGGACCGGTCGGGCGTCGTGGTGGTCGGGGCGGGCATCGCCGGGGTGGCCTGTGCTGTCGAGTTGACCCGGGCCGGCGTGCCCGTGCGGGTCAGGGAGCGGGGGCACGTCCGCGGCGGCCGGATGGCCAGCAAACGCTTCCAGGGGCGTCCCGCGGACATCGGCGCCGCCTACTTCACCGCCACCGACCCGGACTTCGTCGCACTGGTCGAGCGGTGGCGCGCCGCCGGGCTGGTCCGCGAGTGGACCGACACCTTCCGGGCGTACGACCGGAGCGGGAACCACGAGGTGACCGGGCCGATGCGCTTCGCCGCCCCCGGTGGGCTGCGGTCGCTGGTCGAGCACCTGGCCGGCGCGGTGCCGGTGACCGTCGACCGGTTGGTGCTCGGTGTGGAGCCCGGCCCGGTCGTGGACGGCGAGTCGTGCGCGGCGGTCGTCCTGGCCATGCCGGGCCCGCAGGCCGCACTGCTGCTCGACCCGGCCCTGACCGACGCCACCCGGGTGGTGCAGGCGCAGCGGTGGTCGCCGACCCTGGCCGCGGTGCTGCGGTTCCCGCACCGGCGCTGGCCGGACTTCCGGGGGGCGTTCGTCAACGAGCACCCGGTCCTCAACCTTGTCTGCGACGACGGCGACCGACGAGGTGACGGCGCGCCGGTGCTGGTCGCGCACACGGTGCCGGAGTTCGCGGCCGGGCATTTGGCCCAACCCACCGGGGCCGGGCCGGCGATCGAGCAGGCCGTCCGGGACCTGCTCGGGCTGCCCGAACAGGCCGTCGACGTGCACGTGCACCGCTGGACGTACGCGAAGCCGACCCACGCCGCCGCCGACGCCACCTACCACCTCGACGCCGACGGGATCGGCCTGGCCGGTGACGCGTTCGGCAAGCCCCGGGTGCAGAGCGCCTGGCGCTCCGGCCGGGACCTCGGCCGCGCGCTGGCCGCCCGGCTGGGCTGAAGGAGCGCTCAGGCTGGGCTGAGCCGGCGTGGGCGGCGGGCCTGAGGTGCCTGCTCAGGCGTGCCCGGCCGCGGCGACCGGCCGGGCGTCGGCGTCCCGCTCGGCCGGGTCGGAGGTCCGCTCTCCCTCCCGGTCGAGCAGTTGCATGACCGGGGTCGCCGTCACGCCGTGCACCACGACGGAGACGAGCACCACCAGCCCGACGGTCGCCCAGAGCAGCTCGGCCTGCGGGAAGTCGGCCTTGGTGGTGGCGTACGCGAGGTAGTAGAACGAGCCGACGCCACGAATGCCGAACAACGAGATGACCCAGTGCTCGGCCGGGCGTCCCGGGGCGCCGCGCAGCGACAACCAACCGATCAGCGGCCGCACCAGGAACACCAGGGCCAGCCCGACGGCGGCCGCCGGCCAGGTCAGCGGGCCCAGCAGACCACCCACGATCGCGCCGCCCAGCAGCAGCAACAGCACCAGGGTGAGCAGCCGTTCGACCTGCTCGGCGAAGTCGTGCAGGACCGAGTGGAACTCGTGGGTCCGCTCGGCGGCCCGGATCGCCCGGGCGGCCACGAACACCGCCAGGAAGCCGTACCCACCGACCACCTCCACCAGCCCGTACGCCAGAAACGTGGCAGCCAGCGCCAGGAAGCCCTCGGCGTGCCGGGCCAACCGCAGCTCGCTGGGCGCGCGGAAGAACAGCTTGCCGAGCAGCCAGCCGATCAGCAGCCCACCGCCGACGCCGATGCCGACCTTCCAGAGGACGTCCACCGTGAACCATTCGGCCAACCAGTCACCCGGGGCGAGACTGGTCGAGGCGATGGCGATGGCGGCGTAGACGAACGGGAACGCCAGACCGTCGTTGAGGCCGGCCTCGGAGGTCAACGCGAAGCGGACCTCGTCCTCGGAATCCTCCACATCGGTCGGCTCGCCGACCTGCACATCGGCGGCGAGCACCGGATCGGTGGGGGCCAGCGCGGCACCCAGCAGCAGCGCGGCGGCCGGCACCAGCCCCGCCCACCACCAGCCGAGCACCGCCACCGCCGCGATGCACAGCGGCATCGCGATCACCAGCAGCCGCCAGGTGGACGACCACCGCCGCCAACTCAACGGCCGGTCGATCTTCAAGCCGGCGCCCATCAGCGCGACGATCACCCCGATCTCGGTGAGGTGGGTGGCCAGCTCCGGGTGGGCCAGCGGGTCCGGTGACGGCAGCCCGACAGGCAGCAGGAACACCAGCATGCCCAGGGCGAGAAAGGCGATCGGCATGGACAGTGGGCGGCGCTCCAGCACCCGCGGCAGGACGCCCGCGAGCAGAGCGCCCACACCCACCAGCGCGAACGCCACATCAACCGGCTCCACGGCACCACCCCTCCGCCGCACCCGCGGGGCGCGGGCAGGTGGTGACACACCTTGCCCCCCAAGGGCTCCGGCTATGCGCGTCGGTGCCGGTGAACCGGAACGATCCTCACCGGGGTCGGGTGAGCGGCGAGTCCGCCAGTTCGGACAGCAGCGCGGCCGGGTCGTCGTACACCGCCACGGCACCCGCGCCGGCCAGCTCGCCGCGGCTGGTGCCGCCGCAGGTCAACCCGACACAGGGGATGTTCAACTTGCCGGCCGCGGCGACGTCCCAGACCGAGTCGCCGACGAAGACCACCCGCTCGGCGGTCAACCCGGACTGCGCCAGCGCCGCCTCCAGAATGTCTGGTGCCGGCTTGCTCTCCCGCGCGTCCGCCGAGGAGGTGACGGTGTCCACCACGTCGTCGGCGTTCAGCGCCCGGCGCAACGCCGTCACCTCGTGCTCGGCGGCGGAGGTGGTCAGCACCACCCGCAACCCCCGCTCGGCGCAGGCCCGCAACAGGTCGGCCGCCCGGGGCAGCGGCGTGAGCCGTTCCCAGTACTCGGCGTAGAGGGTGTCGTGCGCGTCGCGCAGCTTCTGGTCGGCGTCGCGGTCCCGCTCCGGGCCGAGGAGGTGGTCGAGGAGTTTGTCCGAACCCAAACCGATCGAGCGGTGCACCACCGCCATCGGCACCGGCTGGTCGGT
Organism: Micromonospora sp. C97; assembly: GCF_018070385.1. NCBI lineage: Bacteria > Bacillati > Actinomycetota > Actinomycetes > Micromonosporales > Micromonosporaceae > Micromonospora > Micromonospora sp. C97. The sequence continues at coordinate 204,518 of NZ_JAGPXU010000007.1, forward strand.
CTGCCGTAACGCCTCCCACCAGCTCACCGTGTGCAGGTAGGTGGTGTCGACCAGGGTGCCGTCGACATCGAAGAGGACTCCGGCGAGGCGATCGGTGGCCATGGGCGTCCTCCTGCCCCTCCCGGGGCTGGTCTCAGGGCTGCGGCGTGAGGATCTCGAACCAGACGGTGGAACCGCGCACCGACGGGTCGGTGCCCCAGGCGTCGCTGAGCTCCTCGATCAGGCCGAGGCCGCGGCCACGACTGCTCAACGTGTCGGTACGGGCCCGGGTCACGGTGCCCCGGGTGCCGGAGTCGGCGACCGAGACGAGCAACCGCTCGGCGCTGAGGTCGATCTCCACCCGGGCGGCAGTGCCGGCGTGCAGCAACGCGTTGGTGGTCAGCTCGCTGGTGCAGAGCACCGCCGCCCCGATCACCGACTCGGGCACCTGCCACTCGGTGAGCTGGCCGGTCAGCCAGTGCCGCACCCGGCTGGGCGCGGTCGGTTCGGCCGGCACCTCCATGCTCGCCGAACGACTCGGCTTGAGGGCGTGTTCGACAGCCAGGACGGCCACGTCGTCCTCGGTGCCACCGGGGAGGGCAGCGGTGGCCACCGCGCAGAGCGCGCGCGGGTCACCACTGCCGGCCTTGGCGACGGCGTCGCTCAGCGTGGTCAGCCCGACGGTCAGGCTCTGCCGGCGACGCTCCACCACCCCGTCGCTGAACAGCAGCAGAGTGTCACCGGGACGGAACGCCACGGTCGTGGTGCCCGGCCGACCGCCCAGCCCCAGCGGCGGCCCGGCGGGCACGTCGACGTACTCGGCGTGGAACCGGCCGTCCGGATCGCCGCGGCGGATCAGCGGGGCGGGATGACCGGCGCTGGACAGCGTCAGCTCCCGCCGCTCCGCGTCGATCACCCCGAACGCCACCGTCACGAACAGCTCGTGGGTGCCGGCCTCCGCGCCGAGGCTGGTCACCAGCCGGTCCAGGCCGGCCAGGACCACGTCGGGCGCCGGGTCGGCCAGGGCCAGGGCGCGCAGCGCGGCCCGGACCTGGCCCATCCGCGCGGCGGCCTGCACGTCGTGCCCGGCGACGTCGCCCAGCACCACGCCGAGCGAGCCGTTGGGCAGCAGGAACGCGTCGTAGAAGTCGCCGCCGGCCGCGTTGCCGTCCACGCCCGGGTCGTAGCGGGCCGCGATCCGCAGCCGAGGCAGATCCGGCAGGTGCTCCGGCAACATGCTGCGCTGCAACAGTTGGGCCGTGCCGTGCTGGGTCTCGAACCGGCGGGCCCGCTCCGCGGCCTGGCCGATCAGCTCGGCCGAGGCGGCCAGCAGCGCCCGCTCGGCCGGTGACCAGGTGTGCGGAACCTGGTAGCCGACCGCCAGCCCGCCGCGAACCACCGAGGTGCCCAGCGGCAGGGCCGCCATCGCGCGGATCTTCTGGTCGTGGCGGTCCACGGCGGTGTCGCGCAGCGGTTGCCCGTCGCCGGTGAACGACGGGCCGCCGGAGCGGGCCGCCTGCACCACGGGGGCCGGCCAGTCCGCCGGCGCGCGCCGCCAGAGTGGGGGAAGTCGCTCGTCGGCCTCGTCCAGCAACTCGCCACGGACCCGACGCACCATGCGCCAGCCGCCGCCGCCCTCGTCGACAGCGAACGCGGCCTGGTCGGGGTCGAACGTGGTGATCGCGTACCGCAGCGCCACCCGGGCCACGTCGTCGAGGGTGAGGGTGCCGGCGAGCGCGGCGGCCACCTCACTGAGGCTCTGCAACTGCCCGGTGACGTGGGTGGTCTCGGCCGCCACCGTCAACACGCCGACGATCTGCCCGGCGCTGTCGCGGACCGGCGAGTAACCCCTGGTGAAGACCGCCTGTTCCACCGTCGCGGAGTGCCCACGCACCAGTGGCAGGGTGGACTCCTTCTCCAGGAAGGGCACGCCCTGCCGGTAGCAGCGCTCGATCACCGCACCGACGCCGGGCAGGGCCCAGATCTCCGCGAACACCTCGGCGGCCGGGCGGCCGAAGGCGCTCGGGTGTTTGCTGCCCAGCAACTCGGCGTAACCGGCGTTGTAGAGCAGGACGAAATCGTCGCCGTACGCCAGGGCCATCGGCATCGGCGAGGCGAGGATCATCTCCCCCACGGCCCGCACCGCGACGTCCCACTCGTCGGGTGGGCCCAGCGGGGTGTCGGCCCAGTCGTGGGCCAGCAGGCCGACAGCCGGGCCGGGCCCGGTGGGTGCGTCCGGGCCCGGAGTCGCTGGCGAGGGGACCCGTCCGACCGTTCCTGGCATGTTCGCAGCCTAGTCGGCCGGACGGAAAAGGCATCCGACCACGGCGGCGGGCCGTCGCCGCGTCGGTCGAGGTGGCCGTTCGGGCAGTTCAGGGCCCCTGTCCGGAGGTCTGTCGCAAAAAACGCGGCGCGCTGCGCGGACTGCCGGACCGGTTGCCGGGTATGCGCCCGGCGCAGTCCATGCGACAGGAGGGACATCATGCTGAAAACCCTCGCGGTCCGGCAGGCCGACATCGGCGATGCCATCGCCGACACCTGGAGGTCGGTGCTGCTCTTCATCCCGAAGGCAGTGGCCTTCATCGTCATCCTCGTGGTCGGCTGGCTCATCGCCAGAGCCGTCCTCAAGATCGTGGATACGGTGCTGGAACGGGTGCGCTTCGACCAGGCGGTCGAACGCGGTGGCATCAAACGGGCCCTGGAGAGAACGAAGTACGACGCCAGCGACATTCTGGCCAGACTGGCGTACTACGCCGTACTGCTGTTCACGCTGCAGTTCGCCTTCGGAGTCTGGGGGCCCAACGCGATCAGTGACCTGATCAGCGGCGTGGTGGCCTGGCTGCCGCGTGCGTTCATCGCGATCGTCATCGTGGTGGTGGCGGCGGCGATCGCCAACGCGGTGCGGGATCTGGTCACCGGGGCGCTGGGCGGGCTCTCGTACGGCAAGGTCCTGGCCGATCTGACGGCGATCTTCATCATCGCGCTCGGCGTGATCGCCGCCCTGAACCAGGTGGGTATCGCCACCACGGTGACCACTCCGGTGCTGATCGCGGTGCTCGCCACGGTGGCCGGCATCCTGATCGTCGGCGTCGGCGGTGGTCTCGTGAAGCCGATGCAGAACCGCTGGGACGGCTGGCTGCACCGGGCGGCCCAGGAGGCCCGGGCGGTGCAACAGCAGCGTCAGGCCGCGTCGGCCGGGCGTAGTGACGTGGAGCGGCAGATGGCCGACCGCGGGGGTGACCGCACCCAGGCCATGCCTCGGGTGGACGAAGCCCAGCAGTACCGTTCGTAACGGGGCGTAACGGCACGACGGTGGGGAGGGTGTTCCGCGTACGACGCGGGACGCCCTCCCTTCGCGGGTCGGGTCAGTCCCGGTCGAGTGCGCGCGCCAGCGCGCAGACCGCGAGCAGGCGGGTGAGCAGCCACTCCGGGTGGCTCCAGTCCACCGGCCCGCTGGGCGGCGTCCACCCGTGCTCCAGGGCGGCGGCGCGCACGCCCTCGGCGTAGCCGGCGAGCGCCGCCGAGGTCAGCGGCGTACGGTCACCGTCGAGGCTGTCCCGAACGGCCGCCGCGTGCTGGTCGACCTGGGCCAGCAGCCCCGGTCGCGTGGCGGCGGCGGCGAGCCCGACAGTGCCCACGGAGACGGTGAGGGCGGCCAGGGTGGACCGCGCCGAGTCGACGGCGGTACGGGAGGCGACCCGGTTGAACGGCACACGCATGGTGACCGAGGCTAACCGACCGGTCACCACGTCGGCCTCGTCCGCTCGGTGGATGTCGCCTGCGCCACTGGGGCGATCGCCGCTGACCTGGGGGGTTGATCCGGCACAGACGGGGCAGCAGGAGAACCACCCACAGACAGCGGCACACGGCACGGAGGCACGGATGGGACAGCGGACGGACGGACCCGACGAGCGGCACCAGCGGCCGGACGGGGTCAGCGACGCCACCGTCGCGGCGCTCGGCAAGCTGAGTGAGGCGTTGGAGTGTGTGGAGCGGGCCCGGGGGCACCTCTACTCGATGCACCAGTTGATCGGCCATGCCGACCTGATGCTCGACGACGCGGTGGAGCAGTTCCGCGCCGCCGGTCACCCGCACCTCGCCGACCGGATCGGCACGGAACTGCGCGGCCGCAACGTCATCGCCGGACGGTGGACGTTCCAGATCGTCGAGGACTTCGACGACGGCTACCACGCGTTGTTCCGGGAGCTGGATCAGCAGGCCCGCGACGAACTGGTGGGCGGGCGGCGCCACCTGTACGAGGCGGAGATGAAGGAACGCCGCCGCAGCCGGGGCCAGCCAGGCCACGAGGCCCGGCCGGGCGGTGGGACCTAGTCGCTGGTCGCGTCGGCGGGGCGTCGCCGCGCCGCGTCGTCGGCGATGATCACGGTGGCCACCATCAGCGCGACGCAGAGGCTGAACAGCCACGACTCGTCGGTGACGAGCCAGGCGGACACGGGGGCCTGGAGCGCGGCGAGCAGGAAGCCGAGCCAGGCGAGCCGGCGCTGACGCGTGGAGAGGATTCCGGAGCCTTGATGCATCCCGAAATTCTTACGCGAACCCGCCGGTTTGCCGTCCTCCGATCGGCCGATTCTGGATGAGCTGTCCGTTTTCCCAACCGTACGGACACGACTTCTTTGCGCCACGAGCGGTCGGGTGCCGACAGCGCTAGGGTGCCCCTGCGGCAGGATGGTGAGTCGTGTCCACCCCGCCCGCGCGCCCCCGCGCCGCACTGCTCCTGCTCGCGTACCTCGCGTTCGTCAGTCTCGGCCTGCCCGACGGTCTGCTCGGCGTCGGTTGGCCCTCGATCCGGGCCGACTTCGACGTGCCGACGGAGGCGGTCGGGTGGGTGCTCACCGCCGGCACCGTCGGCTACCTCACCTCCAGCGTGCTGGCCGGCTTCACGCTGGCCCGGGTCGGCGTGGGCGCGCTGCTCGCGGGCAGCACCCTGCTGGCCAGCCTGGCGCTGACCGGCTATGCGACCAGCCCCGTGCTGGTGGTGCTGGTGGGCTGTGCGCTGCTGCTCGGGCTCGGCTCCGGCGCTGTCGACTCCGGGCTCAACGCGTACGCCGCCGGGGCCTTCGGGGCGCGCCACATGAACTGGTTGCACGCCTTCTTCGGCCTGGGCGTGGCGATCGGTCCGCTGATCATGACCGCGGTGTTGAGCACCGGGCTCGGCTGGCGCTGGGGGTACGGCATCATCGCCGCCGCCCAACTCGTCCTCGCCGCCGCGTTCGCGCTCACCGTGCGGGCCTGGCACCGTGGCGTCCCGGCCGGCACCGAGGCGGGCACGACCGTCCAGGCCGGGCTCTCCGCCACCGATGGCGGGTCGGCACCGGTCGTCCGGGTTCCGATCGGGGAGACGCTGCGGCTGCCGGCGGTCTGGTCCGGGACGCTCGCCTTCGTGCTGTACGTGGCGATCGAGGTGTCCGCCGGGCTGTGGGCGTTCCTGCTGCTCACCGAGGGACGCGGGCTGAGCGCGGCGGTGGCCGGCGGCTGCGTCTCCGCGTACTGGGGCAGTCTCTTCGTCGGCCGGGTCGTGCAGGGTCTGGTCGCCGAGCGCCTGGGGGCGGGGCTGGTGCTGCGCGTCAGCCTGGCCGGAATGGCGGTCGGCGCGGCGCTGATCGCGGTACCCGGGCCGGCTGTCCTGGCGGTGCTCGGCCTGGTCGTTGTCGGTTTCGCCGCCGCGCCGGTGTTTCCGCTGCTCACCCTCACCACCGCCGAACGGGTCGGGGTGGCGCACGCGGACCGGGCCATCGGGCTGCAGATCGGTGCCGCTGGCGTCGGCGCGGCGCTCGTCCCGGCCGGGCTGGGCGTGCTGATCGGCAACACGTCGGTGCAGGTGCTGGGCTCGGCGCTGCTGGTGCTCGCGCTGGCACTGATCGCGCTGCACGAGTGGGGTACGCGCCGACCCGCCGTCGAGCCGCCCGCGCCCGACCGGCCCGGGAACGCGGGTCAGACGTCCGGCCCGGTCCTGCCGGTGGTGGACGGGCGGTAGGCGCGCTGCGGGTCGGTGGCCTCCCGGCTGTTGCCCCGGGCCTGTCCCTCGCGGTCCGACGCGGCCGCCCCGTGCCCGAACGCGGCCTCCTCGCCGGCGTCGTTGCCCGTCACGTCGTCGGCCTGCCCGTCGAGGCTGGAGCCCGACACGGCGCGCTCCAACTCCTCCAACGGAAGCCGCTCCTCGTCCCGCCACACCCTGATGCTGTCGTCGGTCATACCTCCAGCCGTACCCGGGCACGATGATCGCAAACAGGCTCGGACACGGCGATGGCCGCCGGGAACCCCGACGGCCATCTGCGGTCACCGCTCAGTGTCACGGCTGCGGACGGTCCACCTGCCCGCGCCAGGCACCGGTCTCCTGACCACGCCGTTCGATGTAGGTCTTGAACCGTTCCAGGTCGCCCTTGGCCCGCCGGTCGACGATGCCGAGCTTGTCGCCGGCCTGCTCGACGACACCGTGCGGCTCGAACTCGAGTTGCAGGGTGACCCGGGTCTTGTCCTCGTCCAGGCGGTGGAAGGTCACCACGCCGGCCTGCTGGGTGCCGCCGGTGGACCGCCAGGCGACCCGCTCGTCGGGGAGCTGCTCGGTGATCTCCGCGTCGAACTCGCGCTTCACCCCGGCGATGTCCACGGTCCAGTGGGTCATCGTGTCGGAGAGCTGCCGGACCTCCTGCACGCCCTCCATGAACTCGGGAAACTCCTCGAACTGCGTCCACTGGTCGTACGCGGTGCGGACGGGCACGGAAACGTCTACGTGTTCGGTAACGCCACTCATCGGGGAACCTCCTTCAGCCGCTGGTGGGTTGGTGGATCGGGGGCGATCCGTCTCACCAGCGAGTCGTCTCGTTCTTGTTGCCGAGCGCGGCCCACACCTCGGAGACCGTCTGGTAGACGGTGCCCTCGGGCAGCCGTTCCAGCGCCGCCACGATGTCGTCGGGCGCCTCGTTCTCGCGGGCGCTGGCGATGAGCACCAGGCGGTCGCCCGGCAGCGCGCTCATTGAGATGAACCGGCCGAGCCGGCTGCGCTGCTCGACGTCCGTCGAGCTCATCCCCTGTGGGGCGCCGGTGCGCGTATCGCCGGCCGGGGCGGTGGTCGCCTCCGGCTGGTCCTCACCGGCCGGTTCCGGAACCCGGAACTCGTCGACTCGAGAGCCACCGGTCCCCGGCCCCTGTACCAGGCCGCTGACCTCCTGACTCATCTGTTCGTCGATCCTCGGTCCGTGCTTGCTGTTGCCACGCTCCATGCCTTCTGCGCTACCCGGCACCCCGCCCGCTAAACCGGCACCGGGCCACGAACCGGCCCTCGGTCCGGCGCCGAACCGGACGTCATTGCCGAACGGGACCTCACTCGTCGGCCGGTCGGCGCGGCGGCAGCACCGGCTCGTCCGGGTCCGGGTCGCCGCCCTGCAACTGACGCCCGCGCTGCACCTCGGCGTTGATCTGCACGCCCAGCATCAGCGCCGAGTTCGACAGGTAGAGCCAGACCAGGAACGCGATGGCCGCGCCGAGGCTGCCGTAGGTGGTGTCGTACGAGCCGAAGTTGGCCACGTAGAGGCCGAAGCCGAAGGAGGCCGCCGCCCAGGAGAGCAGGGCCACCGCGCCGCCCGGGGTGAGCCAGCGGAACCGGGGCTGGCGCACGTTCGGCGCGATCCAGAACAGCAGGGACAGCAGCACCATCATGATCATGGCGAGGACCGGCCACTTCGCCACGCTCCACGTGGTGCGGGCCAGGCCGCCGGCGTTGATCAGGTCGCCGACCGCGTCGGTGACCGGCCCGCTGACGATCAGGCCGAGAGCGACCACCGCGAGCAGCACCAGCGTGATCGCCGCCAGGCCGATCTGCAGCGGCCGGAGCTTCCAGACCGGGCGACCCTCGGTCACCCCGTACACCGCGTTCGAGGCCCTGGTGAACGCGCCGATGAAACCCGACGCGGACCAGAGCGCGCCGAGCAGACCGAAACTCAGCAGCAGCTTGGGGTTGCTCTGGTCGAGCACCACGGCGCGGATCACCCCGATCACGCCGTCCTTGTCGTCGGTCAGCACCGCCCCGGCGCCCACCTGGTTGGCCAGGTCGACAACGGTGTCGACGGTCTGCTCGCCGCTGGAGACCAGGCCGACCAGCGCCACCACCACGATGGCGGACGGGAACAACGCCAGGACGCCGTAGTAGGTGAGCGCGGCGGCCCAGTCGGAGCAGTTGTCGGTGACGAAGTTCTGCACACTGCGGACCAGCACCCCACGCCAGGTTCGCCAGCTCAGCTGCCGTATCCGTCGCGGCACCCGGCGGCCCGCTGTGCCGTCGAGGGTGGTACCGGGCTCCGTGGTCGTCATTGCCCGCTCCCTGCGCCCCGGCCGCCGGATGACCGGTCGTCCGGTCTGGCCTGGCCCGGCGGTACCCGGATGGGTAAATCGACAAACCCCACCCCCGGGCCGGCCGACGCCGCTATGGTTTGCCGCCGCGTCACCGGGGAACGGTCACAGTGACCCTGTCGACACGGAGGAGGACGAGATGCCCGGGCGCGAAGACCTGCCCAGCACGCTGCGGCGCTCCCCGGATAAGGCGCAGCGCACCTGGGAGAAGACGCACGACTCGGCGGTCGAGACCTACGGTGAGGGGGAGCGGGCGCACCGCACCGCCTTCGCCGCGGTGAAGCACCAGTTCGAGAAGGTGGGCGACCACTGGGAGCCGAAGGGCCGCAAGGGCCCCAGCGACCAGCAGGCCGCCGGTGGCGGGCCGGAACGACGGGCCCCCACGGCGGGTGGCGTGGACGCCAACGCCACCAAGGACCACCTGATGTCGGTGGCCCGCAAACTCGACGTACCCGGCCGGTCGGGCATGACCAAGCCGGAGCTGGTCACGGCCATCGAGAAAGCCAACGACCGCGCCACCCGCAAGGCCCGCGGGAACTGACCGCGCCGCACCGGAGCACCACCGACGCGGTACGGGCGGACGCGCCACCCCTGCGTCCGCCCGTGCTGTCCTACCAGTGCCCGCCGCCCGGCGCCTCGATGTGCACGGCCTTGGTGGCGGTGAACTCGTCCAGCAGCTCCGGGCCGTACCCGAAGCCCTGCCCACTGGCCCGGCGCGGATGCGCGGCACCGCCCGGCGCGCCCCCGAACACCGCGTTGATCTTGACGGTGCCGACCGGCAGCTCTCGCCAGGCCCGCTGCGCGTGACTCATCGACGGGGTCAACACGGTGGCCGCCAACCCGTACGGGGAGTCCGCCGCGCAACGCAACGCCTCGTCGAACGAGTCGACCACCACCACCGGTGCGACCGGCCCGAACGTCTCCTCGCGGACCAGCGCCGTGTCGTGCCGGCAGTCCGTGACGACGGTCGCCGGATAGAACGCCCCCGGGCCGGGCGGCACCTCGCCGCCGGTGCGCACCCGCGCCCCGTCGGCCACCGCCGCCGCCACCTGCCCGTGCACGTGGTCCCGGTGCCGTCGGTCGACCAGCGGGCCCAGCTCGGTGCCCGGGTCCCGGCCCGGCCCGACCCGCAGCGCCTCGGCGCGTCGTACCAGCGCGGCCACGAAGTCGTCGGCCACCTCCCGGTGCACGTAGAGCCGCTCGACCGCCACGCAGATCTGCCCGGCGTTGGCGAACGCGCCGAGCGCGGCCTGCTCCGCCGCCCACTGCGGGTCGACGCCCGCGTCCACCACCAACGGGTCACTGCCCCCGTTCTCCAGGAGCACCTTCGCGCCGGTGCGGGCCGCGGCGGTGGCGATCGCCCGGCCGGTCGCTGTCGCGCCGACGTGGGCCACCACGTCGACCTCCTGCGCCGCCAGCGCCGCACCCACCTCCGGGCCGCCGGTGAGCAGCGACAACACCCCGGCCGGCAGCGCCTGGTCCAGTGCGCGGGCCAGCAGCCAACCCGTCGCCGGGGTCCGTTCGCTCGGCTTGTAGAGCACCACGTTCCCGGTCACCAGAGCCGCGCCGAGCAGCCCACAGGAGACCGCCACCGGGTCGTTCCAGGGGGTGATCGCCGCGACCACCCCCCGGGGCTGCGGGGTCAGGAAGTCCAGCGCGTCGGGGTCGCCATTGAGGGTGCGCCCGCCGCGCAGCGGCGCCAGCTCCGCATACTGTCGCAGGGTGCCGATCCCCGCCTCGACGCCGCCACGGGCGTCCGCCAACGGCTTGCCCATCTCCGCGGTGACCGCCGCCGACAACTCCTCGACGACCGCCTCCACCGCGTCCGCGGCCCGGTGCAGCGCCGCCGCCCGTTCCGCCGGCGCGGTCGCCGCCCACTGGGCCGCCACGTTGCGGGCCGCCTGGGTCGCCTTGCCCACCTCGTCGGCGGTGGCCACCGGCACCGTGCTCACCGGCTGGTCGTCCGCCGGATCACGCACGACCAGTTCGCCGCCGTCGCCGCCCGCACCCCACACCCCGCCCACCAGCTGCGCAACCGTGTACATGCGGCGCTGGATGCCCCGGCCCCGGCGAGGCAAACGCGTTTCGCCCGGTTGCGCGCCGGGTAGGCGGATCCGATGACAACCACCGTCGCGCAGAGCGCGGACGCCGTCATCATCGGTGCCGGGCACAACGGCCTGGTGGCGGCCAACCTGCTGGCCGACGCCGGCTGGGACGTGGTGGTGCTGGAGGCGACCGCGACGCCCGGCGGCGCCGTCCGCTCCGCCGAGGTCACCGCGCCCGGCTACCTGAGCGACCTCTACAGCTCGTTCTACCCCCTCGGGTACGCCTCACCGGTGCTGGGCGCCCTCGGCCTGGATCGACACGGGTTGTCGTGGCGACACGCCCCGGACGTGCTGGCCCACCTGCTGCCCGACGGTCGGGCCGCGGTGATCAACCGGGACCCGGACGTCACCGCCGCGTCGCTGGAGCAGTTCGCCCCCGGTGACGGCAAGCGGTGGCTGAACGCGTACGCCGAGTGGCTCGACGTGGCCGAGCCGATGCTGGACGCGATCACCGCGCCGTTCCCCCCGGTACGCGGAGGGCTCGGCCTGCTGCGGCGGTTGCGGGTCGCTGGCGCGCTGCGACTCGCCCGCCGGCTTGTCGTGCCGGTCCGCAAGCTTGGCGACGAACTCTTCGACGGTCCCGGCGGGCCGGCCCTGCTGGCCGGCTGCGCCCTGCACACCGACCTCTCCCCGGAGGAGGCCGGCTCCGGGGTCTACGGCTGGCTGCTGGCCATGCTCGGCCAGCAGGTCGGCTGGCCGGTGCCCGACGGCGGCGCGCAGCGGATCACCGACGCGCTGGTGGATCGGCTACAGGGGCGCGGCGGGACGATCATCTACGGCGCGCGGGCCGAACGGGTGCTCACCGCCCGGGGCCGCGCGATGGGAGTCCGCACCGTCGGTGGCGTGCTGTGGCGGGCCCGGCGGGCCGTGCTCGCCGACGTTCCGGCGCCGGCGCTCTACCTCGACCTGGTCGGCCCGGCGGCGCTGCCGTCGCGGCTGGTGGAGGACCTGGCGCACTTCCGGTGGGACGGCTCCACGCTGAAGGTGGACTGGGCGCTCTCCGCGCCGGTGCCGTGGACGAACCGGCAGGTGGCCGGCGCCGGCACCGTGCACCTCGGCGCGGACCTGAACGGGCTCACCCACTACGCCAGCGAGTTGGCCCGTGGTGAGCTGCCCCGCGACCCGTTCCTGCTGGTCGGGCAGATGTCGGTGGCGGACCCGAGCCACTCCCCGCCGGGCACCGAGTCGCTCTGGTCGTACACCCATCTGCCGTTCCGGCGGACCTGGCGGGCCGACGACGTGGCCGGGCACGTGCAGCGGATGGAGGACGTGCTGGAGGCCGCGGCACCGGGTTTCCGGCGCCTGATCGTGGGCCGGCACGTGGCCTCGCCGGTCGATCTGGAGGAGGGCAACCCCAGCCTGGTCGGCGGCGCGCTCGGCGGCGGGACCGCTGCCGCGTACCAGCAGCTCTTCCTGCGCCCGATCCCTGGGCTGGGTCGGGCGGACACCCCGGTGGACCGGCTCTTCCTGGCCAGCTCGTCGGCGCACCCGGGCGGCGGGGTGCACGGCGCGCCGGGTGCGAACGCGGCCCGCGCGGCGCTGGCGCGCGACCGTGCGCTCACCGGCCGCGCCTACGCCGCAGCCATCGCCACCGCCCACAACGCCATCTACCCCACCGCCCCCTGACCGCCACCCTTCCCGCGTCCCGGTGATCAAGAGGTTCGCGTCAGATTCGCCACCGTCGGCGACGCGAACCCCCTGATCACCCAGCAGGACGGGGTGGGGGTGGGGGTCAGCGGGTTACGTTGCGGTGTTTGCTGCGGAGGCGGAAGGGCATGAGGGCGCTCTCCACCTTGGTCGCGGTGGTCATCTTGGAGACGCCGTCGCGCCGCTCCTCGAAGCGGATCGGCACCTCCAGAATGGTGTGCCCCAGCTTGGTGGCGAGGTAGTGCATCTCCACCTGGAAGCTGTAGCCGTTGGACTGCACCCGCTCCAGGTCGATGTCGCGCAGGGCGTCGGCCCGCCAGATCTTGAAGCCGGCGGTGAGGTCCCGGATGCGCACCCGCAGCAGCGTGTGCACGTAGAGGTTCGCCCAGCCGCTGAGCGCCCGGCGGTAGAGCGGCCAGTTCTCGTCCAGCTCGCCACCGGGCACGTACCGGGAACCGATCACCACGCTGGCCTGGGTGGACAGCAGCGCGCCCAGCATCCCCGGCAGCGCCTCCGGCGGGTGCGAGAGGTCGGCGTCCATCTGCGCCACGTACTCGGCGCCGCCCGCGACCGCCCGGCTCATCCCGTCCACGTACGCCCGGCCGAGGCCTTCCTTGCCAGCGCGGTGCACGACCTCGATCCGGTCGGGGTTCTCGATGGCCAGCTTGTCGGCCACCTCCCCGGTGCCGTCGGGGGAGTTGTCGTCGGCGACGAGGATGCGCAACCCCGGCAGCGGCAGCGCGAGCAGCCGCTCGACCAGCGCCGGGAGGTTGCCCGCCTCGTTGTACGTGGGCACGACGACGGTCAGGCGTGCGTCCCGCCACGGCGACGGCAACTGCACCGGCTGGATCATGTCGGTCATCCTCGGTTTGCGGACATGGGTCATGGAAAGGGTATCCAGTTGCCGCATTCGCACCGAGGGGGCACCCCTCCCGGGCGTTGCGGACCGTCGTCGTCCACCGCGCTCCGGGGTAACAGCCCTGGTCAAGGGGCTTGTGTTGGTCAGCGCCGACGGCGAGCGACAGCGCCGAGGGCGAGCGTCGCGACGGCGAGCGCGACACCGGAGAGTGCCGGCTTGTGCGTGCTCACCCACAACGCTGCGGAACGGTCACGTGCCTGGTGGCGGAACACCCCGGCCGCGCCCCGGTCGGTGTCCGCGTCGCCGGGGTGGTCCAGATTGTCACGCCAGGTCGCCGGATCGATAGTGGCGCCGGTCTGCTGGCTGTCGTACCCGTCGCGGGCCAGCTTCCGGTCGAGCAGGCCGGGGAACAGCGCGTCGGCCAGCCGGGCCTGCCAGGTCGGGCCACCCACGTTCAACTCCCGGGTGCCGTGGTCCGCCGCCCACACGATGGCCCGGGCGGCCAGCTCCGGAGTGAAGATCGGCGGCACCGGCTGCGGATGCCGGGGCAGCCGGGTACGGACCCAGGAGAACTGCGGCGTGTTGATCGCCGGCAGTTGCACCATCGACACCTTCACCCCCGGGCAGTCGTGCAGCAGCTCGGCGCGCAGCGAGTCGTTGAACCCCTGCACGGCGTGCTTGCTCGCGCAGTACGCCGACTGCAGCGGGATGCCCCGGTAGGCCAACGCCGAGCCCACCTGCACGATCGTGCCCCGCCCGTGCGCCCGCATGTGCCGCAGCGCGGCGAGCGTGCCGTGCACAGTGCCCAGGTAGGTGACAGCGGTGACCCGGTGGAACTCCCGCGCCGGAATCTCCCAGGCGGACGCGAACACCGACACCATCGCGTTGTTGACCCACACGTCGATGCCGCCCCACCGGTGCACCACGTCGTCGGCGGCCTGCTGCACCGCGCCCGCGTCGGACACGTCGACCCGGTACACGCGCACGTCGGTCGCGCCGCGCAGCCGGCACTCCCGCTCGGCGGCGGCCAGGCCCGCCTCGCCCCGGGCCAGCAGCGCCAGCCGGGCGCCGCGCGCCGCGTACGCGTGGGCGACGGCCCGGCCGACGCCGGCGCTCGCGCCGGTCACCACCACGCTCCGCGTCACGCTCACCCCTTCTGCCGGGTGGCGATGTCGGAGAGCCGGGCCAACGTCTCCCGGTTGCGCCGGTGCAACACCAGATCGTTGATCTTGTTGTGGACCCAGCGCAGCGGTCCGGCGGCGAAGTCCTCCCCGAGGCGGACCCGGGTGGCTCCCCCGCCCACCGGCTCCAGGGTGAAGGCCACGATCGCCTCGCCCGCCGGCCAGAGACCCGCCTTGAGCACGAGCCGGTGCGGCGGTTCGCAGACCAGCACCGTCGAGGCGTCCTGCAGGGAGAACGGCCAGGGCCCGGCACGGTGGTGCAGTTGGCTGCCGACCCGGGGCCAGGCGTCGTCGACGTCGCGCATGTGCGCGGTGCCGACCACCCAGTCGCTGTACGTCCATCCGTCAGCGAGCACGTCGAACACCCGCTGCGGGGGAGCGTCGATCACTTTCTCCACAATCGCCACCGGGATTCCATACCCGGGGCACGGCACTGGCTAACGGCCGGCGGGGTTAGCTTCTCCGGCACGGCGGGTAAGGCCGACCCGGGGCACCGCGGCGCGCTGGCCCACCGCCTCGACGACGACGTTTACTCCTCGGGGCGCAGGGAACCCGCCGCCTGTGCGACAGGACCAGGAGGATCCGTATCAGCGCAGGTCAGCCCAGGTGTACGCCGCTGCTGACCGCGCCGGTTCCGGGTCTGTCGCAAGCCCCCGGCCCGTCCTGTACGACGCGGTGCTGCTGGACCGGGACGGCACCCTGATCGAGGACGTGCCGTACAACGGCGACCCGGAGAAGGTGCGCCCGGTGCCGGGCGCCCGGGCGGCGCTGGACCGGCTGCGCGCGGCCGGGCTGCGGCTGGCGGTCGTCACGAACCAGTCGGGTCTGGCCCGGGGTTACTTCACCGGGGAGCAGATGCGGGCGGTGCACGCCCGCGTCGAGGAGCTGCTGGGCCGGTTCGACGCGTGGCTGGTCTGCCCGCACGACGACGCCGACGGTTGTGACTGCCGCAAGCCGGCACCCGGTCTGGTGCACGCCGCCGCCCGCGAGCTGGGAACCACCACGTCCCGGTGCGTGCTGGTGGGCGACATCGGCCGGGACGTCGCCGCGGCGCTGGCCGCCGGGGCGGCGGGCGTGCTGGTGCCCACCCCGGTGACCCGACCGGAGGAGATCGCCGCCGCCGGGTGGGTGGCCTCCGACCTGCCGTCGGCGGTGCACGAGATCCTGCGCCGGCAACAGGCCGTGCAGCCGGCGACCCCGCCCACCGAACCGGTACGGACGGCGCTGGTGGTCCGCTCGGACTCGGCGGGTGACGTGCTGGTCACCGGCCCGGCGATCCGCGCCGTGGCGGCCGGAGCGCAGCGGGTGGTGCTGTTGTGCGGGCCGCGCGGTCGCGCCGCCGCCAACCTGCTGCCCGGCGTCGACGAGATCATCGAGCACCCGCTGCCGTGGATCGACCCCACGCCGGGGCCGGTCGATCCGCAGGCCATCCGGGACCTGACCGCGCGGCTGGGCGCGATCGGCGCGGACCAGGCGGTGGTGTTCACCTCGTTCCACCAGTCCGCCCTGCCGTTGGCGCTGCTGCTGCGGATGGCCGGGATCGACCGGATCGCGGCGATCAGCGACGACTACCCGGGCTCGCTGCTGGATGTCCGGCACCGGGTGCCGGTCGGCGTCCCCGAACCCGAACGCGCCCTCTCCCTGGCCGCCGCCGCCGGCCACCGGCTGCCCGACGGCGACGAACCCGTGCTCCGGCTGCGCCGGGACGCCGTGCCGCCGCGCCCGGCCGACCTCGGCGACCCGGGATACGTGGTGCTGCACCCCGGGTCGGCCGCGTCGAGCCGGGCCTGCCCGCCCGAGCTGGCGACCCGGATCGCCGGGGCGTTGACCGACGCCGGGCACCGGGTGCTGGTCACCGGCGGCCCGGACGAACGCGCTGTCACCGCCCGGGTCGCCGCGGCCGGCGGCACCGACCTGGGCGGTCGCACCGACCTGGCCGGGCTGGCCGCGATCGTCGCGGACGCCAGCGCGGTCGTGGTCGGCAACACCGGGCCCGCGCACCTGGCGGCCGCCACCGGAGTGCCGGTGGTGAGTCTCTTCGCGCCGACGGTTCCGTTCGGACAGTGGGGGCCCTACCGGGTGCCCGCCGTCCGGCTCGGCGACGCCGCCGGGCCCTGCCGGGACACCCGGGCGGCCAGCTGCCCGGTCCCCGGGCACCCCTGCCTCAGCGGCATCGACCCGGAGCAGGTGGTCGACGCGCTCCGGACGCTCACGGTCAGCGGTGGTGGCGGCCGATGAACATCCTGCTCTGGCACGTGCACGGCTCCTGGACCACGTCGTTCGTGCACGGCAGCCACCGCTACCTGATTCCCACCACACCCGACCGCGGCCCGTACGGCCTCGGCCGGGCCCGCACCTACCCGTGGCCGGACAACGCGGTCGAGGTCAGCCCGCAGGAACTGCCGGGCGCCGACGTGGACCTGGTGATCCTGCAACGCCCCGAGGAGCTCGACCGGGCCGAGGAGTGGCTTCGGCGCCGCCCGGGCCGCGACCTTCCGGCGATCTACGTCGAACACAACACACCCAAGGGCGACGTGCCCAACACCCGCCACCCGATGGCCGACCGCGACGACCTGCTCATCGCCCACGTCACCGGGTTCAACCAGATCTTCTGGGACACCGGCGCCACCCGCACCACTGTTGTCGACCACGGCATCGTCGCCCCCTCGGCGTCCTACACGGGCGAGTTGGACCGGCTCGCCGTGGTGATCAACGAGCCGGTACGCCGAGGCCGGGTCACCGGCACCGACCTGCTGCCCCAGTTCGCCGAGATCGCGCCGCTGGACGTGTTCGGCATGGGGGTCGCCGGCCTGGCCGACCACCTGGGGCTGCCCGCCGACCGGCTCACCAGCCACGACGACGTGCCCCAGGAGCGGATGCACGTCGAACTGGCCCGGCGGCGGGCGTACCTGCACCTGTGCCGGTGGACCTCCCTCGGGCTGAGCCTCATCGAGGCGATGGCGATCGGCATGCCGGTCGTCGCGCTCGCCACCACCGAGGCGGTGATGGCGGTGCCCCCGCAGGCGGGGGCGCTGGCCACCCGGACCGACACCCTGCTCGACGCCGCCCGCCGGTTCATCACCGAACCGGCGACCGCGCGCCAGGCCGGGGCGGCGGCGCGAACCGCCGCACGCGACAGGTACGGCCTCGACCGTTTCCTCGCTGACTGGGACCGGCTGCTGGAGGAGGAAGTATGCGGATCGCGATGATCTCGGAGCACGCCAGCCCGCTCGCCGTCCTCGGAGGGGAGGATGCCGGCGGCCAGAACACGCACGTCGCGGAGCTGTCCGCCGCGCTCGCCGCCGCCGGGCACGAGGTGCGGGTCTACACCCGCCGCGACGCGCCCGACCTGCCGGTGACCGTCCGCAGCCCGGACGGGTACGACGTGGTGCACGTGCCGGCCGGCCCGGCCGAGCCGGTGGCCAAGGACGCGCTGCTGCCGCACATGCGGGAGTTCAGCGCCTGGCTGATCGAACGCTGGCGCGGCGGCGACTGGGTGCCCGAGGTGATCCACGCGCACTTCTGGATGAGTGGTCTGGCCGGGCTGACCGCCGGCCGGCAGACCGGGGTGCCGGTGGTGCAGACGTACCACGCGTTGGGCACCGTGAAGCGCCGCTACCAGGGGGTGCAGGACACCAGCCCGGCCCGACGGATCTCCTACGAGCGGGAGCTGGGCCGCTCGGTCGACCGGGTCGTCGCGCAGTGCCGCGACGAGGTGGGCGAGCTGGTCCGGATGGGGGTGCCCCGGTCCCGGATGACGGTGGTGCCCTCCGGGGTCAACCTCGCCACCTTCGCCCCGCTCGGACCGGCCGCCGAGAGGGAACCGGGACGGGCCCGGATCCTCACCGTGGGCCGGTTGGTCGAGCGCAAGGGCTTCCAGACGGTGGTCCGTGCGATGGCGTTGGTGCCGGACGCCGAGTGCGTGGTCGTCGGCGGCCCACCCGAGGGGCTGTTGGAGACCGACCCGTACGCCCGCCGGCTGCGCGCCCTCGCCGAGTCGTGCGGGGTGGCCGACCGGGTGCACCTGGTCGGGGCGGTGCCCCGGGAGGAGATGGGCCGCTGGTACCGCTCGGCGGACCTGCTGGTCGCGGCGCCCTGGTACGAGCCGTTCGGGTTGACCCCGTTGGAGGCGATGGCGTGCGGGGTGCCGGTCGTCGGCACGGCCGTGGGTGGCATCCGGGACACCGTTGTCGACGGGACGACCGGTGATCTCGTGCCGGCCCGGGATCCGCAGGCCCTGGCCACCGCGATCCAGGGGTTGCTCGACGACCGGATCAGGCGCTTCGCGTACGCGACGGCGGCCCGCGAGCGGGCCCGGGAGCGGTACTCGTGGGCGGCGACCGCCGAGCGGCTGGTCGAGGTCTACAGCGAGGTGGCCGCCGTGCGCCGGCCGACCCGGGTGGTGGCCTGATGCCGACGGGCAGCCTGCTCGACACCCACCTGACGAATCTCGCGGCGGCGCTGGTGCCGTACCGGCGGTGTGAGCGGCAGCTGACGCGCTGGGGCGCGGACCTGGCCCACCGGCTGGCCGCCGGGGGTCGCCTGCTGGTCGCCGGCAACGGCGGCAGCGCCGCCGAGGCCCAGCACCTCACCGCCGAGCTGGTCGGCAAGCTGCGCGACGATCGTCGGCCGCTGTCGGCGATCGCGCTGCACGCCGAGACGAGCGCGCTCACCGCCATCGCCAACGACTACGGCTACACCGACGTGTACGCCCGCCAGGTGCGCGCCCACGGCCGCCCCGGCGACATCCTGCTGCTGCTGAGCACCAGTGGGACCAGCGCCAACCTGGTGGCCGCCGCGCGGGCCGCCCGCGACGTCGGGGTGACCTCCTGGGCGCTCACCGGCGTCGCTCCCAATCCGCTCGCCGACGCCTGCGACGACGTGCTGGCCGTCGCGTCCCCGGACACCCAGGTCGTCCAGGAGCTGCACCTCGTGACCAGTCATCTGCTCTGCGAGTACCTCGAACAGGAGTTGCCGGCCGCGCTGGCCGCAGTCGGCGACCCGGCGGTCGTCCACCCCGGGCCCGGGGAGCCGGCACCGGTGGGGGTCGAGGTGGTGCTCGACGGCGGGACCGGACAGCAGGTCGACGCGTGAGGATGAGGAGGCAGGCGTGAGGGGACCGGTGGTGGTGCTGGGGGACACCCTGCTCGACCGGGACGTGGAAGGCGTGGTGAACCGGCTCTGCCCGGACTCCCCGGTGCCGGTGCTCGACGAGACAGCGGCCACCGACCGGCCGGGGGGCGCCGGGCTGGCGGCGGTGTTCGCCGCCGCGCAGGGCGCCGAGGTGGTGCTGGTGACCGCGCTCGCCGACGACGCCGGTGGGGCTCGGCTGAGCGCCCTGCTCACCGCCGCCGGCGTGCAGGTGTACCCCCTGGCCCTCTCCGGCGCGACGCCGGAAAAGATCCGGCTGCGGGCCCGGGGACGGGTGCTGCTGCGTCACGACCGGGGCGGCACGTCCGGGGAGCCGGGTCAGCCCTCCGACGAGGTGCTGCGGGTGATTGCGTCGGCGTCGGCGGTGCTGGTCAGCGACTACGGCCGGGGGGTGGCCCGGCAGCTCGCCTTGCGCGACGCGTTGGCCGCCACCCGCGCGCCGGTGGTGTGGGACCCGCATCCGCGCGGCCCGGCGGCGGTGCCCGGCGTCCACCTGGCCACCCCGAACGAGTCCGAGGTGCGCGAGCTGGTCCCCGCGCTGCCCGGCGCCTCCCGACTGGCCACCGCGTCGCGCGGCGCACAGGGGCTGCGGCGACGCTGGCGGGCCGGCGCGGTCGCGGTGACGTTGGGCGGTGACGGCGCGCTGCTCTGCCACGCGGGGTCGACGCCGCTGGTGGTGCCGACGCCGGGTAGCGCCGAGGGGGACACCTGCGGTGCCGGCGACCGGTTCGCGGCGGCCGCCAGCCTCGCGTTGGCCCAGGGGGCGCTGGTCTCCGAGGCGGTGCAGGTGGCGGTCGCCGAGGCGTCCGCGTACGTGGCGGGTGGGGGGGTGGCGGCGGCGCTGCCGCCGTCGGGGCCCGAGGTGCGGGCCGGGAGCACGTCGGGGCCGCGCGTTCTCCAGAGCGGACCACGAGGTGGTGCGGTGGCCGACCGGGTGGGGGTCGCCGCCGTCGCCACGCTCCTCAACGAGGTACGCGCCGCTGGCGGCACCGTGGTGGCCACCGGCGGGTGCTTCGACCTGCTGCACGCCGGGCACGTGGCCACCCTGGAGGCCGCCCGGCAGCTCGGTGACTGCCTGATCGTCTGCCTGAACTCCGACGCCAGCGTGACCGGGTTGAAGGGGCCGGACCGGCCGGTGCAGTCCGAAGGTGACCGCGGCCGGCTGCTGGCCGCGCTGAGCTGCGTCGACGCGGTCCTCATCTTCGACGAGCCGACCCCGGACGCGGCGCTGTCCTGGATACGCCCCGACGTCTGGGTCAAGGGCGGCGACTACGCCACCGGTGGTGGGGACGCCTCCGCCGTCCTGCCCGAGGCGCAGGTCGTACGCCGGTGGGGCGGGAACACGGTGGTGGTGCCCTACCTGGACGGTCGGTCCACCACCGACCTGATCGTCCGCACCCTCGTGGAGCGGACCCGATGACCGGCACGCGGCCCGGTGCCGGGCCCACCGTCCTGGTCACCGGCGGGTCCAGCGGGCTCGGTGCCGCCGTGGTCGCCGCGGTGGCCGCCTCCGGTGGCCGACCGCTCGTGCTGGACCGGCAGCCGCCGGTCGACGGGGTGTCCTGGACCGAGTGCGACCTGGCCGACACGCGCGCCGCCGAGGCGGCCACCCGGCATCTCGCCGAGCAGGCCGGGGGCCTGGACGCCGTGGTCACCGCCGCCGGCACCGACGTGCCGGGCCGGCTCGCCGACCTGCCGGGCGAGACCTGGGACCGGATCGTCGCCGTGGACCTGCTGGCCACCGCGGCGGTGATCCGGGCCGCGCTGCCGTTCCTGCTGACCTCTCGGGGGCGCGTCGTCACCGTCGCCTCCACCCTGGGCGTCAAGGCGGTCAGCGACGCCACCGCGTACTGCGCGGCGAAGTTCGGGGTGGTGGGGTTCACCCGAGCCCTCGCCGCCGAGCTGGCCGGTCAGGTCGGCGTCACCCTGCTCATCCCGGGTGGGATGCGCACCGCGTTCTTCGACGAACGTGACCCGCAGTACAAGCCGGGGCCGGACGCGATCCTCAACGAGCCCGCCGACACCGCCGCCGCGATCATGTTCGCGCTCAGCCAGCCGGCCGGTTGCGCGGTGCGCGAGATGGTGGTCTGCGCCGAGCAGGAGACCTCGTACCCGTGATCCTCGTGCTGCGCGCCCTCGGCGTCGGCGATCTGGTGACCGCGGTGCCCGCGCTGCGGGCGCTGCGGGCCGCGTACCCCTCGCGGGAGCTGGCGCTCGCCGCGCCGGCCTGGCTGGCTCCGCTGGTCGACCTGGTCGGCGGGGTGGACCGGCTGGTGGACACCACCGGGCTGGACCGACCCCTGCGGGTCGGGTCGGCCCCGCGGGTCGCGGTCAACCTGCACGGCCGCGGTCCGCAGTCGCACCGGCTGCTCGCGGCCACCCGACCCGGTCGGCTGCTCGCCTTCGCCAACGCGGACGCCGGCTGTGCCGACGGCCCGCGTTGGGCCGCCGACGAGCACGAGGTGGACCGGTGGTGCCGGCTGCTGTCCTGGTACGACATCCCGACCGACCGGGCCGACCTCAGCCTGCGCCGACCCGGGTCGGCGGGGCTGCCCAGCGGTGCCACGGTGCTGCACCCGGGCAGCAAGATCCCGGCCAAACGGTGGCCGGCCGAGCGGTTCGCCGCGCTGGCCCGGACGCTCACCGACCAGGGGCACCGGGTGCTGCTCACCGGCTCGGCCGACGAACGGGAGTTGGCAACCCGGGTGGCCGAGGCGGCCGGCCTGACCTCGGACGCGGTTCTGGCCGGCCGGACCGACCTCGGCGGGCTCGCCGCGCTGGTGGCCGACGCCCGGTTGGTGGTCAGCGGGGACACCGGCGTCGCCCATCTGGCCACCGGGTACGGCACCGCGTCGGTGGTTCTCTTCGGGCCGGTGCCACCGGCGCACTGGGGGCCACCACCGGACCGGCCACGGCACCGGGTGTTGTGGGCCGGTGCGGGGGATTGGCCCAGGTGGGACGGGGTAGGAAGCCACCCGACGATGGCGGCTCTGCACCTCGACGAGGTGCTGGCCGCGGTGGCCGAGGTGGAGAGGGTGGTGCGGGTCTCCGGTGCGGTTGCGGCGTAGCGACCCGGGTCGACCGGGGTACGGACGGCGTCGTCGCGGACGGGGCTGGCTGTTCGTCGATCCGTCCGGGGCGCCGGTGCGGGATCCGGAGGTGCTGGCCCGGCTGCGGGAGCTGGTCATCCCGCCGGCCTGGCAGGACGTCTGGATCGCGCCGCATCCCAACGGGCACATCCAGGCGATCGGGATCGACGCGGCCGGGCGCAAGCAGTACGTCTACCACCCCCGGTGGCGGGAGAAGCAGGACGAGGCGAAGTTCGACCACATGCTGGAGGTGGCCCGGCGGTTGCCGGCGCTGCGGGAGCGGGTGGGGCGCGACCTGGACGGCCGTGGACTGGGCCGGGACCGGGTGCTGGCGACGGTGGCCCGGCTGCTCGACATGGGGATGTTCCGGGTCGGCAGCGACCAGTACGCGAACGGCGACGACCCGACCTACGGGGTGTCCACCCTGCGCCCCGAGCACGCCCGGTCCCGGCGCGGCTGCGTGGTGTTCGTGTTTCCCGCGAAGGGGGGCATCGAGCAGGTACGCCGGATCGAGGACCCGGAGCTGTGCCAGGTGCTCGTCAATCTGCGCCGTCGCCGGCGCCGGGCGGAGCGGCTGTTCGGCTACTGGGACGGCCGGGAGTGGCGCGACGTGCGCAGCGACGAGGTCAACGGTTACCTGCGCGACGCCAGCGGTGGGGAGATGACCGCGAAGGACTTCCGCACCTGGCACGCCACGGTGCTGGCGGCCACCGAGTTGGCCACCGCCGGCCCGGCCCGTTCGGTGACCGCCCGGCGCAAGGCGGTGGTCGCCGTGATGCGGGAGGTGGCGGAGCTGCTGGGCAACACGCCGACGGTGGCGCGGGCGTCGTACGTGGACCCTCGGGTGGTCGACCTCTACCACGAGGGGGTGGTGGCGGCGGTGGATCCGCTGGCGCCTCGCGAGGAGGCGGAGCGGGTCGTCCTGAAGCTGCTGGAGGGGGCCTGACCGGCCCCGCCGGCGATTCTGGGGAGGCGCGACGGGGTCGGAGTCCCGGGCTTGAGCAGGGTGCCACCGGGCGGCCGCCCGCCGCTCGCGCGGCGGGCGCCTCGCCACGGCCCCCGTTGCGGCCCACCAGGCGATGGTGCGGCCGCGCCGGTGTCAGTCTGCCGGTCCCGAGTTGACGGTGGACGCCTGACGGTTGACGATCCGCGCCAGATCCGAGGCGTTGTCGCGGTGTTCCTGCGGGGTCGTTCCGTAGGCGGCCTTGAACGCCCGGCTGAAGTGGGCCTTGTGGGGAAACCCCCACCGCGCCGCGATGGTCTGCACGGGCTGGTTGCGCAGCGCCGGGTCGGTCAGGTCGCGTTGGCACCGGGCCAGTCGCAGGTCCCTGATGTACGACGCCACTGTGGCGTCCTCGCCCTCGAACAGGCGGTGCAGGGACCGCACCGAGATGTGGTGGGCGTCGGCGACGACCTGGGGGTCGAGGGTCACCTCGCCGAGGTGGCGGTGGATGTACGCCTGCACCTGGGTGAGCAGCGCCCGGCGGCGGACCTCGGTGGGCACGGCGTCCTCGGCGACGAGGTGCCGGCCGAGCATGGTGGTGGCCAGGTCGAGCCCGACCGCGCCGAGCCGTCCGGCGTCGGCGGCGTGGTACTGCTCGGGGTGCCCGGTCACCTGGAGCAGGAACTGCGCCAGCAGCGCCCCGATCCCCTCGCTGCCGGACATCCGGCCGCCGTAGAGCGCGGCCATCCGCTGTGGCGGTAGCGGCAGGGCGGCGTGCGGGATCAGCGTGATGATCGAGGTGGCCTGGTCCCGCTCGGGCTCGGTGGCGTGGTGGCAGACGTCGTGCGGCCGGGACCCGTCGTAGAAGGTGAACTCGCCGGCCAGGATCTCGCTGCGGCGACCGTCCTGGCTGGAGGTGCCGATGCCGCCGGTGGTGAGGGCGAGGATGTACAGCTCCGGGTCGGACTGGCGGACCAGCTTGCGGGTCCGGGTGGCGTCCAGCGACGGGTATTCGTACTGCACCAGCTGGACCGGGCCGAGGTCGGTGAAGTCGGCGCGGGCGGCGAAGTCGTCGCTGTGCGCGGACCGGATGCGCAGCGGCGCCGAGGTGCGCGCCACCAGGTCCAGCCACATGCCGAACCGTTCGCGCGGCGGCAGAACCGTGGTGTCGATGGTGTCTCTCGCCAGCATCGGGCGCCCCTAGCCCGCTCGGCGCTGGATCAGCGCCTCGACGCCGTCGAGGATCCGGTCCAGACCGAAGGCGAACTCGTCGTCGGGGTGGTCGTCCTGGCTGAGCACGCCGGCGCTGAGCACCCGGTGCAGCGCGGGGAAGCGGGCCGGGTCGATGAGCCGGCCCACCAGCCGGGCGTACCCGGGCATCATCTCGGCGGGCTCGACGCCGGCCGCCCGGCTGCCCTCGGCGATCTGCGACGTGAGGGTTGCCTCGTTGCGGACGTACCCAGTGATCAGCAGCAGCACCGACATCTTCTCGTTCTCGCCGAGCGCGGTGCCGTCGAGGCAGCGCAGCCCGTCCTCCATCCAGCCGAGCTGCTGCGGGGTGATCGGTGGGCCGCTGATCGGGACGTGCAGCAGCCAGGACCGTCGCCGCAGCACCTCGTGTTCGGCCCAGGCCCACCGGGTGAGGCCGGTACGCCAGTCGTCGCGCGGGCCGGGCGGGCCGGGGGAGGGGCCGTACCCGGTGTCCACCATGAGCATCAGCAGTTCGTCCTTCGAGCCGACGTACCGGTAGAGGGCCATGGTCGCGGCGCCCAGCTCCTTGGCCACCCGGCTCATCGACACGGCGGCCAGGCCGTCGGCGTCGGCCACCCGGACCGCGGCGTCCACGATGGTGGGCACGCTCATTCCCGGCCGGGGCCCCTTGGGTGGTCGCTCCCGCAGCCCCCAGGCGCTCTCGATGGCCGGCGGGAGTACGGGCCCGCTGTCGTCTGTCTTCGCCGCCACATTTCCTCCCTTGCCTCGCCATCCTAGTTCTGCGTATGGTCTACGCATAACAGCGTATGGCATACGCAGAAAGAAGGATGATCATGAAGACCACCACCACACCGGCAGCGCGCGCCGGCCGGAGGGAGTGGATCGGGTTCGCGGTGCTGATGCTGGCGCTGCTCCTGGTCTCGATGGACGTGTCGGTGCTCTACTTCGCCGTCCCGTTCATCAGCGCGGAGCTGCGCCCCAGCGCCACCGAGCAGCTCTGGATCTTCGACATCTACGGTTTCGTGCTGGCCGGGCTGCTGATCACGATGGGCGCTCTGGGTGACCGGATCGGCCGACGCCGGCTCCTGCTGATCGGTGCCACCGCGTTCGGGGCGGCGTCGCTGCTGGCCGCGTACGCCGACAGCACCGCGACGCTGATCGCCGCCCGCGCCCTTCTCGGCGTCGGTGGCGCCACCCTGATGCCCTCGACGCTGGCCCTGGTGCGCAACATGTTCCACGACGCCAAGCAGCGCGGCACCGCCATCGGCGTCTGGACCGCCACCCTGACCGGCGGCATCGCCCTCGGCCCGGTGCTCAGCGGCATCCTGCTGGAGCACTTCTGGTGGGGCTCGATCTTCCTGATCAACATCCCGGCGATGCTGATGCTGCTCCTGCTCGCCCCGCTGCTGGTGCCCGAGTTCCGCAACCCGGCGACCGGGCGGTTCGACCTGATCAGCGCGGCGCTGTCGCTCGGCGCGCTGCTGCCGGTGATCTACGGCATCAAGGAGATGGCCCGCGACGGCGTCAGCCCGCTGCGGGTGCTCGCCATCGTCGGCGGTGTGCTGGTGGGCGCGCTCTTCCTGCACCGGCAGCGGACCCGGGCGTACCCGATGGTCGACCTCGCGTTGTTCCGCCGACGCGGCTTCGCCGGGTCGCTCGCGGTCAACCTGCTGGCGATGTTCGCCCTGGTCGGATTCGCCATCTTCACCACCCAGCACCTCCAGTTGGTGCTCGGCCTGAGCCCGCTGCGGGCGGCACTGTGGAGCCTGGTGCCGTCGCTCGCGGTGGGCGGGGTCGCGCCGGCAGCCGCAGCCCTCGCCCAGCGCGTCGAGCGGGCGTACCTGATCGGCGCGGGCTTCGGCATCGCCGTGGTCGGCTTCGTGGTGCTGACCCGGGTCACGCCGGAGACGCCGCTGTGGCTGCTGCTCGTCGGCGCCAGCGTCTACGCGGGCGGCCTGGTGATGGTGATGTCCCTCGTCACCGAGCTGGTCCTCGGCGCGGCGCCGCCTGAGCAGGCCGGTGTCGCGTCGGCGCTGACCGAGTCCAGCAGTGAGCTGGGCGGCGCGCTGGGAATGGCGATCCTGGGCAGCGTCGGCGCGGCGGTCTACCGCCGCGAGATCGTCGACGGCCTGCCCGCCGGGCTGCCCACCGACGCCGGCGACGCGGCCCAGGAGACCCTGGGCGGTGCGCTCGCGGTCGCCCAGGGGTTGCCGGCGGAACTGGCCGACGCGCTGCTGCACGCCGCCCGGGTCGCGTTCACCGACGGGCTGCACCTGGCCGCGTACGCCGCCATGGCGGTGATGCTGCTGGGCGCCGTCACCGCGCTGGCCGCGCTGCGCGGCGTCCGACCGGCCGACTCCGCGGCGTTGGCCGCCGAGCCGACCGGTCCGGCCGACACCTCGTTGTCGTCGGTCAGTCGATGAGCACGTGCGCGAGTCGGTCGCGGAAACGCCGCTCGGAGTCGCTGACCGACTCGCCGCCGATGCCCAGCAACCCACCGCTGGAGGCGGCGCCCACCACCTGCTCGGCGATCTTCACGAGCCAGTGCTTGTACGCGCCGGCCTCACCCTCGTCGACCCGCGCGGCCAGCAGTTCGGCCGCCTCGCCGGCCCGCAGCAGCACGTCGTCGAGGTAGGCCCCGGGGTCGGCGGGCGCGATGACCGGCAGCTCCTCACCGGTCTCCGGGTCGCCGACCCGGGTGACGATCTCACCGGCCACGGCGGCGACCAGCGGGCTGGCCGACTCCCGGCCGGCGGCGATGGTCTCCAGCCCGGCCGCGTTCTCCGCCATGGTCCGGCGGGTGCCGTCGGACTCGGCGGCGCTCGCCGCGGTCAGCACCGACTGCGGGAGGCCGACCAGCAGCCCCCATTCCTCGTCGGAGAACCCGAACCCGGTGTACGCCGGCTGCTCGATCACGGCAACGCCCCTTCCGCCCTGCTCTGCTTGATCAATCGGTGCTCTGCTTGGTCGATCCACCGGGCCCGAGACCGGTGCCCGGGTCAGGCTAGTCCAGGGTCAGCAGGCCCTGTTCGGACACCACGCGCACCGACAACGTCTTGTACCCGACCTCATCGAAGAGAACCGTCATCTTGTCGTCCTCGTAGGAGAGCACCAGGCCGGGGCCCCACTCGGGGTGACGCACCTGGCTGTGCACCGGGAACGGCCCGACCGCGCCCTGGTCGGCCACGCTGGTGCCGTTGTGGCAGTTGTCGCAGTGCCCGCAGACCTGCGTCATCTGCTCACCGAAGTACGCCAGCAGGGTCTGCCCGCGGCAGGCCAGGGTCTCGGCGAAGGCGCGCATCATGTCGGTGCGGGACCGGGTCACCGTCTGCTGGCGCTCCGCCTCGGCCAGCGCCGCCGCCGCGGCGTCGGCCGGGGTGGGGGAGTACCGGGGCGCGCCGATGCGCTGCCGGGCGCGGGGCTCGGCCGCGCCGATCTGCTCCAGCAGGGAGAGGTACTGGCCCAGCTTGCGCGGCCCGAGGCCGGTGCTCTCGCGCAGTTCGGTCTTGGTGGCCGCCTTCTTGCGCAGCAGCGCGGCGAGGTCGCGCAGCTCGTCGACGTCGGGCAGGCCGCCGCTGAAGAACCGTTGCAGGCCCACGTCCTCGGCCTGCCACAGCAGCAGCACCCGGGCCGGTTGCCCGTCGCGCCCGGCCCGGCCGATCTCCTGGAAGTAGCTGTCCGGTGAGTCCGGCAGCGCCATGTGCACCACCCAGGCGATGTTCGGCTTGTCGATGCCCATGCCGAACGCCGACGTCGCCACCATGATGGGGACCTGGTCGGCGAGGAACGCCTCGTGCAGTTCGGCGCGCGCGCCGGCCGCCATCCCACCGTGGTAGAACTGCGCCGGGAAGCCGGCGTCGGTCAACCGGGTGGCCAACTCCTCGGCGGCGCGACGGGTCGGCACGTAGATGATCCCGGGCCGCTCGTCGTCCTGGAGCAGCGCGATCAGCCGCCGCCACCGGTAGTCCTCGGTGGGGCAGTGCGCGACCTCGACGAACAGGTTCGGCCGGTCCAGCCCGGAGACCACCACCTCCGGCTCGCGCAGCCGCAGCCGGGCGATGATGTCGTCGCGGACCGGAGGGGATGCGGTGGCGGTCAACGCGACCACCGGCGGTCGGCCGATGCCGTCGATGAGGTGCCCGAGCGCCAGGTAGTCGGGGCGGAAGTCGTGGCCCCACGCCGAGATGCAGTGCGCCTCGTCGATCGCCACCAGCGCCGGCTTCAGCGCCGCGACCTCGGCCATTCGTTCCGGGTTGCTGAGCTGTTCCGGGGTGATGAAGAGGAACTCCGCCCGGCCCTCGCGGACCTCGGTGATCGCCTCCGCCTGCTGGGTGGGCGACTCGTTCGAGCTGATCCGCACCGCCCGCAGCTCCGGGCGTTGCCGCTCGTTGAGGGAGGCGATCTGGTCCTGTTGGAGGGCCAGCAGGGGGGAGATCACCACCGTGGGGCCGGGGATCAGGCTGGCCGGGATCTGGTAGATCGCCGACTTGCCGGCGCCGGTGGGCAACACCACCAGGGCGTCGCGCCGCTTCATCACCGCGCGCATGGCGGCCAGTTGGTTGGGCCGCAGCGCCTTCCAGCCGAAAAGACTGCGGGCCGCGCGGCGCAACGTCATCGAGTGCGTGGACAGTTTCATCGAGGGCCGGAGGTACCCGAGCCCATGATTCCCGAAACGCCTTCGGGCGATCATGGGCTCGGCTGCCTCCCGCAGCTCAGCGCAGCCGGGGCAGGACCTCGCGCTGGTAGAGGTCGAACAGTCCCTGGTAGTGCGGGCCGGTGTTGGCCACGTAGACCTCGTCGAAGCCGGCCTTGGCGTACTTGTCGATCATTTCGAGGTGCGCGTCGGCGCTGTTGCCGCAGACGAACGCCTCCTTCAGCATCTCCGGCCTGACCAGCTCGCTGGCCTGCTCGAAGTGCCGCGGCGAGGGCAGCACCTGGGACAGCTCACCCGGCACCCCGGCGTTGGGCCAGCGCTCGTACGCGATCCGCATCCCCTCGTCCTCGCTGTCGGCGTACGCCGCCTTGAAGCCGGCCTGGCACGGCTTGTCGCCGCCGCCGTTCTCGCGGAAGCGCCGGACCATCTCACCGTCGGGCATCGTGCTGACGTAGCCGTCGCCGATCCGGGCGGCCAGGTCGATCGCCTTCGGTCCGAAGCCGGAGACGTAGATCGGCGGGGGAGCGTCGGGCAGCGTGTAGATCCGGGCCTGCTCCACCGTGTAGTGCTTGCCGTGGTGGCTGACGAAGTCGCCGCCCCACAGCGCGCGCAGCACCTCGACGGCCTCCTCCAGCATCTCCAGCCGGACGTCGGCCTGCGGCCAGGCGTCGCCGAAGATGTGTTCGTTGAGCGCCTCGCCGGTGCCGACGCCGAGCACGAACCGTCCGCCGTGCAGCACCGCGCTGGTCGCCGCCGCCTGGGCGATCACGGCCGGGTGGATCCGGACCGTCGGGCAGGTCACCGCCGTGGTCACCGGCAGCGAACAGACCTGGCTGAGCGCGCCGATCATCGACCAGACGAACGGGCTCTGGCCCTGGGCGTCCACCCAGGGGTGGTAGTGGTCGGAGATCCACAGCGCCTCGAAGCCGGCCCGTTCGGCACCGCGCGCCTGCTCCAGCAACTCGGCTGGCGTGAACTCCTCACTGGACAGAAAGTATCCGATCTTCATGACTTACCCCTTCGGCGCGCGGACTGCTGATGGGCAGAGCCGTACCCCGGTGGGGCCGGGTCACACCGGTGCTCGCCGTGGACCGGGTCAGCGTCGACCGAACATCGCCCGGATCGCGGCGAGCAGCAGCAGAGCGCCGACCACCAGGCCGAGCAGGCGTACGCCGGGGATGTCGGCCGGGCTCGTCGCGTCGGCCAGCGGGACGGGATCCATCCCCGCACTCTCCCCGGGGAGCGGGCCGCCAGGCAACTGTAAGGTTTATTGACTATTGAATCGCTCAGTGTGACCATGGCAGGACCGCCTGCCGGTGGCGGTGCGCCGAGGGCGCGTGAGAGATGGGGTACGGGGGCCGCATGAGCGAGCGCAACCAGCGGGTCGACGGGGGCGCACCGTCGTCGGCGATCGACGTCGGCCACTGCGAGGGGGCGCGGTGACCACGACCACCGGGCACCTCCGGGCGCTCGCCGCCGCCGTCCTGCAACCCGGCTTCGTCGGCACGACCCCGCCGCCGTGGGTGTGCCGCTGGCTCGGCGACGGCCTCGGCTCGGTGGTGCTCTTCGCCCGCAACGTCGTCGACACCGAGCAGGTGGCCGCGCTCACCGCGACGCTGCGCGCGGAACGGCCGGACGTCATCGTGGCGATCGACGAGGAGGCCGGCGACGTCACCCGGCTGGAGTCGGTCCACGGCAGCTCCCGGCCCGGCAACTTCGCCCTCGGCGCTGTCGACGACCCGGCGCTGACCGAGGCCGTCGCCCGGGACCTCGGCGTCGAACTGGCCGCGGCCGGTGTCACCCTCAACTACGCCCCGGACGCCGACGTCAACTCCAATCCGGCGAACCCGGTGATCGGTGTCCGCTCCTTCGGCACCGACCCGACGCTGGTCGCGCGACACACCGCCGCCTGGGTCCGCGGGCTCCAGGCCGGCGGCGTCGCGGCCTGCGCCAAGCACTTCCCCGGGCACGGCGACACCCGCGTCGACTCACACCACGACCTGCCCCGGATCACCGCCGACCGGGCCCGGCTGGACGCCTGCGAACTGGCCCCGTTCCGCGCCGCCGTGGCCGCCGGTGTGCAGGCGGTGATGACCGGTCACCTGCTGGTGCCCGCGCTCGACCCGCAGCTGCCGGCGACGCTGAGTCAGCGCATCCTCGGTGGCCTGCTCCGCGACGAGCTGGGCTTCTCCGGCGTGGTGGTCACCGACGCGATGGAGATGCGCGCGGTCGCCGACCGGTACGGCTTCGCCGGTGCGACGGTCCGCGCCCTCGCCGCCGGTGCCGACGCGATCTGCATCGGTGGCGAACGGGCCGACGAGCAGGCCGCCCGCGAGCTGCGCGACGCCATCGTGGCCGCCGTCATCTCCGGCGAGTTGCCCGAGGAACGGCTCGCCGAGGCCGCCAAGCGCGTCGGTCAACTCGCCGCCTGGACGGTGGCCGCCCGGGGCACCGGCTCCGCCGCGGCGCGCGCTGCCGACGTCGGGCTGGTCGCCGCCCGCCGGGCCGTCCGGGTCACCGCCGCCCCGGGCGCGACGGGCGCGCTGCCACTGACCAGCGCCGCACACGTCGTCGAGTTCGAGCCGCTGCGCAACATCGCCATCGGCGCCGAGACCCCCTGGGGCATCGGCGGGCCGCTGGGCGAGCTGCTGCCCGGCACCAGCACCGTCCGCTACGCCGAACCCGACGTGCCGGCGGACCCGGGCGCCGGGGCGGGCACCCGGCCGCTGGTCCTGGTCGTCCGGGACCTGCACCGCCACGACTGGATGCGCGCCGCCGTGCACCGCGCGTTGGCCGTCCGCCCGGACGCGGTGGTGGTCGAGTTGGGCGTGCCCGAGCTGGTCACCGGGGCGGTGCACCTGGCCACCCACAGCGCCACCCGGGCCAGCGGACGGGCCGCCGCCGAGGTGCTCAGCGGCGCCCGCTGACCCGCCCGGCTACGGGAGGTCGGCGACCAGATCGGCGTACTCGGGGTGCTTGTCGATGAACGCGGCCATGAAGGGGCACTGCGGCACCACCGTGGCACCGCGCGCCCGGAGCTGGTCCAGCGTGCCGCGGATCAGCGCGCCGCCGACCCCCTTGCCCTGAAAGCCCCGGTCCACCTCGGTGTGGGTGAAGACCAGGACCTCACCGCGCATCAGGTACGCGGTGTAGCCGGCCAGCGCGTCGTCGACCAGGATCTCGAAACGGTGCTTCGCCGGGTTGTCCTCGACCAGGGTGCTCATCCGGCCATTCTCCCCGCCGCGTCGGCCAGCGCGTCGAGTTCGCCCAGCAACCGGTCCACCTCGTCGGCGGTGTTGTAGTGGTAGATGCTGGCCCGCACCGCGCCGCCGCTGTCGCGCAGACCCATCAGATGGAAGTACTCGTAGGCGTAGTAGTCGCCGACGGAGAGACAGAGCCCGGCGGCGCCCAACGCCTCCTGGACGGCCGCTGGTGACATCCCGGCGACCCGGAACGAGACCGTCGGGCAGCGCCGGGCCGGCGAGCCGTAGACGGTGATTGCCGGGCGCTGCGCCAGCCCGGCGAGCAGCCGGTCCAGCAGCGCCTCCTCGTGGGCCTGGGCGGCGGCCAGCCCGGCCCGCAGCCGGGCCCGCCGGTCCCCGACCGCGTCCGGATCCAGCCCGGCCAGGTGATCCACCGCGGCGGCCACCCCGGCCAGCAGCGGGAAGCTCGGCGTGCCGTACTCGAAGCGCTCCGGCACCGCGTCGGAGGACGGCAGCAGCTTCGCCGGGCGCAGCGTCGCCCAGAGAGCGGGGTCCGCCACCATCGCCGCCAGGTGCGGCCCGGACCACTTGTACGCGCTGGTGACCAGCACATCGGCACCGAGCGAGGTCAGGTCGGTCGGGACGTGCGGCACCGAGTGCACCCCGTCGACGTAGACCAACGCGCCGACCGCGTGCGCGGTCTTGGCGATCGCCGGCACGTCCGGCATGGTGCCGATGGCGTTGCTGGCGGCGGTCACCGCCACCAGCCGGGTCCGCTCGCCGACCAGGTCGGCGTACTGGGCGGCGGGCAGCTCGCCGGTCTGCCGGTCGATCTCCGCCCAGCGCACCGTCGCGCCGGCCGCCTCGGCCGCCTGCACCCACGGCCGCACGTTCGCGTCGTGGTCGAGCCGGGAGACCACCACCTCGTCACCCCGGCGCCAGGTCGCGCCGAGCGTGCGGGCCATGGTGTACGTCAACGCTGTGGCACTCGGGCCGAGCACCACCCCGGCCGGGTCGGCGCCGAGCAGGTCGGCCACCGCCGAACGGGCCTCGGCCACCAGCTCCAACGACCGGCGGCCGGCCACGTTGGCGGCGCTGCGGTTGCCGACCGCCATCCGCATGGCAGCGGTGACCGCGTCGATCACACCGGCCGCGGTCTGGGTGCCGCCGGCACCGTCGAAGTGGACGAAGCCCTCGGTCAGGGCGGGGTACGCGGCCCGGGTACGGGCGATGTCGAACGGCATGTCCCGGACCCTAGCCGGTGCTCCCGCGACACCGTCCGGCCACCGGGTGATCACCGATCGACTGTGACATCGCGGGCGTCTCGTACTCTTGGCGAGGTGACGAACCAACCCGCCACCATGCCCATGCCCTCCGTCCGCCGCGCCGCCGGTCTCTTCGCCGGTGTGGCGCTCGGCCTCGCCGTGCTCGCCGGGTGCAGCTCCCAGGGCGCCTCCACCGACTGCGGGCTGGACGCCTGCACCGTCACCTTCGAGCGGGGTGTCGACGCGAGCGCCACCATCCTCGGTGTCGAGGCCAAGCTGGTCGGCGCCGAGGGCGACCAGGTGACAGTCGAGGTCGCCGGCGAGCAGCTCACCCTCACCACCGGGCAGCAGGCCACCGAGGCCGGCGGCTTCGCGGTGACCCTGGACAGCGTCACCGACCAGCAGATCAAGATCCGCGTATCGCGTAACCCGGGGAGCTGACCCGGGCGGGCGGCGGTGGCCGACGTTTGGAAATCTTCGTAAACGGAGATTGTGGCGCCATGTCACTTACCCGTAACGCCGAAGCCACCGCCTCCCGTACGGCGGACAGCCGGTGGCTGGAACTCCTCGCCCGGGCCGGCTTCATCGGCTACGGCATCGTGCACCTGCTCTTCGCCTGGCTGGCGTTGCAGATCGCGTTCGGCACGTCGTCCGACGACGGCGACCAGTCCGGCGCGCTGCGTACCCTCTCCCAACAGCCCCTCGGCAAGTTCCTCGTCATCGCCGTCGCGATCGGCCTGCTCGCGATGGCGATCTGGCAGGGGCTGGAGGCGGCGGTCGGGCACCGCGCCGAGCGCGGCAAGGAACGGGTCATGGAACGGCTCGCGTCGGCCGGCCGGACCATCGTCTACCTCTACTTCGCCTGGACCGCCTTCAAGGTCTTCTCCGACGCCGGGTCGAACAGCGCCGACCAGCAGGAGGCGCTGACCGGCAAGCTGATGACCTCCAGCGGTGGCCGCTGGCTCGTCGGCCTGGCCGGGCTGGTGCTCGCCGCGATCGGTGTCGGCCTGGTGATCTACGGCGCGCTCAAGAAGTTCGAGAAGCACCTGAAGACCGGCGAGATGAACCCGAAGACCCGCCAGCTGGCCCGCCGGCTGGGCATGGCCGGGTATGTGGCCAAGGGTGTCGCGTACGGCATCGCCGGTCTGCTGGTCATCGTGGCCGCGGTGAACTACGACCCGGAGAAGGCCCGTGGTCTGGACGCCGCGCTGCACACCCTGCGTGAGCAGTCGTACGGCACGTTCCTGCTGACCCTGGTCGCCCTGGGCATCGCCGCCTTCGGCGTCTACTGCTTCCTCCAGTCCCGGTACCGCAAGGTCTGAACTGGTCGATTCCTAGGCCGTCGGGCACTCTTGGGCTTTTGCCCGGAGTGCCCGACGTCTGGTTGAAGGGGAGCACCGAAGCCGTGCAGAACTATCTCGAAACGGCCGTCGCCGCGCTCGTCGCGGCGGCGGTCGCCCTGTTCCTGGTCGAGGTCGTCCACCGGTTGACCCGGCGTTTCGGTCGCCGGTCACTGCTGTTGACCGAGTTGACCGAGCACGCGCACCGCCCGTTCCAGGTCGCCGCGACGGTCCTCGCCGTGCAGTTCGCCGTCCGCTTCACCACGGGGTACGCGGTGGGCGAGGGCTGGCGGCGGCTCCTGCTGCACCTGCTCATCCTCGGTGTCATCGCCACACTGGCCTGGCTGGTCGCCTGCCTGCTGGTCGTCGTGGAGGACACCGCGCTGGCCCGGTTCCGGGTCGACGTGCCCGACAACCGGCACGCCCGGCGGGTACGGACCCAGGTGGTGATGCTGCGCCGACTGACCATCGCGGTGATCGTCATCCTGACCGTCGGCGTGATGCTGATGACCTTCCCCAGCGTGCGGGGCATCGGCGCCGGTGTGCTGACCTCCGCCGGTGTGGTCGGTGTGGTGGCCGCGCTCGCCGCACAGAGCCTGCTCGGCAACGTCTTCGCCGGCCTCCAGCTCGCCTTCAGCGACGCCGTCCGGCTCGACGACGTGGTCGTCGTGGAGGGGGAGTGGGGGCGCATCGAGGAGCTGACCCTCAGCTACGTGGTGGTGCAGATCTGGGACGACCGACGGTTGATCCTGCCCACCTCGTACTTCACCAGCAAGCCGTTCCAGAACTGGACCCGGACCGAGGCGGCGGTGCTCGGCACCGCCGAGTTCGACGTGGACTGGGCGGTGCCGGTGCAGACCATGCGTGAGGAGCTGCGCCGACTCGTCGAGGGCACCGAGCTGTGGGACGGGCGGGTCTGCGTCCTCCAGGTCACCGACGCCACCGGCGGGACGGTGCGGTTGCGCGCGCTGGTCAGCGCCGCCGACGCGGGCAGTCTGTGGGACCTGCGCTGCCTCGTGCGGGAGCACCTGGTCGCCTGGATCCGGGACAACCGCCCGACCGCGATGCCCCGGCTGCGCACCGAGCTGGGCGACTCCACCAGCAACCTGTCCTGGCAGTGGGTGCAGCCGCGGCGCCCGGCCCGGCGTCCCTCCGACACCGAGGCGCCCGACGACGCCCGGGTCTTCGGCGGCAGCGACGACGGCGACGCCCGCAGCGAAGCCTTCGTGGGCCCCGACGAATCCCGCCAGTAGCACCCCGCCCCGCCCGCGCGCCCCGCCCGCGCCCCGCGCGCCCCGGAAGATCGTGCAACTTCCTGGTTGTAGTGGCCTCCACAGCGGTCGAGGCCCCTACAACCAGGATCAAGCGCGATCTTGCCCGGCAGACCCCGACGATCATGGGACTGACGGGTGCGTACGCCTGATTTGTCCCCGCCAACCTCATGAT
>NZ_JAGPXU010000008.1:0-224835 GCF_018070385.1 Micromonospora sp. C97
CGAGTACCCCGAAGGGCCTTTCCGCTCGACTTGCATGTGTTAAGCACGCCGCCAGCGTTCGTCCTGAGCCAGGATCAAACTCTCCAACAAAAAATTAGTTGAACAGCTATCCCGACAACAAACAAATGTTGCCAAAGGAATCCCAACCAGCCAAACCAAAAGGCCTGACCAGTCCGGGGTATAAATCATAATTGGCACTGGCTTTACAAGCACCCTGTTGAGTTCTCAAAGAACAACCACACACCGACCAGAAGCCCCACCTCAGTGGAACCCCGACCGGGGCTTTTCGTTCCGTGTCCCCGCCGCTCTCGCGCCGGGCACTTTTACTACGTTACCTCACCGTCTCTGCCGTGTCAAACCGTGTGTCCCGGTCTGTCATGCTTCGTACGGGTCAGCGCCGGCGCACTCACGCAGCAGCGAACCGCTGCGTCAGGTCGTCGGATTCGGCAGACCGGCCGCTGCGGTGTCCCGCAGTCTCGCCCGGTTCCCTGCCGGTCGTGAACCTTACCCGGTCGGCTTCGCCGCACCAAATCCGCCTCACGGCCGATCCGGCGAGCCCCGCCCGGACCGTGTCCCGCAGGAGTGAACCCCTGCCTGACCCGGTTGCCATCTCGTTCCGGTGCTTCAGGACCTTCGTCCCGTTTGCCCCGTTCCGCGCTGGCAGAGAGAAAGTTACGCGTCTGCGGGTTTGATCGTCAAATCCACGGGTAGCGGCGCGCGTCACATTCGCACGTCCGAGCCGTTTCCCCAGGTCAAGACCGCCGACGCCGGCCGTGGCGTGAGTGCCTCCCGGTCTACGGCGGTCACCCGGCCACCGCTGGCGCCTGATCTGCGCGAGCGGCGAGGGGAATCAGGACGTCTGCCGCCGCCGGGTGGCCAGCCAGGCCCGGACGCCGAGAACGCCGGCGGTGGTGCCGATCGCCAGCGACGCGGCGATCAGCAACGCGTGCACCCACAGGAAGCTGGTGGCCGGGCCGTCGGCCACCGTTCCGGACGCCCAGGACCGCGGGTCCTGCCAGATGGCCACCGCGAACCTCGGCCAGATCACCCAGGTCCAGACGCCGACTCCGACCAGGAAGAGGCTCCACCCTCGCGACAGCACCATGGCAGCCGAGTATGCCAGCGCACCTGCTCAGCGGCCCGCCGCCGGCAACGCGAACGCGCTGACCCGCCAACCTTCCCCCTCCCGGCGCCATCCCACGGGTAATCTGAGGCCGTGGTCCGGACGGGCAACTGCGCATCCGAGGCTGTCGACCCGGTCGACGGCCTCGACCTCGGTGCCGTGCCCCAGACCCCGACCAGCTCCGGCGACGGCCGTGAGCAACTTCTGAACGTCCTCCGTGCCGGTGGTCTGCGGTTCCGCGCCGGCGCGCGATGGCGGACGACTCGCTGAGTCGATTCCGCTGACCGACCTGGGCTGAGCCAGCCCTGGTCGGCGCGCGCCCGTGCGTGACCCACCTTCGGATAACGAGAGGCACCACCATGTCCGTCGCACGAATGCTCACCGGTGACCGACCCACCGGCCGCCTGCACCTCGGCCACTACGTCGGCAGCATCGCCAACCGGGTACGGCTGCACCAGCGTTACGAGAGCTTCTTCATCATCGCCGACCTGCACATGCTCACCACTCGCAACCGCCGCGAGGACATCGACCAGGTCTCCGGCAACGCCCGCGAGATGGTGACCGACATCCTCGCCGCCGGGGTCGACCCGGACCGGGCAACCTTCTACCTCCAGTCGGCGATCCCCGAGGTCGGCGATCTCAACACCCTCCTGCAGAACCTGGTGACAGTTCCCCGGTTGGAACGGGTGCCCTCGCTCAAGGACATGGCCCGCGACGCCGGCAAGGAGGAGATGCCGTACGGGCTGCTGGGTTACCCGGTGCTCCAGGCCGCGGACATCCTCTGCGTCAAGGGGGAGGTGGTCCCGGTCGGCCGGGACAACGCCGCTCACGTCGAGGTGACCAGGGAGATCGCCCGGCGGTTCAACCACCTGTACGGACCGGTCTTCCCGGTGCCCGAGCTGATCCCGGCGGACACGCCGAGCCTCGTGGGCACCGACGGCGCGGCCAAGATGAGCAAGAGCCGGGGCAACACCATCGCGCTCTCCGACGACGCGGCGACGGTGCGTCGCAAGGTGCTGGGCATGTACACCGACCCGAACCGGGTACGGGCCGACGTGCCGGGCACTGTGGAGGGCAACCCGGTGTTCGCGTACCACGAGGTTTTCAATCCGGACCGCGACGAGGTCGCCGACCTGGCCCGGCGTTACCGGGCCGGGCGGGTGGGTGACGTGGAGGTCAAGGAACGGCTGGTCGTCGCGCTGGAGGGGTTCCTGGCGCCGATCCGACAGCGTCGGGCCGAGATCGAAGCTGACCGGGGTCTGGTCGACCGGCTGATCGTTGAGGGCACGGAACGGACCCGCCAGGAGGTACGCCAGACAGTGCTCGAGGTGCGCCGGGCGATGGGGCTGACCGGCGCGTACCAGCAGGTGCGGCGGCGGGCTGAGCGCAGCCGACGCCGGACAGAAGCGGCAACCTGACGCCGGGCGGCGCTGAGCGAGGAGACCGGACGAAGCGCCGAGCGAAATGGCGCAGAATGCCAGGATGAGGAGGATCTCGGATATTCGTCCGGTGCCTACGGGGGTGACGCACCGGACCACGATGTTCGAGATCTTCTTCGACCTGGTCTTCGTCTTCGCACTCACCCGGGTCATCACGTTCATGGCGGGGTCGCCGGGCGCGCTCACCCTGGCCCAGGGGCTGCTCCTGCTGCTCCTGCTGCTCTACTCCTGGTCGCCGTACATCTGGGTGGGAAACCTGGTCCGGGCGGACGTCGGCCCGGTCCGCGCCGCCACCCTGGTCGCGATGGCGGCGATCTTCGTGGCCGCGCTGGTGATGCCGGACGCGTGGCAGCAGAGCCCGGAGCTGTTCGACGCGCCGCTGACTCTCGCGCTGGCCTACGTGGTGGGCCGGGCCGTGCAGCTGGTGATTCTGTTCTGGGCGAGCGCGACGAACCCCGCGCTGCGCTCGACGCTGAGGTTCTTCACGGTGCCGGTCGTGCTGGGCTGGGTTCCCCTGATCATCGGGGCCCTGCTCGGCGGTGCGGCCCAGACGGCGCTCTGGACGGTGGCGTTTCTGCTGAACATCGGCGGTGCCCGGATCGCGTCCGCCTTCCGGCCGTGGCAACTGCGCAGCGTGGACCACTTCACCGAGCGGTACGGCCTGGTGCTGATCATCGCGCTGGGTGAGTCCCTGATCTCCGCCGGCGCGGGCCCCAGGGCGATGGCCCCGGTCGGCCCCGCGCTACTGGCCGCACTGCTCGGCCTCACCAGCACGGTCTGCCTGTGGTGGCTCTACTTCGATCGGCTGGCGTCCACCGCCAGCGAGGCCGTCAGCAGCGTGCCGGGTGAGCGACGGGCCAGCGTGGCCGGCGACGCGTACGGCCTCGCGCACTCCACGCTGATCATCGGCGCGATCTACGTGGCGCTCGGCATCGAGGAGGTGATCGCCCACCTCACCGCGGAGTCGGCGCATCCGGGTCGCCTCGGGTGGGAGGCAGCGACAGCGCTCTACGGCGGCACCGCCCTCTACCTGCTCAGCAGACTGGTCTTCCGACGGCTGACCGTCGGCACGGTGGTCCCGACGCAGGTCGTCGCCGCGCTGCTGCCGCTGCCCCTGCTGCCGATCGGCCGGTCCCTGCCGCCACTGGCGGCGCTCACAGTGCTGACCGCCTTCCTGATCGGCGTGACCTGGTTCGAGCGACGGATGGACCGACGCGACGAACGATCCGACCCGGCGCGGCCACGCCTGCGGTGAGCGGTGCCGGGCAGAAAAGGTTGCCGGGCCGTGTCGATATCCGCGGTCACCGTTCGTCGTCATGCTGTACGGCGACACCGCCGCACCGAGAGGAGCCAAAACGTGAAGTACATGCTGCTGTTCATGAGTCCCATGGTCGACGGAGAGGTCGTCGACAAAGGGTGCAGCTTCGAGGACTGGATCCGCTACGACCGGGAGATGAAGGACGCCGGAGTCTGGGTCTCCGGGCACCCGCTACAGGACCTGACCACCTGTACGACAGTGCAGGTGAGCGCCGGTGGCGAGCGCACGATCACCGACGGGCCGTTCGCCGAGACCCGTGAGCTGCTCGGTGGGTACGACGTCATCGACGTGCCGGACCTCGACGCCGCGCTGGAGTGGGCCGCCCGCAGCCCCGGGGCCGCCGGTCCCGGATCGGTCCAGGTCCGTCCGATCGCCGAGATCGACGTGCAGGTCTGAGCGTGCCGGATGAGAGGGCAGCCGTCGGGTCGTCGGTGGAGGCCGTGTTCCGGGAGGAGCGCGGCCGACTGCTCGCTTCGCTCGTGCGCCGCTTCGGCGACCTCGACCTGGCCGAGGAGGTCGCCT
Source organism: Micromonospora sp. C97 (assembly GCF_018070385.1). NCBI lineage: Bacteria > Bacillati > Actinomycetota > Actinomycetes > Micromonosporales > Micromonosporaceae > Micromonospora > Micromonospora sp. C97. The sequence continues at coordinate 4,403 of NZ_JAGPXU010000008.1, forward strand.
CCGAGGCCATCGAGGCGGCGCTGACGCACTGGCCGACCGACGGCGTCCCGAGCCGGCCGGGCGCCTGGCTGCTCACCACTGCCCGGCGTCGGGCCGTGGACCGGTTGCGTCGTGACCGGGTGCTGGCCACCCGGCTCGCCGTGCTCCGGGCGGAGGCCGAGCGGGCCGATCACGCCCCGCCCGCCGACGCGGACCGTGACCTGCCCGACGACCGGCTGGCGCTCTTCTTCACCTGCGCGCACCCGGCCCTGGCCGCGCCGGACCGTGCCGCGCTCACAGTGCGGTTCCTGGCCGGCCTCACCACCGCCGAGGTCGCGCGGGCCTTCCTGGTGCCGCCCGCCACCATGGCCCAGCGACTCGTCCGCGCCAAACGGAAGATCCGTGACGCACGCATCCCGTTCCGGGTGCCGGGCGACGACGAGCTGCCCGGCCGTCTGCCCACCGTGCTCCAGGCCGTCTACTCGATCTTCACCGAGGGGTACGCGGCCAGTTCCGGCCCGGATCTGCAACGGATCGACCTGGCCGAGGAGGCCATCCGGCTGGGCCGGATTCTGCGCCGGCTGCTGCCCGCCGAGCGGGAGGCCGCCGGGCTGCTCGGCCTGATGCTGCTCGTCCATGCCCGGCGCGACGCGCGTACCGGGCCGGACGGGGCGATGATCCTGCTCGACGACCAGGATCGGGGGCGCTGGGACCGTCAGATGATCGAGGAGGGGCGCGGCCTGGTGGTGGTCGCGCTGACCGGCCGGGCTCCCGGGCCGTACGCGGTGCAGGCCGCCATCGCCGCGCTGCACGACGAGGCTCCCGACGTGGCCAGCACCGACTGGCCGCAGGTGGTGGCGCTCTACGACGTGCTGCTCGGCCTGGTGCCCTCGCCGGTCGTCGCGCTGAACCGGGCCGCCGCGGTGGCCATGCGGGACGGACCGGAGGCGGGGCTGGCGCTGCTCGACGAGTTGGCCGACGATCCGCGCCTGCGCGGCCACCATCCCTATCCGGCGGCTCGGGCCGATCTGCTGCGCCGGCTCGGCCGGTACGACGAGGCCGCGGCCGCGTACCGCAGCGCGTTGACGTTGGTCGGCACCGAACCGGAGCGCGCGTACCTGCTCAGCCAGCTGAAGGCTGTCACGAGCGGGTGAGCTGTACCCTTCCCCGGGTGAGTCTGCCGCTGCCTCCCGGGCCGTTCGCCGCGTACCTGTTCGACTGCGACGGCACCATCGTCGACTCGATGCCGCTGCACTACGTGGCCTGGCAGCGGGCCCTCGCGGAGTGGGGCTGCGAGTTCCCGGAGGACCTCTTCTACGCGTGGGGTGGGCGGCCCACCGCCGACATCATCCATCGTCGAGCTGAACGAGCAGCAGGGTCTGGCCATGCCGGTGGCTGCCGTGGTCGAGCGCCGGGAGGGCTACTACCAGGAGTTGTTGCCGCAGCTCGCCGCGGTGCCGGAGGTGCTGGCGCACATCCACGACGCGCACCGGCGGGTTCCGTTCGCCGTGGTCTCCGGCAGCACCCGCGCGTCGGTCACGGCCTCCCTGGACGCGCTGGGCCTGCTGGACCGGTTCGACGTGCTGGTCTGCGCCGACGACTACACCCGGGCCAAGCCCGACCCGGAGGCGTTCCTGCTCGCGGCGCGGCAGCTCGGCGTACCCCCGGAGGCTTGCCTGGTCTTCGAGGACACCGACCTGGGCATCCAGGCCGCGACGGCGGCCGGCATGGCATCGGTACGCGTGCCGCAACAGCGCACGCCCTGACCTCTCAGGCCACCGTCAGCAGGAGCTTGCCGGCGTAGGAGGTCTGGAGGCGCTGGTGCGCGTCCCGCACCTTGCCCAGGGGGAACGTCTCGGCGACGTGCACCACGAACGGCCCCGCTTCGATGAGTTCGTTGAGGCGCTGCAACTGTCGGGGGTTCGATTCGCCGTCGTACGCGCGGACCGTGACGCCCGGACGTTCCTGTGGCTCCGGCCGCACCCCGTGGGCGTACGCGACCACCCCGCCGTCGGCCAGCGCCTCGGTGAGCCGGTCCAGCGTCGGCCCGCCGGCCATCGCCAGGATGGCGTTGACCCCGCCCGGTGCCGCGTCCCGGATCCGGGCCAGCACCTCGGTCATGTCGCCGTGACCGTCCACCGACACGTCGGAGCCGAGCCGGGTCACCAGCGCGACGCCGTCCGCCCCGGACGCCACGGCGATCACGTTGAGGCCCTGCCGCTTCGCCAACTGCACGGCCAGGTGGCCCTGACCGCCGCTCGCTCCGAAGATCAGCAACCAGTCGCCGGCCGACAGGCTGACGGTGTCGAGGCCGGCCAGTGCGGTCAGCGCGTCGGTGGGCATGGCACCGGCGTGCTCGGCCGGCACACCGTCGGGCACCTTCGCCGCGTACTCCGCCTTGACCGACGCGTACTCGGCGTAGAGGCCGCCCTTGGGCCGGGTGGTGGCGGAGACGTAGACCAGGTCGCCCACGGCCAGGCTGGTCACCGTGCCGCCGGCCGCGATGACGGTTCCGGCACCGTCGGAGCCGGGCACGATCGGCAGTGCCGAGCCCTCCGGCACCAGCACACCCTCCCGCTCGTACGCGTCCCACACCCCGACGCCGGCGCTCCACACCTTGATCAGCACTTCGTCGTCGGCGACCTGCGGGATCGGCAGCTTGCGCAGGGTGATCACCTCCGGCCCGCCGAACTCGTCGAAGGCCGCGGCCTGCATCCGCTCTGGCACACCCCCGTCAACCATGTGGATTCCCCCTCCGTGCCGGCGTCACCGTCGCAGCATGCCGGCTCGGGAACGGGCGCGCTCCGGAGCTGAGGGCCGTTCACCCACAAGGACTAACGTGCAGGCTCGCCGAACCTTTTGGGGCGGCTGCGGCGATCAGGAGGCCTGCGGCTCCGGGCCACGAAGCGCCTGCTCGACGGCGTCGCGGACGCGGGCGTCCTCGCGCGCCTTGCTCAGCGCCCGGTTGCGGCGCCGGTACAGGTACGCCCCGACGAGCACGGCGATCAGCACGACGAGGGCCAGCACCAACGTCCAGGGCAGGGCCCAGCCGTGCGCGGTGGCCTGCACCGGCTTGAGCGGGGTGGTGGAGCCCGAGGCATCGGTGAGCAGCGGCGTCAGGGTCGCGGTAGCGGCCAGCGAGATGACCGGAGCCACCCCGTGTACGGGCACCGTCACGTTCCAGCTCTCACCCGGGAGCAGCTCCGGCGGCGCGGCGACGTCATCGGCCCGGACCCGCAGCAGGCCGAACGGGCCGGAGACGGTCACCGCCTGGTTTCCCGACAGGGCCGCGTTGCCGACGTTGTGGACCTTGTAGGTGATGGTGGCGTCACCCTTGCTGAACGGGTTGGTCGGTCCGGCGTACGTCACGTGCAGGTCCTCGATCGCGAGGTTCGGCTTCAGCTCGCCGCCGACCCGCAGCTTGATCCGGATACCGAGGCGCCGGTCGACGTTGATCCCCTCAGCCTGGTCGGCCTGGGTCAGGGTGGTGAGGATGCCGCCGACGTAGTCCCCGGGCGTGGCGTTCTCCGGAACGCTGACCGTGAACGGGACCTGGGCGGTCTTTCCGGGCTGGATCACGACGCTGCCGGCGTTCGGCTTCACCCAGGCGCCGATCGCTGTGGACTTCTGGTCCTTGGTGAGCAGGTCGAGTTGGCCGGCGTCGGTGGTGAAGCCGTCGGCCGCGTACACGGAGAGGGTCAGCGGGGCCGCGCCACGGTTGGCCACGACCATGGCGTCCTCGACGGCCCCACCCGGGTTGACGTTGTAGCTGTAGCTGGACCGGGCCTCGCCGTAACCGTTGGACGCCGTCCGGACCGTCCAGGCGACGTTGCCGTCCGCCGCCCGGGCGGGGCCGGCACCGACGCCGACTGCCGCGACGACGGCGAGCAGGGACAGTGCTGTCGTACGGAGGAGTGCGGTGGGCCTGGTCTTCCAGCGCGTGACGGACGGGTACATGTCGGTTCCTTGAGGTGATCTTGGACGGATGGCAAATGGGTGGCGGGGTAGACACCCGAAGGTGCCTACCCCGCCCATGGAACTGTTCGGTCAGCTGCTCAGCGCGGTGATCGTGAGGGTGGTGCGGTAGCTACCCTTCGCGATGCTGTCCGGGATCTTCAGATCCAGGTCGGCGCCGAGCTTCGCGCCACCACGCGGGTGACCCTGCGCGGCGGCGGCGAGGGCGCTGGAGACCGAGAGGCCCTTGCCCTGGTCGTCGTAGGACGACAGGACCGGGGCACCGGCCTCGGCGCCCGCTCCGGCGTCGAGCACGTACGGGCTCCAACCGAGGTAGGAGCCGGAGAACTTCTTGTCGGCGTCGGAGAAGTCGCCGACGTTGGCCGAGATCGACCACGGGGCGAGCGAACGGCGGCTGTCCGACACGAGGATCGGGTTGATCTTGCCGTTGGCCTGGAAGTAGGTGCCGTCGCGCTCCTGCGCGGTGCCCAGGTCGACCAGACCGTTGTAGCCGTCGATCGTCCAGCCGAACTCACCCGGAGCCGGGTTCGGCACGTTGACCTGGATGGCCTGGCCGTCACCGTGGTACGGGTGCACCGTCACGTTGTCGACGATCGAGCCGACCGGCTGCCCCTCCGGGGTGTTGACGCAGGAGAGGCCCTTCTCGACCGCCGCGTTCGGGGCCGCGCAGGTGCCGCTGCGGACGTTCGCGAGAACCAGCTTGTCGTTGCGCACCTGCACCTTGACGTAGCTGCGGACGTGCTCCTGGTTCTGCACGGAGTTGTACCAGTACTTGTTCGGGTCCAGCGGGTCCGGCCCGTTGCCGCGGATGCCCGTGCCGGAGCTGTCCGGCTTCTTGATGTCGTAGTACTTCGAGCCGGAGGCCGAGTTGGCCGTCACGTAGATGACGCCACCCGGGCCGGGGTAGACGTCGGCAGCGCCCGGCTTCTCGTCCGGGTTCTCCTTCTGGCCGTTCTTGATGGAGTAGCTGCGGGTGTAGCTGTGGTCGTGACCCTGCAGCACCATGTCGACGCCGAGGTTGGAGAACGCGGTGGTGAAGTCCTCCCGCCGCTGCTTGTTGTCACTGTCGGTCGCGTGGCTGGCCGGCGAGTAGATGGAGTGGTGGTAGACCAGCACCTTCCACTTGGCCTCGGAGCCGTGCTTGTTGATGACGTCGGTGACGTACGCGACGTGCGCCGCGTCGCCGCCGGCGGAGCCGTCCGCCGGGTTGACGTAGCTGTTGCTGTTCAGGTCGATGAACAGCACGTCCTTGTGGATGAACCAGTAGTCGCCGCCGGACCGGGTCGCCTGGTCGCCGTTGTAGTACTGCGACGAGCGGTCGGTGTTCGGGGTGAAGTGGTGCTGCTCGTAGGACTTGCCGCCGACGTCGTGGTTACCGATGGTGGCGACGAGGGGGACCTGGCGCAGCTGGTCGGGGGCGAGGAACGAGGTCCACTGGCCCTCGTCGTTGGCGCTCTCGACGTGGTCGCCGGCGGACACCAGCAGCTCGGCGTTCGGGTTGGCCGCCGTCGCGACCTTCAGGGTGTCCTCCCAGCCGGCCTGGTCCTTCAGCCGGTCACCGGAGGAGCCGATCTGCGGGTCGCCGAAGAACAGGAAGTCGTAGTCGCCCTCGAAGTCCCGCGTCTTGAAGGAGTACGCCGGGGACCAACTGCCCTCGGCGCCGACCCGGTACGAGTACGCCGTGTTCTCGCGCAGGTTGCTGATCGTGGCGTGCCGGTTGAACCCGGTGGTGGAGGTGTTCGCCGCACCGACGGCGTCGAAGCTGACGGCGCCGGCCGGGAACTCGCCGTTGACGATCTCGGCGGTCGGGGCGAGCTGGATCTTCTGCGCGGTGTCGGCGGAGGAGTACCAGCTCACGATGCGCTGGGTCTCGTTGGCGCCGACGCCGAGGACCACACCGGTGATCGTGGTGGACTCGGCCGCGCTCGCGGTGGCCATCAGGCCACTGCCGAGAGCCGCGCCCATGCCCAGGAAGCCGGCTGCGACCCCGGCGACCAGGCGACGCCGTACGAGCGCGGAAGCCCGTGACGAGGTGCTCAATGTCATCGACATTGTTCCCTTTTCAAATAGAGAAATGGATGTGCCTTCACCCGACGCTGGGGAAGCAAATCCACGCTTTCGCTGCCCGATGAACCGACCGTGAACGTGATCTTGCGAAAGACTGCACTTCACGAACTACTTAGCCTTACTCATGATCCAGAAATGCGCTGCACAAACCAGATCAACCCCATAAGGGACACGCCCGCAGAAACGGCCCCGGTCGCCCAGAGGCCGGCTTTGGGCGCACGACGCCGCAGCACGAACAGCAACGGGAAGACGACCGCGATAATCGTCAACTGAACGACTTCGATGCCGATGTTGAACACCAGCAGGGACCACAGCAGGGTCCACGACCACGCCTCGTCGATGCCCAACGCGCCAGCGAAGCCCAGGCCGTGCACGAGACCGAAGCAGAACACCACGCCAAGGCGGATCCAACCGGCCCGGTCCAGGTTGAAGTGACCGCGCCCGGCCGTCTCCAGGTCGGTCGCGTGCTCACCGCGCCGCCAGATTCCCCACAGGTGCCAGCCGGCGACGACGGCGATCGACAACGCGATGATCGGCTCCACGATCGCCCCCGGCACCTCGACCAGGCCGAGCGCGGCGAGCATGAACGTCACCGAGTGCGCCACCGTGAAGCTGGTGGCCGCGAGCACGATCTCCCGGAGCCGCCGCGACCCGGCGATGAGCGCCAGCAGGAACAGAATGTGGTCGATACCGCTCAGCAGGTGCTCGGCGCCCAGGACGAAGAACTCCCCGAACCGCTCGTACCAGGCCTGCGCGGTCGAGAAGGACGGGTGGGCGGCGTCGAGCGCCGCACTGCCCGACCGGCCGTCGATCTCGTAGGTGACGATCGTCTTCGTGCCCTTGACGTAGCCCTCGCCGTCCGGGAAGAGGCCACTGCGCACCACGTGCTCGTCGACCCGCTCGGGGCAGGTCCAGTCGAGCAGCAGGTCCGCGTACGGCACGCCCTCGCGGGCGCCGATCGTCGCGTCACCCACCTGCGTCGGCCGGCAGGCCGCACCCCGGGAGCTCACCGAGAACCGGTCGGAGACGTAGCCGAGGACCGTCGACGCGTGGCCCTTCAGGGCGGCGGCCTGCGCAGCGGTGTCACCCGCCTCGAACGCCGCGGTTCCGGCCTGGAAGAGCGGGTCGTCGTGGCCGGCGTCCGCGGCGGAGACGACGAGGAGGTCGTATTCGAGCTCCACCGCCGTTCGAATGTGACCCTCATCTCCCGCCGTTATTTCCGCGTACACAGTCGACGAAAAACCGTGCGCGGACGCCGGTTCGGCGGCCAGAAACGGAACCACCGCTGCGGCGAAACCGACAGCGGCGACGATAACGGTACGGCGGATCCGGCCTGACATTCGACTCCCTCGGTTGGCCAGTGCACGTTGCATGTCGTTGGTGAACACCAACCCGCGTACCGACGAACCGCCGGAGAACAACATCCCCGAACCGCCGCCCACCGATTGCCGGTGACCGGAATTGAGATAGGAATACGAAGAAGTACGCGCACATTCCGCCACCACCCGGAGGACGATCACCTTGCGCCCCCCGCTTCGGGCCGTCGCCATGCTGGCCGCGACCGCCGCGCTGGTCACCGCCTGCAACTCCAGCGACGACTGGTCCGAACCACGTCCGGCGCCCAGCGCCATCGGCACCCTCGGCCCCGGGTTCGTCGACCCCTCCACGAAGCCCGCGCCGGAGGCGACCATCACCCCGCAGCCCGGCTCGTGGGCCGGTGTCCACCCGCCGAAGGACTACCGGGTCGTCCTGCTGACCAGCGGTACCGACAACCCGACCAAGGCCCTGGTGACAGCGGTCAAGGAGTGGGCCGACGACGAGCATGTCGACCTCAGGACGATCGTCGTCGGCAACGCGCACGAGGCCGTTCCCAGCATCGCCAAGGCGATGGAGATGGGTCCGGACCTCATCGTCAGCGCGGGAAACGATCTCATCGACGGGCTCGCACTGGTCACCCCGAACCACCTGGACGAGAAGTTCCTGGTGGTCGGCGCGGAGCTGGCCGAGCCCACCCACAACGTCACCGCCGTCGACTGGGAGGGCGCGTCGTTCCGTGGTGAAGGGCTCGGCATGTCCTCGACGTACGACCCGAACTCGTTCACCGCGGAACGTTGCGCGGCGGCCATCCGGGCGGGCGTGGCCGCCGTCCTCAACGACCTGACCGGGATCGTGGTCTGGCTCTGACGACGAGGGCTCGCCCTCGGGGCCGCCCGGCCCGGTGCGGAGGCCGGTGAACCTCCGCACCGGGCCGGCGGGTCACCCGGTCGAGCAGGTGGCCGTCATTCCCGTACCGGTGCCGGTGCCCTGGTAACCGAACTCGGTCGACTGCCCTGCGGCGACCGAGCCGTTGTAGGCGACATTCGTGAACTGGACGGTGCCGGTGGTGCCGCTGCGGTTGGCGCTCCAGACGCTGGTGATGCTGGCCCCCGAGGGCAGGGTCATGGCTACCGTCCAGCCGTTGATCGGCGCGGCGCCGGCGGTCACCCGCACCGTGGCGACGAAGCCGCCCGTCCACTGGTTGACCGACACCGACGCCACACAACCCGCACCGGTCGGCGGCGGGGTGGTCGGGGGAGGCGTGGTTGGCGGCGGGGTGGTCGGCGGGGGCGTGGTCGGCGGCGGGGTGGTCGGGCCGTCAGCCAGGACCGGGGTCGACCAGTCCCGCCAGTCGGCCAACCGACCGAGCGCCCTGCTGGAAATCCGGATCACGCCCGGCTCGTTGCCCGTCTTCAGCAGGAACCTGCGGATGCTGTTCTGCAACGGGGTACGCCACTCGGGGCGGTTGGCGCAGTGGGTGCCGTCCTGCACGTCGGACCAGTAGGTGATGTTGTCGCCGGCGCCGAGCGCCCGGTAGACCTCCGCGCCGCCCAGGGCCGCCACGCTCGCCGACCGCGGGCCGAGGTTGGCGATGTGCGGGTTGTCCATGATGAACAGTCCGCGCGGTGCCACCATGGCGACCATCTCGTGCGTGTCCACCGGGAGCCGGTTCGGGCTGCCGGTGAAGGAGCCGAACGCGTCGCCCAGCCAGGGTTGCTCCCCGTACGCGCTGCTCAGGCTCTGCGCGCCCTCACCGGGGATGCCCCGGAAGATGGGCACGCCCGCGCTGCCCGATTCGATCGGCATGGTCAGGGCGATGCGTTGGTCGAACACCCCGATCGCGAAGGCGCCCTTGCCGTACCGGGAACAGCCGGTCACACCCATCGCGTCCGCCTTGAGGATCCGGCCGTCGGACTGCTCGATGACGTCGATGATCCGGCTGACGCCCCAGCCCCAGGCGGCGAGCAGTCCTGTGCTGCTCGATGAGCCGTAGATGCTGTAGAACGCGCCCTGCTTGTTGTTCCGGGGGGTGCCCTCGCGGCCAACCGCCAACGGGTCGTAGCTGATCACGGCAGCGCCGGCGGCCTTGATGGTGGCCGTGTCCGCGCCGAACCCGCCGACGACCACGACGGCCGGGAAGGGACCGGTGCCGCTGGGCAGCTCGACCCGTGCCGAGAAGCTGGTGCTCCTGCCGTTGTGTGACACGTTGACGGTGATGGTGCTGTTGGACACCGTCCCGGTGACCGTCGCCGGTTTGGCGGGCTTCTCGCCGAAGACGAACTTCTCCGCCAGTTCCTTGATCTCCGCCCGACGGCAGCGCCAGTCGGACTTCGAGGTGATGGTCTGGCCGTTCAGCTTCTTGAAGGGGTCGGGAAGCTTGGCGTTGGTGGGCAGCGAACCCAGGTCCGGCAGGCCGGACACCGCGCAGTCGGCGCCCTCGTCCTCGACTGCGGCGGCCAGTGGGGCCACGGCGGCGTACGCGCCCATGGTTCGTGTTGCTACCGATGCCGATCCGGCGACCGTGAGCGCTGCTACCGCCAGCGCGACGACCACCGATCGGGTGGTAGAGCGGCCCGAGCTGATGACCACGGGGCTCTCCTTCCGAGTGGTGATGGAAAAGGAAGGAACGAAACGTGATCGATGATCACGAATGCCAGCCAGGTAAAGCTTGAGCGCTTCGATCGGGAAGTGTCAATATTTTGCCGAAACTTTCGAGCCTTCCCACCGCCTCAGACGACGCTGGGACCGGCCGCCGGGGCAGCCACGCGGGTGAGATCACGGATCCTGCGCGCGGCAGATATCGAAAGTTTCGACGGTCAGCGCGGGGTCGGCCCACGATCCTCGAACTCGTACGTGGTGGTCAGGCCCTCGGGCAGGTCGGGGACCAGGGCGTTGGTGCCGTCGACCACCTGGACGTAGCGCCTGCCCTGGAAGATCGAGTAGCTGCCGTCGGGAACCTGATCGATCCGGAAGAGCTGCGTCGACGCGGCGGCATCACACGCCCGGCCGCGTACGCTGCCCGGCGCGGCGTCGTGCACGACGGTCATGCAGACCTCGGTGGCACCGGCCGCCAGCAGGATCCGATACCTGTCGCCCTCGGGGCGCAGCACCCACAGCGCCCGATCGTCGATGCCCTGGTCGGTGGTGGCCCGCACCTGGTCGCCGTCGCTGTCGATCGCCAACGTCGCGCCGCGCATGCCGGGCAGGGTGATCTGGACCTGCCGCCGGCCGCCGAGGATCTCCTGCGGTCCCGCCGAGGCGGTCGCGGACGGCACCACGGGCGGGGTCACGGGCGGCGCGACCTGGGTCGCCGGGCCGGCGTCCGGCGTCTCGACGTCGTTCCGGATCTGTGACAGGGCGGTGCCAGCGGCGACGGCCACCACGGCCAGCCCCGCCGCGCCAACTGCAGCCCGACGCCGCCGACGCCGGTCGCTGCGCTGCCGCAACGCCTGCGCCCCCGGCAGCGTGGCGACTCGCCGGACCTCGTCCACGATCGCGGTGAGATCGTCGCGCGGATCAGCCATGGGAGGTCTCCTCCTGGTGCGCATCGGTCAGCAACCCGGCCATCGCTCGCCGGCCACGGGCGAGGTACGTCTTCACTGTCCCGACGGGCGCCCGCATCTCGGCTGCCACCTCCGCGACGCTGAGATCGTTGAGGTGGTGCAGCACGACGGCGCGCCGCTCGTTGGGGCTCAGCCGTTGCAGCGCCTGCAACAGCGCGACGTGGTCCTCGTTCAGGCCGGGCACACTCTGGTCGACCGCGGCCCGGCGGTGTGCGCGTACCCGGTTGAACGCCTTGCGCCAGCTGCTCACCGCGATCCGGGAGGCCACCCGCCGGACCCACGCCTCCGGGCTGTCCGTCTCCCGCACCGTCCGCCACCGCTGCCAGGCCCGCATGAACGCCTCGGCGACGGCGTCCTCCGCCTCGGCGCGGTTGCCGGTGAGCGCGTACACGTGACCCACGACCCGACCGGCGCAGGCCGCGTAGAGGGCGTCGAACTCCTCGGCGTCACGCATCCGACCGGTGCCCTCCCACGCTTCGTCCCCTGGTCACCGCCGCATGGAACTCGGCTGGCTGGACCGGTCGCGTCGGCGCGGGGCGAGATTGTGGCCCGCGTCACACCGGAGTGATCAACCCGACGACCCGGCCAGGCGTCATCGTGCCGACCCGGGAGACGCCCGTGGCGGAGAGGACGATGTGCGACGACGGCAACGACGCGCCCTGACAGCCGGCGTACTCGCGACCGCGCTGGTTACCGCGGGGCTGACCGCCCAACCGGCGAGCGCGCAGCCGACGCCCCCGACTCCCGGCACCGCCGGGACCTTCACCCTGATCACCGGGGACCGGGTGTCGCTGGACGCGGCGGGTCGCCCGCAGATCCAGCGCGGCCCGGGTCGGGCCGCCATGCGGTTCGTCAGCAACCGGGAGGACGGTCACCAGTACGTCATCCCGGTGGACGCGGTGCCGCTGGTGCGGGACGGGCGACTCGACCGCCGCCTGTTCGACCTCACCACGCTCGCCGAGTTCGGCTACGACGACCGGGCCGCCGAGTTGCCGCTGCTGGTCGCGTACCCCGAGAACACGGCGGCGCGGGCGCGGACCGCGACCACCGGGGGTGCCGGGCGCGTGCGGGCCGACCTCCCCGCCGCCCACGCGCTCGCGGTCCGGGCGGACCGGGACGACCGGGTGACGCTCTGGGCGTCGCTGACCCGGGGTACGCCATCCGCGCGCACCCTCACCGCCGGCGTCACCCACATCTGGCTGGACGGCAAGCGCACGGTCTCCCTCGATCGCAGCGTGCCGCAGATCGGTGCCCCGGCGGCGTGGCAGGCCGGGTTCGACGGCACCGGCGTCACCGTCGGCGTGCTGGACACCGGGATCGACGCCAACCACCCCGACTTCGCCGGCCACCTCACCGAGGTCCGGGACTTCACCGGCGGTGGCGACCCCAGCGACTCGGTCGGCCACGGCACTCACGTGGCGTCGACGATCGTCGGCAGTGGCGCCGCCTCCGGCGGCAGGTACCGCGGCGTGGCGCCGGGGGCGAAACTGCTGGTCGGCAAGGTCTGCGCCACCACCGAATGCCAGGACTCGGACATCATCACCGGCATGCAGTGGCTCGCCCCGCGGACCCGGGTGGTCAACCTGAGCGTGGGCGGCGACGACACGCCCGGCCTCGACCCGCTGGAAACCGCGGTCCAGGAGTTGAGCCACCAGTACGGCACCCTCTTCGTGGTCGCGGCCGGCAACGAGGGCAAGCCGAAGTCGGTCTCCTCGCCGGCCTCCGCCGACGACGCTCTCGCCGTCGCCGCTGTGGACGCCGACGACCAGCGGGCCTACTTCTCCAGCCGGGGTCCCCGGATCGGCGACAACCACATCAAACCCGAGATCAGCGCACCGGGCGTCGACATCGTGGCCGCGGCCCCCGGCGGCGACTACGCCGCCATGTCGGGTACGTCGATGGCGACCCCACACGTGGCCGGCACCGCAGCGATTCTCGCCGGGCAGCACCCGGACTGGACCGGCCCGCAGCTCAAGGCCGCCCTGATGGACTCGGCCAAGCCGACCGGCGAGGACACCCTCTACGAGCAGGGCGCCGGCCGGGTGGACATCGCCCGCGCCGTCGCCCAGCCGGTGGCCGCCGACATCGCCGCCATCGACTTCCCGGTGCAGCGCTGGCCACATGCCGACGACAGCCCGATCACCCAGGTCGTCGGCTACCGCAACACCGGCACCACAGCGGTCACCCTGACGCTGGCCATCGCTCCGGCCCCGGCCGGCATGCTCACCGTCAGCCCGGCCACGCTGGTGGTTCCGGCCGGTGGCCACGCCGAGGCGACCATCACCGTGGACACCCGGGTGGACGCCCCGGACGGCGTCTACCAGGGAGCGCTGACCGCCACCGGCGCCGATGACCTGCGGGTACGCACGCCGTTCGCGCTGAACCGCGAGATCGAGAGCTACGACGTACGGCTCGACCACACCGGACGCGACGGCAGGCCGGCCACCGAGTACACGACAGTGGCGGCGAACCTGACCACCGGCGAGTTCAGCACCCTCGCCGTGGCACCGGGCGGCGGCGTCCTGCGGCTGCCCAAGGGTCGTTACGCGTTGTACAGCACCATCCACGAGGGTTCCGTGTCGACCCTGCTCGCACAGCCGGTCCTGGACGTACGCGGCCCGGTCACCGAGGCGGTCGACGCCCGTGCCGCCAAGCCTGTCGCGTTGACGGTGCCGCAGCACGACGCCGCGCCGACCTCGATCAACGTGAGCGCCAACTGGGATGACGGCCTTCGCTACCCGGGCGTCCAACTCAGCGGGCTGTCCTTCGCGGACCTCTTCTTCGGCCGGATCGGACCCGCCGTCACCGCACCCGAGTTCACCGCGACGCTTGGCGTCGGGCTCGCGCGACCGGGCAGGGACGGCACCTTCCGGAACAGCCCCTACACCTACGACCTGGCGTACGTCCGGCAGGGCGACATGTTCACCGGCCTGACCAGGAAACTGTCGCCGAAGAACCTGGCCACCGTCCGGGCGACCTACCGCAGCCAGTCCAGCACGACGACGGCCACCCGGTTCCACCGCGCGTCGGGTCCCGGAGGCTCCGGTCCGGTCGGGTCGAACACGCCCGTCGACCTGCCGTTCAAGGGTGTCGAGTACTACAACACCGACGGGGGCGTCGTCTGGACGTCCACCTTCCTCGAAGGGGACAACCTCACCGCCCAGGACTCGACCTTCGTAGCCGGCCGGACGTACACCCAGACCTGGAACGCGGCACCGTTCGGGCCGACAGTGACCCAGGCGCCGGCCCTGTCGCCACTGGGGTACGCGGGCCGCGACGGCGACACCATCTCGATCGCGTCGCTGCCCCTGTTCGGCGACGCGTCAGGTCGCCCCGCCAGCCGCGACGACCAGCCGGTGCGGATCCGGCTGTTCCGCGACGGTAAGGAGGTCGGCAGCTCGGACAGCCCGTGGGCCGAGTTCGCGGTGCCCTCCGGCAGGGCCACCTACCGACTGGAGGCGGCCGTCACACGCGGCGCCCCGGACACCCTGTCGACGTCGGTGTCGGTGGCCTGGACCTTCACCTCGGCGCACACCACGTCACCGGAGCGGTTGCCCCTCAGTACGGCTCGACCGACCCCCGTGCTCGACGACACCAACACGGCACGGATCGGCCGGGTCATGGCGATCCCGGTGACGCTGGACCGGCAGGCCGGTTCGACTGCCACGCCCAACCGCACGCTCAGCGTGTCCGCGTCCTTCGACGACGGCCGCACCTGGGTCGGGTTGCCGGTGCTCCGGAACGCCGCCGTGATCAGTCATCCGCGACGGGCCGGGTTCGTCTCGCTGCGACTGGCCGCTACCGACACCGCCGGCAACACCGTCACCCAGACGATCCAGCGGGCCTACCGGATCTCCTGACGCGTTGCAGCGTCCGGGGTGGCGGCTGCTGGAGCCGCCACCCCGGGCAGGACGGTCACTGAGGTGCCGCGATGCGCCGGCCGCGGAAGGCACCGTCGAAGCCTCAGGCGCGGCGGACGCCGTCGAGGCCTCGGACGCGGCGGGTGCCGTTTGCCTCAGGCGGTGAAGGCGCCGTCGATGGCGATGGACGCGCCGCTGATGAAGGTGGCCTCGTCACTGAGCAGGAACGTGGTGAGTGCGGCGACCTCGTCGGAGGTGCCGGCGCGGCCGGTCGGCTGCGTGGACAGGTAGCGCTGCGCGGCCTCCGGGGCCTGGCTGACCACGTTCTGCCAGAGCGGGGTGTCGATCAGGCCGGTGACCAGGGCATTGACCCGCACATTGGAGCGCGCCACGTCGAGGGCGGCCGAGCGCGTCAGACCGATGACCCCGTGCTTCGCCGCGTTGTAGGCGGCCTGCGTCGGGTCACCCTTCACGCCGGAGACGGAGGCGTTGTTGACGATCGCGCCCCCACCGGAGGCGATGATCGCCGGAAGCTCGTACTTGAGTCCGTAGAAGACGCTCGTCAGGTTGAGGGCGAGCGACCGCTGCCAGTTGTCACTGTCGGTCTCGCGCACGCTGGCCATCGGGCCACCGCCGGCGTTGTTGAACGCACCGTCCAGCCGCCCGTACTCCGTCACCGCGGCGTCGACGAGCCTCGCCATCTCTTCCTCCACCGTGACGTCGGTGGGCACGAAGAGGGCGGCACCGCCCGCCGTCCGGATCTGCGCCGCGACCTCCTCGCCGCGGTCCTTGTCCCGGGCGCCGATGACGACCCGAGCACCTTCCGTGGCCGCCCGCCTGGCGAACGCCAGGCCCATGCCCTGCGTGCCACCGGTCACGACCAGCACCTTCGATTCCAACCGTCCAGACATCTCGCCGCACATCCATTCGAGTGATGAGCCGCCGCAGAGCGCGGGGCTTCGCGAGACGGAACGCTAGCCTTATCTGGAACGTTCGACAAAGTAACCGCCCTCACAATTTGAACGCTGCGTAGTGAAGCTGCTCGCCATAACCCGGCTTTTGGCGTCAAAGCGGTCGCCCGAACGGTGTTACCTGGCGATGCAGATCCTGTAACCGCACGCACATTCTGTGGCGATCGTTCCATAACCTCACTAACGTGGGGCGGGTCGCTAAATCCCAGCAAATCACCCTTAAGGAACAGTCATGCCCACAGCTCACGCCGCCCCGGAGTCCCACCGGTGGGAGGCCCTGCTGTTCATCTCCATCGCGCAACTGATGGTGGTGCTCGACGGGGCAGTCATGAACATCGCTCTCCCCTCGGCGCAGCAGGCGCTGCACTTCACCGACGGCAGCAGGCAGTGGGTGGTGACCGCGTACGGTCTGGCCTTCGGCGGCCTGCTGCTCGTCGGCGGCCGCATCGGTGACATGGTCGGGCGCAAGCGCACCTTCCTGGTCGCGCTGGCCGGCTTCGCTGTCGCCTCGGCGATCGGCGGCCTGGCCGCCAACGCCGCGATGCTGCTGCTCGCACGGGCGCTACAGGGTGTGTTCGCGGCCCTGCTCGCGCCGGCCGCGCTGTCGTTGCTCTCCCTGTCCTTCACCCAGCCCAGGGAACGCGCCAAGGCGTTCGGCGTGTTCAGCGCGGTGTCAATCGCCGGCGGTGCTGTCGGCCTGATCGTGGGAGGGCTGCTCACCCAGTACCTGAACTGGCGCTTCGCGATGTTCGTCCTGGTGCCGATCGCGGTCGTCGGGATCCTCGGCGCCAGCCGCACCGTGCACGACGACGGCGAGCGGCACCGCGCCCGACTCGACCTCCCCGGCGTCCTGCTGGCCAGCTCCGGGCTCGTCGGCCTGGTCTACGGGTTCGGCGTCGCCGAGAGCCACGGATGGTCGGCAGGCGTCACCATCGGATCCTTCACCGCCGGGGTGCTGCTGTTGGCGACCTTCGTCGTGGTGCAGGCGCGGGTCCCGTCCCCGTTGCTGCCCCTGCGCGTCCTGACCGAGCGCAACCGGGCCGCCGCGTACCTCTCGGTCGGCCTCGCGATCGTCAGCATGTTCGGGATGTTCCTACTGCTCAGTTACTACTTCCAGCAGGTCAAGGGATGGTCGCCGGTGATGGCCGGGCTGGCGTTCATGCCGATGGCCGTGCCGCAGGCCATCGGGGCCACGCAGATCGGCGCCCGACTCGCGCACCGGATCGCCCCTCGACCGATCATGGTCGGTGGATACCTCGTCACCGCTGTCGGTCTGGTACTGCTCGCGCTGCTCGACGCGGACAGCGGCTTCCCGGAGATCGCGCTCGCCGAAGCCGTGATCGGGCTCGGCATCGGCACCGCCTTCATGCCCGCGATGAGCATCTCCACCCACGGCGTCGAGCCCACTGACGCCGGTGTCGCCTCCGCGATGATCAGCTCGTCGCAGCAGGTCGGCGGATCGATCGGCACCGCGCTGCTCAACACCATCGCGACCAGCTCCGCCGCCACCTATCTGCTCTCGCACGGCGGCCCGGCGGCCCAGACCCAGGTACGGAATGAGGCGCTGATGCACGGCTACTCGGTCGCGTACTGGGTCGCCGTCGGATTTGTGGTCACGGCGGCCCTCGTCTCCGCGACCATGGTGAACGCCGGCGCTCCGAAGCACGTCCCGGCCCCGCCGGACGCCCTCGGGGACGTCGCGCCCGTGCACTGATCGCTGTCGTACCTGTCAGATGGGGCGCGGTGACCGAGGACACGGTGCACTGACTCCGTCGAGAGAGTGGAATCAGAGCTGTGAGCAGAGAAGGCACCGGCGAGTGACGTGGTGAGGCCCGCTCTTTCGGCCCACGATCGGGGTCCGTCCCGTCCTGACCCGACGCCCGTGGCGAGCGAATCGGTCCGGGTAACTGCCGGGCACCGCCAGCGCTGGGCGGTGGAGACCATGGCCGTGGCGCCCGACGACCAGGTGCTGGAGATCGGGTGCGGCCGGGGAGCGGCAGTGTCCCTGGTCGCCGGTCAACTCACCACCGGCCGGATCGTCGCCATCGACCGCGCCGCGACGATGGTACGGCTCGCGACCCGGCGGAACCTCGGCCACATCGACGCCGGCCGAGCCGAGATCCGGTGTGCCGGGTTCGAGTCCGCGGACCTCCCGACCGAACACTTCACCAAGATCTTCGCGGTGAACGTCAGCCTCTTCTGGTTGGGCGACGCGGCGCAGCTGATCGCTCGGATGCGAAGCCTGCTGGCGCCGGGGGGACGGCTGTACGTCTTCGGCGAACGACCCAGCGCCGCGCACGCCACCGCGAACCTCGCCGCCACCGAACTACTGCTCGCAGCCCAGGGGTTCGCGACGACCACATCGAGCGTCACCCGTGGTCAGGGCCGGGTGCTGACCTGCGTCATCGGCACGCCTGTCGAATGAGCTGGGGCGTGACCGCGTATCCAACGTGAGCCGGGCGGGCTCGGCGTCCTGCCGAGCCCGCCCGTGCCCTGTCAGTCGAGTGTGATCAACCGGGTCAGCGCTGCAGCGTCAGCAGACCCGGCCGGTACGGCAGCAGACCGTAGTCGACGCCGTTGGAGCTGGGGGAACGACCCTGGTAGAGCAGTTGCAGGTTGCAGGCGTTGACAGTCATCGTCTGGTCAGCGCTGGTCCGCAGCAACTCACCGTGGCTGATGTCGTTGGTCCAGGTCGCGCCACTGTTCGCCTTACCCGCGAACGGGTTGCTCTCACTGGTGGCCTGCGGCGTCCACGAACCGCCCAGGCTGGTGGCGGTGAACGACCGGAAGTAGCGACCCTGCGACCCGATCGCCTCCACGATCATCAAGTACTTGTTCAGGCCCTGCAGCTTGTACACCTGCACCGCCTCGAACAGGTTGTTCGTCGTGTCACTCATGATCGTCGTGTAGTTCGACCCGAAACTGCCCGGGAAGTTCCCGATCGGCATACTCGCCCGGTAGATCTTCCCGTTGTCACCGGCGAAGAACAGGTACATGTTCTGGCTGTCACCGATCACCGCCTGATCAATCGGACCCGTACCCGAACCAGTGATGCTCCCACTGAACAACGTCTGCGGCGACGACCACCCATTCGGGTTCGTCGGATCCGACGACGTCCGGTACGAGAACGCCGGCCCACCCCACTGATACGCCAACACCCAGATGTTGCGCGGCGCGAAGTAGAACAACGACGGCGCCACCGTCCCCGAGTTCATCGCGTTCTGACTCGCCGAACCCATCTGCGAGTAATTCGAGAACAGGCCGAAGTTCATCGAACCCCAGCTGCTCCCGAAATCGTGGGTGGTGGCGTAGACCAGCTGCTGACCGTTGTACGGCGCGACGGTGAAGTCCTTCAACGACACCCATCCCGACCTCGGCTGCGCCAACGCACCCGTCGACGACCACCGGTACGTCGAGGGCAGGTCACAGGTGCCGGTCGGCGGCGGCGTGGTGGGGTCGGTCCCACCGTCGACGCGGACGAACTGCCACTGCTGGTTGGTGCCGTTCCAGTCGTCGTACTGCACGATGTTTCCGCCGTCGGCGGTCGAGGCGCCCTGCACCTCCATCACCTTGTTGCTGTTCCGATTGATCAACCGGACGTAACCGCCGTCCGAGTCGGCCAACCGGAACTGCTGGTTGGTGCTGTTGTTGTCGCTCCACTGCACGATTGCGCCGCCGTTGGCGGTCGAGAAGCCCGAGACGTCCAGCACCTTGTTGGACAGCCGCGACTTCACCCGGTAGTAGCCTCCACCGGAGTCGACGAACTGCCACTGCTGCTGGTTACCGTTGTTGCGGGTCCACTGCGTGATCCGCGCGCCGTCATTCGTGGCCAGGTTGTACACGTCCAGGGCCTTGCCGCTGTTGCGATTGATCAACACGTACCACGCGTTCGTGTCGACAGTCGCCGCTGCGGCGGGCGACGACACCACCGCTACGGCGGCGCCACCGACCATCAACGCCGCCGCGCTGGCGGCGAGGAGACGGGGCAACCACCAACGTTGCCGCCGCGACGGCGGTGCGATTGTTGGAGACCTATCGAGGGCAGACATGATCCTCCTCCAATGACCAAGAGCCGAACGGCCTGCCCGGGGGTGGGCGTACCGCGACGCGTGGCCGAGCAAACAGGCGTCAAGAAGTTAGCGTTAACAAGATGCCGGCGAGCCCTGGCGCACGCCTGATTCGAGATCGACGAGGCAGGGCTTGCCCGGAAAGCCAAGGTGTCGTCGTCCTTAGGCATCGACTGTGAGCGATAACATGCCGTTCGTCAAGACGTAACGTGCTGGGAACATCAACCGTCGTCGAACCACGGATCTTGGAGCGGAACACCCTCGACCGACTTCCCGCAGGCATCGCCCCAGATCCCCGCCCAGAGCACGACCACCACCCTTGAGGCGGCGTCGAGCGCGCGTTAACATCGACGTTTGCCCATCGCCTGGGGAGCCGTGCGCCGTGGCCATCAGCGCGGGCGTCCTGGTCGGCATCACCCTCACCGACACCCGGCGCCAACGGCGTGCGGTGTCGGCGGCGCCGGGTGGACGGAGTGGTTGATCCCGCAGTCCAGCCGTCTGTTGACGTCGAACGTGGGGATGCGGTCCGACCACCCGGCGCGAGCGCCCGAACTATCGGCGGCTCCACTGCTGGTTGGTCTGTCCGGTGCAGGTCCAGAGGACGAGCTTCGTGCCGTTGCCGGTGCCCATGTTGTAGGGGTCCAGGCAGAGGCCGGACTGCACCCCGGTGATGGTGCCGTTGGCGTTCACGTTCCACTGCTGGTTCGTGCCGCCGTGGCAGTCGTAGATGGTGACCTGGGTGCCCGGGGAGGTGCCGTAGCCGGCGGCGTCGAGGCACTTGTTGCCGTACACGGTCAGGGCCTTGCCGCTCGTGTAGGTCCACTGCTGGTTGGTACGACCGTGACAGTCCCACAACTGCACCTGCGTGCCGTTGGTGGTGGACGAGCCGGGGACGTCGACGCAGCGGCCGGACAGCGCACCCACGATCGCGTTGGTCTGCCCGGAGCCGGTGCCCGGGTCGCCGATGCTGCCGGGCACCGACTGCAACGCGCTGTACCAGCGGGCGGCCATCTTGTCGTAGCCGCCGGAGGTGGGGTGGATGCCGTCGATCAGGTCGCCAGTGGTGAGGGCGCTGTGCATGTCGACCAGGCGCACGCGCTTGCCGGCGTTCACCTTGCTCTGCACGATGCCGGGGATCGCCGCGTTGAACGTGCGGACGGCTGCTTCCTGGTTGCTGTTGGACAGCGGGATGATCTGCGCGACGAACACGTCAGCGGTGGGAGCCGTCGTCGTGATCCGGTCGATCAGGGTGGAGAGCCGGTTCGGCGCGGTGCTCACGTTGTAGTTCTGCAGGATGTCGTTGGTGCCGATGTGCAGCAGGACGGTCCGCGGCCGTTGGGTGTTCAGCCAGCCGACGATGTTCGCGTCGATCTGGTCGATCCGCCAGCCCGGGTGCCCCTGGTGGTCGTGGTCACCCAGGCTGGCCGGCCCGTTGAACTGCGACCCGACGAAGTCCACCGTGTACCGACCGTTGACGAGGCGCTGCCAGAGCCCGATCCGGTACCCACCCGGCACCTGGGTGCCCTCGGTGATGGAGTCGCCGAGCGGCATCACCCGTACCCCGCCGTTGGATTCCGCGCTGGCCGGACCGGTCGAGGTCAGCACCCCGGCGAGGACGACCCCGAGCGCGGCGGTCGCCGCGAGCCATCTTGCCCTCGTTCGCATAGATTTCTCCCCTGCAGTGGTAGTGCTGACCGAGGAGTCAGGCCGTGGCGACCGTCACCACATCGGCATGACGATGCCGTCGCAGCACTGGGACGGGTTTGTTAACGCTAACAGCGATCCATGTAAATTCTTGTCGCTGACCTCGCCCACGTCAAGCGTGCCAGCACCCTTGGGTAGCGGCGCCGAACCAGCGCGACGCCCGCGCCCCTGCTGGCGGCGGTGATCCACGTCAACCGAGCCGACAGATCAACCAGTTCGTGGCCGTAGAGAGCCGGATCAGCGAGAACGTCGCCAGCACGAACAGCACCATCGAACACGGCGGCGGCGTCTACAACGGCAGCGGCACCGTCGTACTGCGCCGCACCCACGTCGACCGCAACCGGGCCATCGGCTCAAGCTCGCAGGGCGGCGGGATCTACAACAACGCCACCCTCAACCTCACCGAAAGCAAGATCACCGACAACATCTCCACACTGGCACCCGGCGGGATCTTCAACGACGGCGGCCAGGTCACCGTGGACCAGAAGACGGCCATCACCGGCAACCGGCCCACCAACTGCACACCCAGCTCACCGCCAGTGCCCAACTGCTTCGGCTGATCAGCCGAGGCGCACGGCACGTGGGTTGTCAGACGGGCATCCGGTCCCGCACGGATTCGATCATGACGATCGGACCGCTGCGGGACCGGACACCTGTCTACGGGACGACCTCAGCTCGGCCCCGCAAAGCGGGGACACCAACTGACGGTGCAGGGCGCATTGCGGCGACCCGAACTGCGCAGACCTACGCCCGTTCAATGCCCCCACCAGGAGAGCGGGGCCACCAACCGACGACCCAAGCGTGATTACGGAAAGCGACGACACCAACCTGGCAGCCAGCGCCCGACGGGGGTGGCCAACAAAAAACGTCTGGCCGCGTTTCCGCAGGCCAGACGTTTTATGATCTTGTGCGCCCGAAGGGACTCGAACCCCTAACCTTCTGATCCGTAGTCAGATGCTCTATCCATTGAGCTACGGGCGCTTGTGCTCAGCCAGTGTACACACCCGGCTTTCGCGCGGAGACTCCGGGATTCGAACCCGGGAGGGGCTTTAAGACCCCAACCGCATTAGCAGTGCGGCGCCATAGACCAGACTAGGCGAAGTCTCCCTGGTGATCCTCAGACCACCGCGCCCGAGGATACAGGTCGCCACCCACCGGGAGCAAAACGACTTCCGGGGTACGCCCGCCAGGGCCACCCGCCCTCGGTGATTCCACGCTGTGCGACGGCGTGATCGGGACTACGCTCCATCGATATGCAGGAGCAGCCGCCCAGCGAGTCGACCCGTCGAGAGCCTGCTGAGGGAGCGCGTCGGCGCTCCCCACGGGCCACCTTCAGGCCGCCGATCGTGGCCGAGCCGACGGTGGCCGAGGAGCCGACCGGGACGGCGGAGTCCACCGAGGCGGCGGCATCCCCGGCAGCCGCGCCGGCGAGCCCGCGTCCTCGACGGGCCAAGGCCGCCCCGGCGGTGCTCTTCCAACCACCGGATCCGGACCGCCCACTGCCCCGACAGCCTGGACGCGCACCGGCCGACCTGACCACCGACGCGACAGCGGGTCAACCAGAACCGTCGAACGGTGACGAACCAGGCCCGCCGAAGGCCCGCACCACCCCCACCCGCAAGGCAGCTGCCCGGAGCGCGGCCGAGCCGCCCGCCGAGGCGATCCCGACCACGCCGGCACCGCGCAAACGTGCCGCGAGCCCCACCAAGGCCGCGAACACCAGGGCCGCGAGCCCCACGAAGGCCGCGAGCACCACAGCCACGAGCCCGAACGAGGCGACGAGCCCTAGCAAAGCGGCGACCCCGGCCAGAGCCGCAAAGGCCACCAAGCGCGCGGCCGCCCCGCGCAAGAGCACCACGCCGGCCGAGCCCGCCCCCGAACCTGTCGCCGAGCAGGTCACGGCACCGGCGGCGCCCGTCGCGCGGCAGGCTGAGCCGGCTCTGGGGCGTACCCCGGAATCGGAGCTGCGGGCGGTCGCCGCGCGCGTGCTCGACCACCCTGGCTTCGCGCCGGAGCTGTTGGCGCTGGCCGCGGTGCGGGCGTTGGGGCCCGGCGCGGCCGGATGGGCGGCGGGGTTGCGCACCCGGTATCCGGACGCGTCGGCGGACGGCCTGGGACGGTTGGCGACCCGGCGGTTCGTCCGTTCGGCGGGTGCGGGCGGGGCGACCGCCGCGCTTGCCGGTGTCTTCGCGCCGCTGGCCGAGTTGGCCGCGGTGCTGTGGACGCATGCGGAGCTGGTGCTGCACCTGGCCGCGGCGTACGGCAAGGATCCGACGCATCCCGACCGGGCCGTCGACCTGCTGGTGCTGACCCAGGTGCACCCGGACCGGGCGAGCGCGGTGGCGGCCCTGGCCGCCGCGGAGTCGGCGGGCGACCCGGTCGAGGGGGCGTGGCCTCGGGCGGCGGAGGCGGCCTGGCGGTTGGCCGCGCCGCTCACCGCGCAGGCCGGTGGTTGGGTGGCGTTGCGGCTGGTGGCCCGGTTGCTGCCGGGGGCGGCGGTGCTCGCGGCGGCGCTGGGTGACGCGGCGGCGGCCGACCGGCTCGCGGCCCGGGCGGTGGCCGTCTATCGACCCGGTCGGGGCTGACCGGTCAGAGCCAGTCGAACCATTCGCGGGGCAGCAGCGCGTAGCCGACGAAGGCGAACACGTCGAGCAGTGTGTGCGCGATGACCAGCGGCATCACCCGCCGGGTGCGCAGGTAGAAGAGGCTGAACACCACACCCATGACGGCGTTGCCGACGAACGCGCCGAAGCCCTGGTAGAGGTGGTAGGAGCCGCGGAGCAGCGCGCTGGCCGCGATGATCGCGGCCAGCCGCCAGTGGAGCTGGCGCAGCCGGGTGACCAGGTAGCCGACCACGATCACCTCTTCCAGCACGGCGTTCTGCACGGCGGCGAGGATCAACACCGGGACCGCCCACCACACGTCCGGCAGCGCGGCCGGCACCAGCGTCGCGTTGAGGCCCAGGTGGGCCGCGACCCAGAACAGCGCCAGCCCGGGTAGGCCGATGAGCGCCGCCAGGCCGGCACCGCGCGCCACGTCCTGGCCGGGCCGCCGGGCGTCCAGGCCGAGGGTCCGCGCCGGGTCGCCGGGGTCACGGCTGAGCAGGTGTACGGCGAGCAGCACCGGCAGCAGCGCGAACACGATGCCGAGCAGTTGGTACGTGAGGTCCAGCCAGGGTCGGGCCGACGCCGAGGTGTTCAACGAGGCGGTCTGCTTGGAGAGCGGACCGTCGGCGGTCAACTTCGCGATGATCGACACCACCGCGTAGATCGCGGACTGGCCGAGGGAGAGGCCGAGGACCAGCAGCGTCTCGGTGCCCAGCAGTCGGCGGGACACCGGGCGGGTCAGCTCAACGGTCACCGCACCACTCTGCCCGACGGGCGGCGGCGGTGACATGGCCGACCGGCCAGCATGAGCCGATCGCACATTCTGTGCGACCAGTCGACACTCTCCGTGGAGATTCTATGGGCGCCCGATCCGTTGCCGTCTGGAGAAGGAGCGCCCGTGGACAACCTCGCGCGGTTGCTGAAGGAGAGCTGGGCCCTGGTCGAGGACGACCGGGTCCGGTTGAGCGGTCACTTCTACGCTCGGCTGTTCCTGCTCGACCCCGCCCTGCGGCAGCTCTTCCCGGTGCAGATGACCGGCCAGGGCGACCGCCTGCTCGAAGCGATCATCGCGGCGATCCACACCGTCGACGACCCGGAGAGCTTCGACGAGTTCCTCCGGGCGTTGGGTCGCGACCACCGTAAGTACCACGTCGACGAGCAGCACTACGCGACGATGGGCACCGCGCTGCTGGACGCCTTGCGCAGCATCGCCGGTGACGGCTGGAACCTGGAGTACGACCAGGCGTGGCGGGAGGCGTACGCGGCGATCGCCGCCCTGATGGTGGCCGGCGCGGCCGCCGACGACGACCCGCCGTTCTGGCACGCCGAGGTGCTGACCCACGAGCGGTACGGCCCGGACACCGCCGTGCTGACCTGCCGGGCGTTGCAGCATCCGCTGCGCTGGCAGGCGGGGCAGTACGTGAGCCTGGAGGTGCCCCGCTACCACCCCCGGGTGTGGCGCAACTACTCCGTGGCGAACGCCCCGAACGACGACAACGTGCTGGAGTTCCACGTGCGGTCTCCCGGGGCCGGCTGGGTGTCCGGCGCGCTGGTCCGGCGGGTGCGGCCGGGTGACCTGCTGCGCCTGGCGGCGCCGATGGGGTCAATGACGGTGGACCGCGCCTCGGAACGGGACATCCTCTGCGTGGCCGGCGGCGTCGGGCTGGCACCGATCAAGGCGCTGGTGGAGGAGCTGGCCACCTTCAACCGGACCCGGTGGGTGCACGTCTTCTACGGCGCCCGGCAGGCGGCCGACCTGTACGGCCTGGCCGCGTTGCAGGAGTTGGTGGCCGTACACCCGTGGTTGTCGGTCACCCCGGCGTGCAGTGAGGACCCGGACTTCGACGGCGAGCAGGGCGACATCCCGGACGTGGTGGCCCGGTACGGCCCGTGGACCACGCACGACTGCTACGTCTCCGGTGCCGCCCGGATGGTCCGGTCCACCCTGCGGGTGCTCGCCGCGGACGACGTACCGCCGCCCCGCATCCGCTACGACACCTTCGGTGACCTCTAGACGTTCCTCCCCCCACACCGGGGCGCGTGCCCCTGCCCCCTGGGGCACGCGCCCCGGTCCCTCGTCGGTCAGTAACTCCACGGGTGGGCGGTCTCGCGGTACTCCTCCACCGGCACCAACGGCACGCCGGGTGCCATCCGGTCCACGTAGAGCCGGCCCTCCAGGTGGTCGACCTCGTGTGCGACAAGGCGGGCCATGCCGAACTCGAACGAGGTGATGATCCGGCTGCCGTCCCACCGGGCGTGCTCCACGTCCAGGCGCAGCGGTCGGGGCACCAGGCCTCGGTGGTCGAAGAAGGAGAGGCAGCCCTCGTACTGCTCGTCGGTTTCCAGGTCGGCGTCGACCACCCGGGGGTTGAGCAGCACGACCGGCTCCGCCGCCCGGTCGGGGGGCCGCACCACCGCTGCCGCCCGGTCGATGCCGAACTGCGGGGCGGCGACCCCCACTCCCTTGCTGAACGGGTGCAGCTCGTCCAACCGGGTCAGGATCGCGGTGAGCCGGTCGACAACGGCCCGGGCCCCCCGTTCCTCACTGGGCAGATCGAACGGGCGGGCACGCTGGCGGAGCAGATCGGCGCCGCGTTGCAGCACGCCGAGGCCGCGCATCCGGTCGCTGGGTCGGACCCGGGTGGCGCCGGGTCCGACGTCCGGTTCGGTGTCCGGTCGGGCCCGGAAGCGCCACTGCATCCGGTAGCGGGCGTTCAACGGCGGGTCGTCGGTCTGCCAGTCGTAGATCGCCCGGTCGTCCTCGTCGTGACGCTGCGGGGCCGTCCGCAGCGGGCCCTCCTCCGCGCTGAGCGAGGTCTCCACGCCCCAGACCTGTGGGTCGAGCGCCGCCGGCAGGTCCAGGCGTACGGCCAGCTGCCGGGTGGGCAGCCGGACGGCTCGCTGGAACCAGAGGCCCCACTTCTCGTGCCCGACGCTGTACGCGTACTCGACGGTGGCCCGGTCACCCGGGTAGAGGGGGAAGCGCCGCTCTCCGTTCTCGAAGAGCAGCCAGATCTCCTTGAACGCGTCCCGGTCGTGTTTGGCCCGCCAGTGCATCGGCTCCGGGTCCCCGCCGCCGTCGTCCCGGCGGGCCTGTATCTGCAGCTCGGCGAAGGTGAGGGGGTGCTCCCGGTGGTGCCGGTTGGAGCGGCCGGGGTCGTTCGGGTAGCGGTCGACGGCGACCCGGACCAGGTAGCGGGTGACCGGCTCAAGGCCGGCGTTGTACAGCTCCCGGCGGATGACGCACCGGTAGCCGTCCTCGGTGTGGGTGAGGGTGGCCAGTTCCCGTTCCACGACCAGCCCGGTGCCGGGTGGCAGCCACTGTCCCGGCAGGTACGGCCCGCGGTGCGGCTGGCCCACCCGGGCGTGCCGTAGGTCGTCGTACTCCCGGAAGCGTTGCCAGATCGCGCCGCTGGCTTCCAGGACGGCCTCGGCTCGGCGGGCGAAGTCCTCGGTGGGGCGGTGCCGGCGCCCCTCGACGTGGCTCACGTAGGACGGGTCGAACCCCATCAGAACGGCCAGTTGCTTCTTTGACAGCCCGCGCCCGGTCCGTTGCCGGGCGAGTTCGGCCGCGAAGGAGTCGGCAGCCCGTTCGAGGGGTGAGGTCGTCATCAGCTTCCTCGTGGCCGGGGATATAAGTTTCACGTTCCGTGCCCGAGCACACACTCATGTGGCATCTTTTCGACACACCGCTTGACAATTCACCGAAGACACCAGCCGTGTGGCGGCGTTTCCCAGCATCGGCTCCGGGTAGTAGCCGAGGCGTCACACCCGCCGGATGCGGAGTGACCTGCACCTCCGGGATTGGACCAAGGTGAGCCTTCCCTTACGGTCGCAGGTCTGGTTAGGCTAGCCTTAGCTCAGGACGGCACTCGTTCGTCCGCCGGGGCGCACTCCTCGGTCACAGAGACAGGGGACGACTCAGGTGACAGCGGTGATGCCGAGGCGGGAGGCCGCCACCACGCCGCTCGCTCCCGTCACCGCTGCGCTCCGGGCCATGTTCGGCACCGACGACCTTCCCGGCCTCGCCCGGGGTCTGCTGGTCGAGGACGAGTTCGGCTGGTCGCCCGCCACCACCCTGATCGACGGCAGCCGACTGCCGGAGCTGCTGAACGGCGCCGCCGTCCGCTGGGGCGGCACCCCGCACGCCTGCGCGGCACTGGCCTGGAAGTCGTACAGCTACTGGGCCGCCCTGCCGGTCGTGCTCGGCTGGGCCTCCGCCCGGCGGGTGCCACTGCTCGATCCGGCCGACCTCCTGATCCACTTCGAGGACCACCGGCAGCTGCTCACCATGGGTCTGCGGCGGGGCACCACGGTGGCGGTGCTGCCGAACGACCCGCTGGCGCTCGCCGGCCTGCCGGAGGTGCGGGTCGTCGCCGACGAGGCGGAGCTGCTCGCCGCACTGCGCGCGTCACTGCTCGACGCCCATCTGGCGCCGCTCATCACGGCGATCCAGTCCGAGGTCCGGGTGGGCACCCGGACGCTGCTCGGCTCGGTCGCCTCCGGCATCGCGCACGGCATCCTGCGGGCCGCCGACGGTCTGCCCGGCTCCACGGTGCAGAGCATCGAGACCCTGCTCGGCGCACTCGGCCTGACCGACCTGATCGAGTTGGTGCCCGGACCGACCGGTGAGCCGACAGTGCAGCGGCGTACCTGCTGCCTCGCCTTCACCCTGCCCCGGCCGAAGGTCTGCCAGGGCTGCTGCGTCCGCTAGGTAAGGGCTGGGCAGACGCGGCTCAGTCGGTCAACGACCGGACGTCCCACACCCACACCCCACCGGTGAAGACCGGTTCGATCCCGGTCAGCTCGGTCATCCCCCGACGCAGCGCGGCCTCGTGCTCGTGTGGCCCGAGGATCACCACCCCCGCCCGCCAGTAGCGCAGGTCGTCGACCGCTCGGACCCGACTCTGCGGGGTGATCGGCGGCACCGCGCCGGTGCGCCGGATGGTGGCGAAGAAGTTGCTGGTGGGGCGCGGAACCGCCCCGAACAGCGCGACCTTCGGCGGGTCGGCGTTCGGGCGGGTGTCCGGGCCGAGGAAGTAGCCCCGTGCCAGCGGCATGTCCAGCCGGGTCGACGCGGACCAGCGCAGCGGCTCCGCGTACGTGGTGTCCGGCAACGGCAGGGTGACCACACTGCGCCCACCGCTCACGTACGGACGCCAGGCCCCACTGGTCACGAAGGTGGGGATCGGGTCGAGGCGGGCCACCGGCAGCGGGGTGGGAACGATCGGCAACAGGGCCATCGTGAGCATGGTGGCGGTGACGAAGCGGATCTGTCCCCGGGCCACCGGGTGCGCGTACGCCAACTCGCGGGCCCGTTCGGCGCCGTAGGCGAGCAGCAGCCCGATGATCGGGGTGATCGCCAACGCCCAGCGCGTCGGCACCACCGAGTGCAGGATGGGCAGGTTCTCCAACGCCGCCCAGGGGCCCGGCACACCGGTACCCCGGTTGTTGAAGCGGACCTCCCGACCCAGTGAGAGCACCGCGAAGAGCAACCCGAGCCCGGCCAGCGCGAGCACCACTATCGAGCGGCGCAACCACCAGACCAGGGCGATCACCAGCACCACCAGTGCCCAGCCGAAGAAGCTGTTCTCCTCGGTCGGGTTCTTGGCCAGGCCCGCTGCGGTGCGCGCGTTCCCGGCGAGGGACTCCCGGGAGTACGCGACGAACGAGGCCAGGTCACTGGAGTAGCCGCGGATCAGGCGGGACAGCCCGGAGTACGCGTCCGGGCCGAAGAACTGCACGTACAGGGGGTACGCCAGCAGGAGCGCGGCGATCCCGGCGGCGAGGGCCAGGCCGGCGAGGAAGGACCGGGCCCGTGACCGGATGTCCGCGCGGCCGACGGCGAGCACACCGATGACCACGCCGAGCCCGATCGCGGTCATCAGCAGGATCTCCAGGTTGAGGAATGCCTGCCAGACGATGACGAGCGCGAGGAGGACCCCGTTGCGCAGCCAGCGGCCCGGTTCGCCGAGTCGTAGCGTGCGCCAGATGATCAACGGGACGACGAACTGCGACACGATGTTCGGGTGACCATTGGCGTGCGACACCATCGCCGGCGCGAACGCGCAGAAGCCGGCGCCCAGCCAGGCCGGTCCCCGGCTGCCGATCAGGACCCGGGAGAGCACGAAATACCAGGCCGTGGCGGTGGCAATCATGCCGACGGTGAGAAAGACCAGGAATGAGGCGCGCGGCCCGAACAGCAGGGTGATCGGCGTCATTGGCAATGAAATGGATAATACGGACGTATTGGCCATCAGATTCACGCCGTCGGGCACGTTCATCTGATTGGAATGGAACGGATACGCAAAGTGCGTGACTACTCGCGCACCGTGGGCCATCATCCATTCGAACTGCGACTGGTCGGACTGGTTGTCCCGCACATCGCTGCCCGGGTCCAGCCAGAGTCGACCGGTGACCCAGAAGCCGAGCACCACGAAGCTCAGCACGGCGGCCAGATCCGCCCATTTCCCCCTGCGGGAAGGCCGAACGGCACCGGAGGCCCCCTCCGCCGGCGGCGCGGCGGCCGGGCCGTCGCTGCCGCTGGGCACGTCCGATTCAGGAGTAGTCATGACAATTCATAGGGTAGTCAGCGCATGGCACCGCCGTGACATGTTTCGGGGTACTGCCGTACTATGTGCCGGGTTCGCCGACCGCCGATCACGAATCCACCCCCCCGACCACAATTCGGCCACCCCGATGCCCCGATTCTTCTGCCGTCCCAGCGGATGATTCACTCTGTCGGTCCAGGCACGGGTCGAGTTCATATCGTGAGGAATCGACGCATGGCAGAAATCACTGGGGATCAGCGCGTGCAGTCCGAGGTGCTGGAAGGCCTGGCAACCGCTGTCAACCACCGTCGCTGGTTCATCGAGCTGGCCGTGCCGTACCTCGGCGACGACCCGATCGAGATCGGCAGCGGCCTTGGTGACTACGCGCTGGAATGGTCAGAGCGGCTGCCCCGGTTCACCGCCACCGAGGCCGACCCGGACCGGCTGGTGCAGCTCAAGGAGCGCCTCGCCGACCGTCCGAACATCGACGTCCGGCAGATGCTGCTGCCGCACAACGGCCGGGGCGACTACAGCGCTGCGGTCTCGTACAACGTCCTGGAGCACATCGAGGACCACGTGGGCGCGCTGCGGAGCATGCGCGACCTGGTCCGACCCGGCGGCGCCGTGATCATCATCGTGCCCGCGTTCCAGTTCGCGATGGGCCCGGCCGACATCGCCACCGGGCACGTCCGCCGCTACACCAAGAAGACGCTCGGTGCGGCGATGGCCGACGCCGGCCTGACCGTCGAGAAGATCCACTACGCGAACGCGCTCGGGCTGATCGGCTACTTCATGGCCACCAAGGTCTTCCGGCTGATGCCGAAGGAGGGCCCGATGGTCAAGGTGTACGACACCCTCGTCCTGCCCGCCACCAAGGCCGCCGAGCAACTGGTCCTCCCACCCTTCGGCCAGTCCGTCTTCGCCGTGGCCCGAGTCCCCTCCTGACCCCACCGCCGCGCGATCTTGCGCTTTCGGTCGTCGCTATGCCCTTTATGTCGGGAAAGTCGGGACAGAAAGTGCAAGATCGCGGCGGCTGGGCGGCGGTTACTCCTTGATCTGGTACGTGGGGCGGATTACCGCTCTCGCCAGGGTGTGGAACGTGAGGTTGAAGCCCACGTAGGCGGGGGTGGCGTCCGGGGTCAGGTCGAGGCGCTCGACGTCCACGGCGTGCACCGCGAAGACGTACCGGTGCGGGCGGTCGCCGGGGGGCGGAGCCGCCCCGCCGTAACCCTGGTCGCCGTAGTCGTTACGCACCGAGAACGCCCCGCCGAGGTCGGCGCCCGCCGCGCCGCCCGCCCCGCTGGGCAACTGGGTGACGCTGACCGGCAGGTTCACCAGCACCCAGTGCCAGAAACCGCTACCGGTCGGCGCGTCGGGGTCGTAGCAGGTCACCGCGAAGCTCTTCGTCTCAGCGGGAAAATCCGACCAGGTCAGCTGCGGCGAGACGTTGTCGCCCCCGGTGCTGCCATGCGCGTGCCGGGCGTCCATCGGCTCGCCGTTCTGCACGTCGTCGCTGGTGAGCGTGAACGAGGGCAGCGTCGGCAGCAACTCGTACGGGTCCGGGGCGATCGGTCGTTCCAGGGTCATGGGGACGCGTCCTTCCGATGTGCGGAGATACCAGCCCCTTCATACCCCGCTGCGGCCTGTCCGACGAGCGGCACTGTGGTTTTCCGGAGCTACGGTGGAGTTTCGGGCAACGTCCTCAGGGGGACATCGTGGCCGGCATCTGGCGGGACTTCGTGGTGGCCGTCTTCACCGCGTTCCGCCGCCGGGACGAACAGGCCATCGCCGACGAACGGCGACGCGCGGTCGAGCGACTGGCCGACGAGACGATCCGCCAGCAGCGTCGGACCACCGACCCTCCGCAGTGACCGGAACGTGGGGCCCAGCGGCAGCACAGGGCTGCCGAATGAGCCTTCCACCGGCTCCCGGAAATGGCGTCGTCAGCGTATCGCCACCATCAATCCCCTGGCCGGTGCCGATGTCGTCTACCCGACCTTGGCTGACCCTCAACGAGCGAACCTGCTATCTCTGAATAACGGCGAGACGTCGGCGATATGAGGCGGCAACCCCGCTCGACTGCTAACGAATCCGTGGAATATTCACCGGCCGGGCAGAGACGACGGCAGGGTGTGGGCGACTGATCAGTAGGCCGAGTCACGGAGGAACCGAGTGACTGTCATCGCGGACGGCATCCTGGTCGTCAACTCTCTGCGGTACGCACCACAGTGGGCAGCTGCCGAAATCTTCGCACTGGCGAGAGCGGGACACCTCACACTCGAATCAACAGCAGAGGGTGTGGCAATCACCCGCACCGACAAGGCCACCACCGGCATGGAGCTCGAGGAGCGACTGCTGCTCAATGCCGTCTCGCCACAGGCCGTGCTGCACACCGAACACCAGGTGCCGGTGGCGCAGACAGTCACAGCGCTCACCTGCCAGTTGCTACGCCACCGGGGGCTTGCCCGCAAGCTGAGCCCCCGCCGGTTCATGCGCCGGGTGAGCATCTGCAGCTATGCCTTCTCGACCGCCCTCGGGATAGCGCCGATCGCCATCTTCCATTCCGTCAATTCGGTGTGCCTGGGGCTCGCGCTCTTCGCGACGGGGGTCATGAGTTGGAACACCAACGCCGGTGTCAACAAGGCGAGGGCGCGGGCCGTGCGCTTCACACGGCAGGGAAAACGGCAACACAAGCGGCTCAAGAAGCTCAGCCGTCGTCTGATATCCAGGTCCGAGCCGAGCCAGGAGGATCTACTTGCCCACGAACTGCTCTGGACCATTCACGTTCCACTCGTTCATGCCCCGAC
Source organism: Micromonospora sp. C97 (assembly GCF_018070385.1). Classification (NCBI taxonomy): domain Bacteria; kingdom Bacillati; phylum Actinomycetota; class Actinomycetes; order Micromonosporales; family Micromonosporaceae; genus Micromonospora; species Micromonospora sp. C97. The sequence goes on from NZ_JAGPXU010000008.1 coordinate 37,870, forward strand.
CGAGGCACCGCAATGGTTCACGGGCGATTGGCCCACGGATGCGGCGGAACGAACCGCATTGCTGCGCACGATGTTCGAATCCATCGCGACGGGATTGAACCAGCCCGCCGACAAGAAGGGCCGTTTCGCGTTGGACGAGAACACCATGAAGGAAGCCGAGCTGTATCTGACCATCGATGGCATCAAGGAGACGGGTCAGATCCTGGTCGGTGTCGACACCGGCACGGACGTCGACTTCTCGCCGGGCGGCTCGTAGTCAACGCCCCCGGCAGCCGAGCTGATCACCACCGGGTTGGTGGCGGAGGGTGTGGGATTCGAACCCACGAAGACATCGCTGCCTTACCGGTTTTCAAGACCAGCGCCATCGGCCACTAGGCGAACCCTCCTGGACCGCCACCCGTGGGCGTACGGCCACGCATAGTCTGCCACGGCTCACTCCGGGCGGCCCAGCGTCCCTCCCCGCTGCGCCGGCCAGGCATCTTGTCCCGTCCACTGTGGGCTGGAGGGTGCGCCTGCGGCACCGGGTGAGATCGGGAAGACTGGCCCCATGCGAGCCATCACGATTCCGGAGCCCGGTGGTCCCGACGCGCTGGTCTGGGCCGAGGTGCCCGACCCGGAGCCGGGCCCCGACGAGGTGATCGTGGATGTGCGGGCCACCGGGGTCAACCGCGCTGACCTGCTGCAACGGCAGGGGCACTACCCACCACCGCCGGGCGCGTCGGCGTACCCCGGGTTGGAATGCTCCGGGGTGATCACGGAGGTCGGCGCCCAGGTCGCCGGGTGGGCGGTCGGGCAGCAGGTCTGCGCGCTGCTGTCCGGTGGCGGGTACGCGGAGCGGGTCGCGGTCCCCGCCGGGCAGTTGCTGCCGGTGCCGGCGTGCGACCCGGTCGACGCGGCGGCGCTGCCCGAGGTGGCCTGCACGGTCTGGTCGAACCTGGTCCAGGTGGCCCGGCTCGGCGCGGGCGACACCCTGCTGGTGCACGGCGGGGGCAGCGGGATCGGCACCTTCGCCATCCAGTTCGGGGCGGCCCTCGGCGTCACGGTGCTGACCACCGCGCGCGAGGCCAAGCACGCCCGGCTGCGCGAACTGGGCGCGGCGCACACGATCGACTACCGGGAGCAGGACTTCGTCGAGGAGGCCCGGAGGGTCACCGACGGGCGCGGCGTGGACGTCATCCTCGACATCATGGGCGGGTCCTACCTGGGGCGGAACGTCTCCGCGCTGGCCACCGGCGGCCGGCTCGTGGTGATCGGGATGCAGGGCGGGCGCAGGGCCGAGTTGGATCTCAGCGCGCTGCTGGCCAAGCGGGCGAGCGTCGCCGCGACGTCGCTACGGTCCCGACCGCTCGCGGAGAAGGCGGAGATCGTCCAGGGGGTACGCGACGAGGTGTGGCCGCTGGTCGAGGCGGGCCGGATCCGGCCGATCGTGGACCGGCGGCTGCCGATGACCGAGGCGGCGGAGGCGCACCGGCTCGTCGAGTCGAACGACCACTTCGGCAAGGTGCTGCTGACCCGCCCGCCGGGAGGCGGGTCAGCCGTCAGCTGAGCGAGCCCGCCGGGAGGCGGGTCGGCCGTCAGTTGAGCGAGCCCGCCGGGAGGCGGATCGGCCGTCAATTGAGCGAGCCCGCCGGGAGGCGGATCGGCCGTCAGCTCAGCGAGCCCGCCGGGGTTGGGGCGTCCGTCGGTCGGGGCAGCACCAGTCGGGCACCCGGGCCCTCGCCGGCCAGCGTGTCCTCGGGGTTGTTGAGCGTGCAGCGCTGCAAGGACAGGCAACCGCAGCCGATGCAGCCGTCCAGGTCGTCGCGGAGCTTGGTGAGCAGCCGGATGCGTTCGTCCAGTCGGCTCCGCCAGCTCGCCGAGAGCCGCGCCCAGTCCTGTGGGCTGGGGGTGCGGGCCTCGGGGAGCGAGTCGAGTGCCTCCCGGATCTCGTCGAGCGAGACGCCGACCTGCTGGGAGATCCGGATGAAGGCGACCCGCCGCAGCTCGGCGCGGGCATACCGGCGCTGGTTGCCGCCGGTGCGGTCGGCGCGGATCAGCCCGAGTCGCTCGTAGTAGCGCAGCGCCGACGGCGCCACCCCGGAGCGGGCGGACAGCTCACCGATCGTCAACAAATCCGGCATCACCAGGTCCTTGAGTTGAAGTGCACTTCAACTCACACAGTAGTGGCATGACCACCGCACTGACCACCGACAGCAGCGCCCGCCTACCCGGGTTGATCCGCCGACTGACCGGCGACGAGAAACACGCACCCAGCGCGCACTCCACCATCGACGTCCTCCAGGTGCTCTACGACCGGGTGTTGCGGGTCACCCCCGACACCGTCGACGACCCGGAGCGGGACCGGTTCCTGCTCTCCAAGGGCCACGGACCGGCCGCCTACTACGCGGTGCTCGCCGCGCACGGCTTCATCCCGGACACCTGGCTCGACGACCTGGCCGGGCCGGCAAGCCGGCTCGGCCACCACCCGGACCGGCTCCTGGTGCCCGGGGTCGAGATCGGCTCCGGCTCCCTCGGGCACGGGTTCGGGCTGGCCGTCGGCACCGCGCTCGGCCTGCGCGCCCAAGGGCTGAGCAAACCCCGGGTGTACCTGCTGCTCGGCGACGCCGAACTGGACGAGGGATCCAACCACGAGGCGATCGCGTACGCCGGAGCGACCGGCCTGGACAGCCTCACCGCGGTCGTGGTCGACAACGCGTCGGCCAGCCACGGGTGGGCCGGCGGCATCGCCAGCCGGTTCACCGTCAACGGCTGGACCGCCGACACCGTCGACGGCCGGGACCACGAAGCCCTGTACGCGGCGTTGACCGGGCACCGGCCACGACAGCCGCACCTGGTCGTCGCCCGCATCGGGAGCAACTGATGACCGACATGCGTACCGCCTTCATCGACACCACCACCGCGCTCCTCGACGAGGATCCGCGTACCGCACTGGTGCTGGCCGACATCTCGGCGAGCCAGTTCGCCCCAGTCGGGCACCGGCACCCGGACCGGGTTCTCAACGTGGGGATCCGGGAGCAGCTGATGATCGGTGTGGCCGGCGGGCTCGCCCTGACCGGGCTGCGTCCGATCGCGCACTCGTACGCGACGTTCCTGGTGGACCGGGCGTACGAGCAGATCAAGTTGGATCTGGACCATCAGGGCGTGGGCGCGGTCCTGGTCAGCATCGGCGCGTCGTACGACGGGTCGGCGGAGGGCCGCACCCACCAGTCGCCCGGGGACGTGGCGCTCTTCGACTCACTCGGCGACGGCTGGACGGTCCGGGTGCCCGGTCACCCGGACGAGGTGGTGCCGCTGCTGCGCACCGCCGCCACCACCGACGATCCGATCTACCTGCGCCTCTCCGAGCAGCGCAACGCCGAGGCGTACCCGGATGCCGCCCGGCTACGGGTGCTCCGGCGCGGCGGGTCGGACGCGCCACTCGTGGTGGCGGTCGGGCCGATGCTCGACCCCACACTGGCGGCGACGGAGGGGATGGACGTGACGGTGGCGTACACCCACACACCCCGGCCGTTCGACACGCGCGGGCTGCGGGCGCTCGTCCACACCGACGTGGTGCTGGTCGAGCCGTACCTGGCGGGGACGTCGAGCGCGCTCGTCAGTCGGGCGCTGGCGGACGTACCTCATCGGCTGCTCGCCCTCGGGGTGGGTCAGACCGACCTGCGACGGTACGGGAATCCGGCCGACCACGCCCGGTGGCATGGTCTGGACGCCGACGGTCTGCGGCGGTCGATCAGCGCGTTCCTGGGGTCAGTTGGCGGCTGAGGCGGTGGGGCGGCGACGAGCGCGCTCGCGCCCGAGGATCCAGATCGCCTCGACGCCGTCCTTCCAGGTGATCTTCTTGCCCTCTTCCCGGCCGCGCGCCCGGTAGCTGATCGGCACCTCGTACGGCCGGATCCGGCGACGCAGCAGCTTGCCGGTCACCTCGGCCTCCATGCCGAAGCCGCGCGAGCGCACCTCGAGCGACCGGTAGAGCGCCACCGGCATCAGCTTGAAGCAGGTCTCCAGGTCGCCGATGTAGGAGTTGAACAGCACGTTCGCCGCCATCGTGACGCCCTTGTTGCCCATCACGTACCAGAAGCTGTAGGCGCTGTGGCTGCCGAAGGTGCGGTTGCCGTAGACCACGGTGGCCCGCCCGTCGAGCACCGGGTCGAGCAGCTTGGGGATGTCCTGCGGGTCGTACTCCAGGTCAGCGTCGAGGATGACCATGTAGTCGCCCTCGGCGTTGTCGACCGCCGTCTTGATGGCGGCACCCTTGCCGGCGTTGCGCTGATGGGTGATGACCCGCAGGCGGGCGTCGTCGGCGCGACCGAGGACCTCCCCGGTGCCGTCCCGGCTGCCGTCGTCGACGACGACAAGCTCGACCTCACAGGGATAGTCAACCGCCAGTGCCTGCTTGAGGGCATCCGCGATGCGTTCTTCCTCGTTGTAGACCGGCATGAGGATCGAGAGCTTCACGGGGATCTCCACGGTGGCGGCAACACGTCGGCCATAGCCTAGCCTGGTTGGTTTGTTCATCACCTACCGCCACTGCGGGGCAGTCGACGTGGCGGGTTCAGATCAATGGTGTTTACTTCCGCCATGTCGGCTGCCGGCTCCCTGCTCGCGGTGGTTCCCGCCGCCGCGGTGCTCCTGCTCACCGTCGCGGCGAGGCCACGCACGGTGGGCGCTGTGGCACCGCTGCGGCTCGCCGTGGTGCGCGCCGTCCTGCTCGCCGGGGCGTACGCGGTGCTCGTCGTCGAGGTGCTCGGCGCGACCCACGCGCTGACCCGGCCCGCATTCGCCGTCGCCTGGCTGTTCTTCCTGGTCGCTGCCGCGCTGGCGGCAGGTCTGCGCTGGCGACGGGAGACCCGCCGCGGGCAGTCGGCGGCCGCCGTACCGCTGGCGGTGCCGGTCGGCGCGGTGGTGTCCGGTGGTGGCTCCGAGGTGTCCGCCCCGACCGCCGAGCGCGGTGAGCCCGCGCCCGCGCCGCCCCGGGCCGGTCGGGGGCCTGCCGGTCTGCTCGCCTCAGCGGTCGACACCTGGCGTACGGCCCGACCGGTCGAGCGGCTCCTCGCCGCCACGATCGGCGGGCTGGTCCTGGTGGAGTTGCTGGTCGCGCTGCTGGCCGAGCCGAACAACTTCGACTCGCAGACGTACCACCTGCCGAAGGTGGAGCACTGGGTGGCCCAGGGTGACCTGGACTTCTGGCCCACCGCTATCCACCGGCAGGTGACCATCCCGCCGGGGGCCGAGTACCTGCTGCTGCACCTGCGCCTGCTCAGCGGCGGGGACCACCTGTACAACCTGGTGCAGTGGGTGGCCGGGGTGGTCTGCCTCCTGGTGGCCGCACGGATCACCGCTCAGCTCGGCGGTGGCCGGCGGGCCCAGTTGCTCACCGCGTTCGTGCTGGCGACCACGCCGATGGTGGTGCTCCAGGCGACCAGCACGCAGACCGACCTGGTCTGCGCGGCGTGGGTGGCCTGCGCGGCGACCCTGGCGCTGGACGGGCTGCGTCGACGGACCGGCTGGGGCACCCTGCTCGGGCTGGGGGCGGCTACCGGGCTGACCGCGGTGACGAAGACCAGCGGCCTGATCGCTGTCGGTCCGCTGCTGGTGCTCTGGGGGTTGGCCCAGCTACGGCTGGCCCGCACCGGGAGCGCGGCGACGACCGAGCCGGCGGCGCGGAGCGCGGCTCGGCGGTCCCGGCCGGTCGGCGGGCTGGCCCGCACGGTCGGCGGTTCGGTGCTGATCCTGGTGGTCGCGGCCGTGGTGGTCGGCCCGTTCCTGGCCCGGGTGACAGTCGAGTTCGGCCACCCGCTGGGGCCACCCCGGCTGCGCGAGTCGATCCCGATGGAGCGGCACGACCCGGCGTCGGTGGTGGTCAACGCGCTGCGGATCGGGCACACCGCGTTCGACACGCCGCTGGCGCCGCTGCGCCGGGCCGGGGCCGAAGTGATCATCAGTGGTGCCGAGGCGATCGGGGTCGATCCGCAGGACCGTGCGATCACCTTCGGCCGGGAACTCTTCCCGGAGCCGGCCTGGTACCCGGACGAGGACCGGGTGGCGTTTCCGCTGGGCGGGGTGTTGGCGGTGATCGGCGCGGTGATCGCGCTCGGCCGGCCACGGCAGATCGCCCCCGAGCGGGCCGGGTCGCTGCGGGCGTACGCGGTGGTGGTGCTGACCGCCGTGCTGCTGCACACCGCGATGATCAAGTGGCAGCCGTGGGGCAACCGGCTGCTGCTCTACGCCGTGGTGCTCGCCGTGCCCCTCGCCGGCCTCTGGTTGGACGCGCTCTTCCGCCGCCGCTCGGACGACCCCGCACCAGCGGCTGCCGGCGGCGCGTCGGTGGGCGGTCGGGGACGTCGTTCGGTGGCCACCGTGGCTGCGGTCACCGTGCTCGCCACCTCGGCGTTGGCCGGAGTGCTCGCGCTGTCGTACGGCTTCCCGCGCCGGCTGGTCGGTGCGGGCTCGGTATTCACCACCTCGGACTGGGACACCCGGTTCCTGCGCCGACCGCAGTGGGCCGACGAGTTCCGCTGGGCGGCGACAGCGGTCCGGGACAGCGGTGCGCGCCGGATCGGGTTGGTGCAGCAGAACGACAACTGGGAGTACCCGTGGTGGCTGCTGCTGCGGCAGCCCGACGGTGGCTCGCCTGAGCTGGTGGCGTTGCAGTCGGTGCTGCCGGAACGACCGCCGGCCGATCCCGCCTCGGTCGACGCGATCGTCTGCACCGGCGGCAAGGCGGCCTGCGCCAAGCTCGTTCCGGCCGGCTGGCGGCTGGAGTTCCGCGGCTACGTCGGCTACGCGCTGCCGCCGGGCCGCTGAGCGGGACGGCCGACCGGACGCCGCCGGGTCCGGAGCCCGGTGCCGTCGACCTCGGACGGTCCGCCCCGGCCCGGAACGGACCGGCACGGCCGCCGGACCGCTGGACCAGAGGCCCGGATAGTCCGATCCGGGCGGTTCTGCATCCCGCGCGCAAGGATCCGAAGCGCATTCACATCTGTTGATCCGCACGTTACCGTCTGGTAACTCAATCGACGTCCCGCGATTGAGCCGAAAGGAGTGCGTCGATGCCTGCAATCCCCGCCAGGCCCGAACGCGCGACCCGACGACGGGCCATCGCCGTCGCCGTCGCCGTCGCCGCTCTCGTGCTACCGATGCTCGCCGGACCGGCCACCCCCGCCAGTGCCGCCGACCGACCGACCGTCCAACCACTCCCCGCCAACCTCGAAGCCATCCGGGCCGCCGAGGCGACCGCCCTCTACGGCAGCCCCGCGATCCGCCCGATCGAACAACGCCGCACCGCGTTGATCACCATGGGTGACAGCGAGATCTCCGGTGAGGGGGTCGGCAACTACGTCCCCGGCACCCACCAGGACGGCAACTGGTGCGACCGCTCGTACGACCAGGCGGTGTTCCGCACCGGCATCACCTCGGACGCGCAGTACAACATCGCCTGCTCCGGTGCCACCCCCTGGAACCTGATCGCCGGCGGCCCCACCCAGCACAACGAACTGAACCAGGGCGACTACCTGGGCATCAAGGCACGCAACACGCACGTGAAGCTGATCTGGGTGGTGGTCGGCGCGAACGGTGACGGCACCATCCAGTTCGGCCCGGTCGCCACCGACTGCGCCGTCCGCAGGGTGTTCTTCCAGGGGGCCTGCTACCCCACCTACACCGACCAGTGGACGATCCGCACCGACGGCAGCCGACAGGCGGTGGAGTCGGCGCTCACCGACATCCGGCAGACCATGACCAAGGCCGGCTACCTGCGCTCGGACTACGAGCTGGTGCTGATGTCGTACCCGAGCCCCGGCAGCCCCGACGTCGAGGACAACCCCAACTTCCCCGGCTGGTACGCCGGCGGCTGCCTGCTCTACCTGGCCGACGCGGCGTTCGCCCGGAACAAGGCGGTGCCGATGTTCGAGTCGGCGCTGCGGTCGGCCGCGGCGAACACCGGCGCCCGCTACCTGGACGCCAGCCGGCTCTTCCACGGGCACGAGGTGTGCACCGACAACACGTCGGTACGCGGCCTGTACATCGAGGTCGGCATCTGGAACGAGAACGCCGCCCGCCAGTCGTTCCACCCCAACGCCCGTGGGCACGGCATGTTCGCCCAGTGCATCACCCAGTTCTGGAACTCCGGGCAGACGCGGGCCAGCTGCGTCGACCCGGCCAGCACCGGCAGTGGTGTGCTCTACCCGGGGCTGCTGGAGTTCAAGCAGTTGCGCAACCTCGCCACCGGCACCTGCGTCGACGGCAAGGGCTACGACTCCCGCAACGGCACCGTGCAGCAGCCGTACTCCTGCCACGGCGGGCGCAACCAGGGCTTCTGGTACGACTCGACCCGGCGGTCCCTGCACTCGGAGCTGTCCCACGACCGGTGCCTGGACGTCGCCAACAGCTCGATGACCGCCGGCACCGCCGTCAACATCTACGACTGCAACGGCACCGGCGCGCAGCAGTTCGTCTTCTCCGGCAACCAGATCAGGCCGGCCGCCGCGAGCAACCTCTGCGTGGCGTTCGACAACCCGTTGCTGGGCAGCTCCCGCCTGCGGTTGGCGACCTGCTCCAGCAGCACCCGACAGCAGTGGTCGTTCGAAGCCCGTACCGCCGCGAACCCGGTCGGCTACGGACACGACGACTTCATCGGCTCCCGCGTCTACTGAGTGGGGGCAGGGGCCCTGGCGTCGACCAGGGCCCCTGCGCTCACTTGGCGCGGGGAACGAGGATCAGCCGGGCCACGCCCTTGTCGCCGTCCTTGGCGCCGGCGACGCCGAGCGTCGCGCCGACTTTGACCTCGCTCGGCTGCACGGTGGCCCGCCGCTCGACGACCCGCAGGTCATCGCCGAAGGTCCAGGTCATCGTGAAGCCGTCGGAGGACTTGACGGTCATCGAGTCGCCGTCGATCGCCGTCACCTCACCGCGCTGCACGGCGACGGTCCGCGTACCGCCGTCCTTCGTCTTCACCACCGCCTCACCGTGCAGGGTGTTCTTCCGCAGCAGCACGCGGGCCTGGCGCCGCTTGCGCCACTCCTCGCCGCGCTTCTCCCGGCCCTTCTCCTGGGCGGCGGGGGATCCGCCCGGCGTCGGGGTGGCCGGTGCGGCGACGGTCAGTACGTCCAGGTCGTCGGCGTCGAAGCCCATCGCGGTCAGCGCCTGACCCTCGACCCCCATGGCGGCGGCGACCTCGACGGCGGTGTCCCGGGCGGGCTGGCTGGCCACCTCGGCCGCGCCGCAGCCGCTGACGCCGAGCGCGACCGCCGCGAGCAGTGCCGTGGTGCCGGTGGCGATACCCCAACGTGGCATGACTCTCCCTCTCGTCAGTGGAGCCCTCAGCCTTCCCGGAAACGACGAGCGGAGCGTCAAGCCGATGTTCGGGTCAGGTAAGGATCACCGGGCAGCCGGACCGTGAAGGCGGCACCGCCCTCCGGCGCGTGCCCCGCGGTGATCTCCCCGCCCAACCGGCGGACCAGTCCGGCGGCCAGCGCCAACCCCAGGCCGCTGCCCACCTTGCGCACCCCCCGGTACCGCTCGTGCAGCGCGCCGCGTTCGAAGGCCACCGCCAGGTCGTCGTCGGTGAAGCCGGGCCCGCCGTCGCGGACCTCGAACACGCCGCCGTGCGCCGGGTCCGCGCCGGCCGGCCGGACCGCGAGCACCACCGGCGACCCCGGGGGTACGACCCGCAGCGCGTTCTCCAGCAACCCGTCCAGCACCTGCCGGATCCTCCCCGGATCGGTGTACCCGGGCACCGGCCGACCTGGCGTCTCCACCCGGAACGGCACGCCCACCGCCGCGCACCGAGCGACCCAGGTCGGTTCCGCGTCCACCGCCAGCTGGGTCAGGTCCACCGGCACCGGTTCAAGGGGGAAGTCGGCGGCCTCCAGCCGGGCCAGCGCCAGCAGATCACCGATCAACCGGTCCAGGTGCTGCGCCTCGGCCAGCACCGTCCGGCCGGTGTCCACCGTGTCGTCGGCACCGAGCACCCCGTCGGCGAGCGCCTCGGCGTACCCCCGGATCGCTGTCAGCGGGGTGCGCAGCTCGTGCGAGACGGAGAGCAGGAACTCCCGCTGCCGGCCCTCACTGGTGGCCAGCGCGGCAGCCAGCCCGTTCAACGCCTCAGCCAGGTCGGCGACCTCGTCCGGCGGCTCGACCGGCACCCGGACGGCGCGGTCACCCGCACGCAGCCGGGCGGCGGCGGTGGCCGCGACACGGATCGGCCGGGCCAGCCGGCGGGCCAGCAGCAGCCCGGCCACCACACCGGCGGTCAACCCGGCCAGCAGCGGCAACCAGAGACTGAGCAGCACGCGCGCCCACAGCCCGGTGGCCAACGGGCGGGAGAGCACCACCCCGTTGCCGCCGGCCAGCGCCCGACCCTCGACCAGTGCCCACTCACCGTTGACCGAACGGCGAGCCGACACGTTGCGGCCCTGCCCGATCCGCTGCACCACCCGGGGAGGCAGACCCGGCCGGTCGGCGGCACCGCGCCTGATCAGGTACGCGTCGATGCCCTGGTCGCGCAGTTGCTGGATGAGGCGTTCCTCGTCGGCGCTGCGACCCCGGTCGAGGCGGGTCCGCAGCACCTCGGCGGCGAGCCGGGCCTGGGCGGCGAGCGCCTCCTGCTCGCCCCGCTGCACGCCACGGATCGCCAACGGCACCGCCACGATGGCGGTGACCAGCACCGACACCAGCGCCACCGCACAGGTGACGAGCACCGCGCGGGCGGTCAGCGTACGGCCGAACCGGCCTCGTCGCGGTGCGGCGGGTGGGGTGGCGCCGACCACCGGCAGGGCCATGGTCGGCGACTCGACGTGCCCACGGTGATCACGCATCGACCGCGTACCCCACCCCGCGATGGGTGCGGATCACGCTGGCCGGCCCGAGCTTCGCGCGTACCTGGGCGACGTGCACGTCCACCGTCCGGGTGCCGGCGTGCGCCGCGTACCCCCAGACCCCGGCCAGCAGCTCCTCCCGGGTGAAGACCCGGCCGGGCCGGGCCATCAGGTGGGCGAGCAGATCGAACTCGGTGGAGGTGAGCTGTACCGGGGCGCCGGCGGCGGTGACCGTACGGCGGGCCGGGTCGAGCGTCACCGGGCCGACGACACGTGCCCGGTCCGCGGCCTCCGGGCCACCGGCGGTCCGGCGCAGCACGGCGCGCACCCGGGCGACCAGCTCCCGTGGGCTGAACGGCTTGGTGACGTAGTCGTCGGCGCCCAACTCCAGGCCGATGATCCGGTCCACCTCGTCGTCGCGGGCGGTGAGGAAGATGACCGGAGTCCAGTCGCCGGCCTCGCGCAGCCGGCGGCAGATCTCGGTGCCGGGGAGGCCCGGCAGCGCGATGTCCAGCACGCAGGCCACCGGACGCAACCGGCGGGCCGCGCTCAGACCGGCCTCGCCGTCACGTTCCAGGTGGACGCCGAACCCGTCCCGGGTGAGGTAGAGCCGGACCAGGTCGGCGATGGCCGGCTCGTCCTCCACGACGAGGACGAGCCCGCGATGCGGCGTTTCGGCGGTCACCGGCCCATGATTGCCGACCCGGTGGGCCGGGTGCGATCGGTGCGTGTTCGAGTTCGGTAAAGGCGGTGCGAAGCCCGACGGGGCGTCAGCTCACCAGGACGGAGCGAACATCCCGGGCCGCGCGGCGGCCGGCGTGTCACCGATGCTGGCGACGACCCGCGCGCCGGTTGGCCGCAGGCGGGTCCGGAACGCCTGGTTGAGCAACGCGTCGAGCTGCCAGACCTGCTTCGGGTGGCTGGTCCGGATCAGGAACCGCTCACGGATCCCGTCGATCGCGGTGGCCGCCATCTCGACCGACTGCAACCGCGGGTCCGGGCTCCAGGTGACGTTGCTCAGCTCGCGGAGCTCGGTGTTGAGGTGCAGGCGCAGTCGGTGCAGGAGGCGGGTCTGCTGGGTCACCACCAGTCGGCGGTGCGTGAGCAGCAACAGGTAGTCGCCGGTGACCGGGCGGTCGGGGCGGCTGCAACGGGTGACCAGGATGGTGGCGTCACCGGAGCCGACGCAGCGGCGGAAGACCGGCATGTGCCGGCTCACCGTCTGCACGGCCAGGCCAGCCTCGGCGGCGGCCGGAAGGAACGTTCGGGAGAAGACGTCCATGACCTGCCCAACGACGTCCCCAGCGGGGTGACGTGGGTCACGGAGCTTTTTTGGAAGTTCCACGCCGCCAGACGCACTGCCTGTCCGATTTTCGACTCGGACGGGTAGTGGTCAGAAGGTGGGCTGAAGTGGACTGGCGGCGAACAGCTCCTCCAGCCAGCCCGGGACCGCGGCGGCGTACTCGGCGCGGGACTCCGCCGCCGTGTCCAGCGCGCGACGCCAGGAGAGCGACCGGCTCACCGGCCCCAGGGCGATTGCGAGGTCGGCGGCCTCCACCAGGGTCCGCCGGTCGTACCGGTCGGTCCACGCCTCCAGGTAGGCGTCTCGCAACCGAACCAGTTGGGCGTCGTCGGTGGCGAGCTTCCTGGCGTCCGCGACGGCACGCAGGGTCACCAGCAAGGTGCCGAACGGGTGCGCCACCGAGGCGTCGCCCCAGTCGAAGTAGCGGTAGCCGTCCCGACCCGCGAAGACGTTGCCGTCGTGCAGGTCGTCGTGTTGCACGGTGGCCGGGATGCCGATGTCGGCGAGCCGCCGGCACCGCTGCGCGTACGACGGCACCTCGGCCCGCAACCGCTCGTGCAGCTGCGGGCTGAGCCCGCCCTCGGCACCGATCAGTAGCGCCTCGCGGTCGTCGAGCAGCTCGACGAAGAGGTCGGCCAGCACCTCCGGCCGCTGGTCCGGCACGCCCCGGGCGACCAGCTCGTCGGCGTGCGGGGCGCTCGCCAGTTGCAGCGCCGCGTACCCGGGCAGCGCCCGCTCCCAGTGCGCCAGATCACTGTCGCGCGCCAGCACGTCGCGCAACGACTCGCCACCGTCGGGCAGCAGCGACCAGCCCTGCTCCGGGTCCACAGCGATCGGCGCCAGCACCCGGTCGGGCGTCAACTCGGCGAGCGCCGTGATCAGGACCGCCTCGTGCACGGTGCCGGGGTTGTTGGCCTTGAACCAGACCGGGCCGTCGTCGGTGGGCACCCGCCAGACCAGCGACCAGGGCCGCTCCCGAGGCTCCACCAGCCCGGTCACCCGGCGACCGGCCCGGCTCAGCTGCGCGTCGACCCAGGAGCAGGCCCGCATCTGCCACCGTTCGTCGGACCAGTCGGGGGTGCGCTCACCGGGGATCGTCGTCACACCGGGCACCCTAGGTGGCCCTTCCCGGCCGGGGCCACGTCTTTTCCGACCGCGAGTCAGACCAGCTCGACGATGGTGGCGTTGGCCATGCCACCGCCCTCGCACATGGTCTGCAGGCCGTAGCGGATCCCGTTGTCGCGCATGTGCTGGAGCATGGTGGTCATGATCCGGGCACCGGAGCCGCCGAGCGGATGACCGAGGGCGATCGCCCCGCCGCGCGGGTTGAGCCGCTCCGGGTCGGCCTCGGTCTCCGCCAGCCAGGCCAGCGGCACCGGCGCGAACGCCTCGTTCACCTCGTACACCCCGATCTCCTCGATGCCCAGCCCCGCGCGGCGCAGCGCCTTCGCGGTGGCCGGGATGGGCGCGGTGAGCATGGTGACCGGGTCGTCGGCGGCGACCACGGCGGTGTGGATCCGGGCCAGTGGGCGAAGGCCGTGCCGGCTGGCCCAGTCGGAGGTGGTCACCGCGAGGGCCGCGGCGCCATCGGAGATCTGGGACGCGGAACCGGCGGTCACCACGCCGTCGGCGCGGAACGGGGTCGCCAGCTCGCCCAGCTTCTCCAGGGAGGTCTCCCGGCGGATGCCCTCGTCGGCGGCGAACTTGCCGCCGTCGGCGAGCGGCACCGCCGCCAGCTCCGGGTCGAACGCGCCGGCGTCCTGTGCGGCGGCCGCCTTCTCGTGGCTGGCCAGCGCGAACTCGTCGAGCTGGGTACGCGAGAGGCGCCACCGCTGGGCGATCAGCTCGGCCCCGACCCCCTGGTTGAACGGCAGCGGCGCGTCGTCGGCGAAGCCCTCGACGCCCCGGTAGCGGGCGCGCAACTGGTCACTGAACGGCATGCCGCCGGCCACGCTGGAGCCCATCGGCACCCGGGTCATCGACTCGACCCCACCGGCGACCACCAGGTCGGCCTGGCCGGAGAGCACCGTCGCGGCGGCGAAGTGCAGGGCCTGCTGGCTGGAGCCGCACTGCCGGTCCAGTGTGGTGCCGGGCACCGACTCGGGCCAGCCGGCGGCGAGCACGGCGTTGCGGGCGATGTTCCACGACTGCTCGCCGACCTGCGACACGCAGCCCCAGAAGACGTCGTCGACCTGGGCCGGGTCGAGCCCGGTGCGCTCGGCGAGGGCGCGCAGGACGTGCGCCGAGAGGTCGACGGGGTGGACGCTGGCGAGGCTGCCCTTGCGCCGCCCGACCGGGGTACGAACCGCGCCGACGATGACCGCGTCACTCATGTTTACTCCCCGGTAACTTGGGCTGCCCCGATCCTACGTCGTCCCCGGACCGACCGTCCGGCCACACCTGCACGAGGTGCCGGAATCCGGGGGCCGCTGGCATGCTGGGCGGGTGGATGAGACCTCCCCGGTACGACAGTGGCGAGTGCCGTCGACCCTCCCGGCGGCGAAGCTGGCCGGTGCCGTCCTGCTCGTCGCGCTCGGGTTGCTCTTCGCCGACGGCGACCCGGTCCGCCTGACGGTGGCCGCCCTGGCCGCCGCGGCGCTGGCCGGCTGGGCGGTACGTGACCTGGTCGCGCCGGTCCGGTTGGCGGTCGACCCGACGGGGCTCACCGTCATCCACGGCTTCGCCGGGCGGCGGCTGCTGCCCTGGTCGGCGGTCGAGGCCATCGCCGTCGACCGACGACCCCGGCTGGGGCTGACCAGCGAGACCCTGGAGATCGACGCGGGCAACTCGCTGCACCTGTTCGGCCGCTACGACCTGGGGGCCACCCCGGAAGAGGTGGCCGCCACCCTGCGGGCCGCCCGCCCGGTCAGCTGATCTGTCAGCTGAGCAGTTGGGCGGTGCGGAAGAGGACCAGCGCGAGCAGCACCGCCAGGATGATCGCCCCACCGGCGACCTGCACCAGCGTCCGCCGACCACGCGGCGCGTACGCGAGCACCAACGCCATCAACGCGCCGACCGCCAGCCCGCCCAGGTGCCCGGGGATCGAGATGCCCGGCACGGTCAGCGTGAACACCAGGTTGATCACCAGGATCGGGATCACCTGAGAGATGTCCCGACCCAGCTTGCGTTCGATGATGATCAGCGCGGCGAAGAGGCCGAAGACCGCCGTCGACGCGCCGGCCGTGGCCGAGTTCTGCGCGCTGAACAGGTAGGCGGCGACGTTACCGCCCAAGCCCGCGATCAGGTACAACGCGCCGAAGCGCAGCGGCCCGAGGTTGGCCTCCAACGACCGGCCGAGCACCCACAGCGCCCACATGTTCAGCAGCAGGTGGATTACGCCGTAGTGCAGGAACATCGCGGTGACCAGCCGGTACCACTCGCCGTCGGCGATGCCACCGAGCGTGCCGTCCGGGAAGAACGCCAGCCCGAGCACCGAACCCCAGTTGGTCAGCGGGGTGCTGCCACCCATGAGGCCGCCGAAGCCGGAACCGCCCACCGCCGCGTCCCCACCCCGGTCCGAGGCGATGGAGAGCAGCATGAGCAGAACGTTCAGGGCGATGAGGCCCTTGGTGACATAGCCGTGCCGGCCGGCCGTACCGCCGCCGAAGGCGGTACGCGCCGGCCGGACACTGCGACGCCCCTCGTTGACGCACTCCGGGCACTGGTGCCCGACCGAGGCCTCCCGCATGCAGTCCGGGCAGATCGGCCGGTCGCAGCGGGTGCAGCGGACGTAGGTCTCCCGACCGGGGTGCCGGTAGCAGACCGGGGTGGTCGGTGGCGACTCGCTCACCGGGCCGACCCTCCGTCCGCCGCCGCGCGGTCCACCGGCCATGCTCCGGAGCGCTCAATCATGCGAGCAAAGGTACCTCGCCGGTCGCTCAGGAAGCAGACCGCTCGATCTCGACCCGCTCGATGACGACGTCCTGGAGCGGACGGTCGCTCGGGCCGGTCGGGGTGTTCGCGATCGAATCCACGACCTTCACCGACTCCTCGTCGGCGACCTGGCCGAAGATGGTGTGCCGGTTGTTGAGGTGCGGCGTCGGGGACACGGTGATGAAGAACTGCGAACCGTTGGTGCCCGGTCCGGCGTTCGCCATCGCCAGCAGGTAGGGACGGTCGAACCGCAGCTCCGGGTGGAACTCGTCGGCGAACTTGTAGCCCGGCCCGCCCCGACCGGTGCCGGTCGGGTCGCCCATCTGGACCATGAAACCGCTGATCACTCGGTGCGAGATGGTGCCGTCGTAGTACGGACCGTTGCCCGGCTGACCGGTGCGCGGGTCGGTGTACTCACGGTTGCCCTCGGCCAGGTCGACGAAGTTGCGGACGGTCTTCGGCGCGTGGTTGGGGAAGAGCTCCAGCCGGATCGGGCCAGCGTTGGTGTGCAGGGTGGCGTAGACAGCCTCGGCCACGGGTACTCCTCACTCGTTGGTCAGTTCCATGCGGATCCTCCCATGTGCCCGATCTGGCATCGCGGAGGCATCCGAAGGTGGAGGATGACGAAGGAACAACTCCCAGGAGGTAGGACCGTGTTTGGATTCGGGCGGCGGCAGTCCCAGGCGCAGTTGGCGAAGGCCGAGCTGAACCAGAGCATCAGCCACCTGATGCAGGCAGCCAACCACGCCGCGAAGGGCGCCGGCGCGACCGTCGGCCCGCGGGTCCAGGTGGCCCGGGGCTACGTCGGGCCGACCGCGGTGAAGGTACGCGACCGCGCGGCGACCGGCTGGGGCACGACTCTCACCACGCTGGCACCGCTGGCGGCGGCAGCTCGTGACGGCGCCGCTCAGGCAGGGCCGCTGACCAGGAAGGCCAAGTCGAAGACCATGCGGATCACCGGTAAGAAGAAGCAGCCGCGTCGTCGCGGCTCGATGATGACCGGCCTGTTGGCGGCGGGGGCCATCGCCGGCCTGGCCGGCGCGGTCGCGTTGCGCCGCCGTCGGGAGCAGCAGGAGTGGGCCGAGTACGACCCGACCCGCAGCACCCTGGAGCCGATGCGCGACGAGGTCGACTCGATCGAGGTCCGTACGCCGTCCGCCGCCAAGGGGTCGGACGGTTCCGCCATCTCCGGCGCGGCGGGGATGACCGGCGCGGGCAGCTCGGCGGTGGCCGGCGGTTCCAGCGCCAGCACCACCGCCCCGGCCAAGCAGACCGGTGTCCGCCCGACCGACAAGGTCCCGTCGGTCGCCGAGGGCGCCACTGACGTCTCCGGCCGGCCGACCGACGACCTCACCAAGGCGCTGGGCAAGGACACTGCCCGCACCAACGGCCGCCGCTGAGGTCAGCGACAGCGCGTGAAGCGCCGACGAGTGGGTCCCCCCGCTCGTCGGCGCTTCCGCGTCACGGTCAGAGCCAGCCGTTGCGGCGGAACCAACGGTAGAGGGCCAGCGAGACGCCGAGCATGAGGGCCAGGACGACGGGATAGCCGTACGTCATCCTCAGCTCGGGCATGTTGTCGAAGTTCATCCCGTAGATGCCGGCGATGGCGGTCCACACCGCGGCGATGCCTGCCCAGGCGGCGATCTTGCGCATGTCGTTGTTCTGGTCGACGGTGACCTGGGCCAGCCGCGCCTGAAGGATCGAGTTCAGCAGGTCGTCGTAGGAGTTCACCTGTTCCACGGTGCGGCTGAGGTGGTCCTGCACGTCCCGGAAGTACTTGCGGATCTCCTTGGGCACGTCCCGGTTGACCTGCGAGGTCAGCGTCATCAGCGGCCGTTGCAGCGGCACCACCGCCCGCTTGAACTCCACCAGCTCCCGCTTCATCTGGTAGATCCGCTGGATCCGGCCGTGGCCGTGCCGGTCGAAGACCTCCGCCTCCAGCATGTCCAGGTCGTCCTCGATCTGGTCGGCCACCTCCAGGTAGAGGTCGACCACCCGGTCGGTCACCCCGTACGCCACCGCCCACGGGCCGTGCAGCAGCAACTCCTGCTTGGTCTCCAGGTCGGCGCGGATCGGGGCGAGTCGGCAGGCGTCCCCGTGCCGGACGCTGATCACGAAGTTCGGGCCGATGAAGAGCATCACCTGCCCGGTCTCCACCACCTCGGAGTTCTCGGTCAGCTCGGTGTGCTCGCAGTACCGGGCGGTACGCAGCACCAGGAAGACGACGTCGCCGAACCGCTCCAGCTTGGGGCGCTGCTCGGCCTTGACCGCGTCCTCGACCGCCAGCTCGTGCAGGCCGTACGTCTCCGCGATGGCGGTCATCTCGGCCAGCTCCGGCTGGTGCAGACCGATCCAGACGAAGCCGTGCTCCTCGCGGCGGGCCGCGGCCAGCGCGTCCGCGTACGTCCAGTCGCCGGGCTGCCGTTTGCCGTCGACGTAGAGCGCGCAGTCGACCACCGCGCTGCGGCCGGGGCCGGTCGGTGCCGGGACGGGCGGCGAGCCGTCGGCGTTGAGGATGCGGGTCATCGCCCGCACCGGGGAGGGCCACGCCCGAGGTCGCAGCACCCGACCGGTGGTCGACGGTGCCGTCCGGTCCCGCTCTGTCCGATCCGTCATCGCGTCACCTCCCGCGCTCAGCTGCGGCTTGCAGGCTACGCCGACCGGAGTCGAGGACCGGTGTGACGGCGGTCGCGTGGGGGGCGGCGCCGGGCGGGCCGGGCCGCATCGGGGGGTGTGCGGGGGACGACACGGCCCGCCCGGCACCTGTGGGGGCGGGAGGTTGTGCTGCCGCGTCCACCCGGGCGGGGCCGGCCCGGGGACCGGGCGGTGATGTCCGCAGCTGACGGGGTGACGCTCGCAGCATTGTGGGCCAGCCGGCCGCCCGGAGGGGAGCCCCGGGACGGCCGGCATCGTCGTTCTGTCGGGAACCCGACAGATAATGTCAGTCCCGGACGGCCTCGACGGCCTCCGCGAGCCGCCGGACGCCCTCGTCGATCCGGTCGGCGGTCACCGCCGAGAAGGCCAGCCGGAGCGCGTGCCGCCCGCCGTCCACCATGAAGTCGCTGCCCTTGACCACGGCGACGCCGCGCTCGGCCGCCGCCGGGGCGAGCCGGTCGACAGACACGTCCTGCGGGAACTCCACCCACAGGAAGTAGCCACCGTCGGGCTCCACGAACCGCGCCTGCGGCAGGTGCCGGCGCAACGACTCGGCGAGCACCTGGGCCCGTTCGCCGAGCGCCGCCCGGACCGTCTCGATCGAGCGGTCGATGTCACCGGAGACGCAGAACTGGTGCACGATCGCCTGGGACACCATCCCGGGGGAGATGTAGAGGCTCGTCGCGTTCTTCGCGATGGCGGCAATCAGGTCGGCCGGTCCGACCAGGTAACCCACCCGCACACCCGGGCAGACCGTCTTGGTGAAGCTCGACGCGTGCACCACCACGTTGCGGGTGTCCAGCGAGAGCATCGACGGCAACGCCTCACCACGGAAGCGGATGTCCGCGTACGGGTCGTCCTCGAAGATCGTGAACTCGTACTCGGCGGCCAGGTCGAGCAGCTCCCGGCGCTTCTCCAGCGACAGCGTCATGCCGGCCGGGTTCTGGTAGTTCGGGATGACGTGCGCGAGCCGGGGCCGGACCCCGGACTCCAGCAACTTGCGCAGCTCGGCAGTGTCCAGACCATCCGGCTGGACCGAGATGCCGTGCAGCTCGCTGCCCATCCGCTGGAGGTTGAGCAGCGTCCGGTCGTACGTCGGGCGCTCCACCACGACCGCGTCGCCGGGGCGGACCAGGTGGTCGAAGAGGAACGCGTCGGCCTGGAGAGACCCGTTGGTGACCAGCACCTGGTCGGCCTCGACCCCGTGCTTCTCGGCGATCCACTTCCGCAGCGGGAGATACCCGACGGAGGTGCCGTACGCCGTCACCCCCGCGGGGTCGGCGTCGAAGGCGCGGACGGCGGCGGCCTTGAGCCCCTCGACATCGACGATGTCCAGCGAGGGAGCCCCACGGGCAAAGGAGATCAACTGCTCGGCGGTCATGGATGTTGAGCGTACGGGCGGCGACGGGGAACGCGCGGTCGGCACGGCGATGTCCGCATCCTGAGCCACCGGGTCGGGTGACCCCGCTGGACCGGTCGGCGGCAGATCAGACCGGAAGGGCGAGCGCGTCGTGCTGCGCGGCCCGGGAAAGTCCCCCCAGCTGCACGCCGAGCGCGTCGAGAAGCTGACTCCAGTCGAAGTAGGAACGCCAGGCGGTGATCCGGCCCTTGCGGGCCCGGACCACGTCGGCCACCTCCCAGCTCACCACCCGGCCGGTGGGAGCGACGGTGCCGTACGGGGAATGCAGGGTGCCGGTGTGGGTGCCGGTCAGCCGCAGCTCGACCGCCGCGCCCCCGCCGGTGCGGACCGAACCCATCGGGTCGACCCGCAGATCTCCGAAAGCGCCGGTCCAGGTGCGCAGCAGCGCGGGCAGCTCGATCGGACGGACCGTCACGCCCGGCATGGCGTAGAACGCCTCCGGTGCGTAGAGATCCGGCAACCGGGCCACGTCCCGACGCAGAAGCATCGCGTACTGCTGCTCGACCAGCCGTTCCGCGTCGCGCATCGGGACCTCCCCCGCGGGCCACGGCATTTCCGCGCCCGCACGGGGATGTCTACCCATCGATCCGGCCCGGCACACCACCTCCGGTCAGGTCGTGGCGACCGCCTGGTTCTCCGACCAGACCCGCATGATGTCCCGCACCGAGATCACGCCGGCGACCTCCCGGCCGTCCAGCACCACCAGGTGCCGGAATCCGCCCCGGGCCATCGCGGCGGCGGCCTCGGCCACTGTCCACTCCGGCCCCGCGTAGACAACGTCCCAGGTCAGATGGGCACCGGTGCGTTCCACGTCGCAGTCCAGGCCGGCGCCGATGGCCTTCAACACGTCGCGTTCGGTCATGATCCCCACGCCCTCGGAATCCGGGTCGATCACGACCGCCGACCCGACACCACGGGCCGACATCATCCGGGCCGCCTGGCGGAGCGTGTGCTCCGGACCGACGACGAGGACCTGGCTGGACATCGCATCCCGTACCTGCATCACGCATCACTCCTTTGGGACGGTGGCATTCGGTACAGACATGGTGGTCGGTGGATGTTTCCGGGACAAGAGCGGCATCGCACAAGCTGCGGACGCTGGCTACTGTCGGATGGTGTCCACCGAGCCCCTGCGCTGCGCCGGCGCGCTGATCGTCGACCATGACGGCCGCATCTTCTTCCAGCGCCGCTCACCACACCGACGCCTGTTCCCCAACTGCTGGGACATCGTCGGCGGCCACCTGGAGCCGGGCGAGGACATCGACGAGGCGCTCCGCCGGGAGATCACCGAGGAGACCGGTTGGGTCCTCTCGCACGTCCTGGGCCAGGTGGGCGAGTACAGCTACGTCGGCGACGACGGCCTGGCCCGGACCGAACACGACTTTCTGGTCCGCGTCGACGGTGACCTCGACCGCCCGAGGTTGGAAGCCGGTAAGCACACCGAGTACCGCTGGCTGGCCGAGCACGAGCTGACAGTGCTCGACGAGCACCGCGACGTCAACGACGGCCTGATCCGGCGGATCGCCGAGGAGGGCTTCGCCGTCCTCCGGTCGATCGGTCTGTGAACACCGTCGCGCTGGCGCCCCACCGGATCGCCGGGCTGCTCGCACCGGCGGTGGACCGGACCTTCCGCGCCGGCATGCTGGCCGGCCGGGACGGTGGTGGCGCCGAACTGTCCCAGCGCTACGGCGGGGTCACGGCGACCGGCTTCCTGGTCGACCTGCGCACCCGACTGGCCGCACCCGGTGGCACCGTCGACGGGCCCGGGTTCGCGGCGATCACCCGGTACCACGACCCGGTCGTCTGCCGGCGAGCCGTGGACAAGCAGGTGGCCCACGGGATGATCTACCGCAGCCCGGACGGCACCCTCTCCGCCACCGAACGCGGCGCCGCCTTCCTCGCCGAGCTCTACCAGGTGCACGCCGAGGTCACCGAGGAGCTGTGGGCCGGTCACGACGACCGGGTGGCCCGACTGGTCGCCGTGCTCGGCCGACTGCTGTCGTACGCCCTGGTGCTGGCCGACGAGGAAGAGGACCGGGGCGGGTCGGCCTTCGCCGCGCTGGCGCCCCCGTACGAACCGGACGGCACCCCGTCGGGCGTACTGCTGCTCAACCGGCTCGGCGCGCTGCGACACCACCGGGCCGACGCGCACGCCGCCGCCTGGGCCGCCGCCGGGCACACCGCGTCGAGCATCGCCGCCCTGCCGCCCGGCCCTGAACGGCTCGCCATCGAACTGGAGACCGACCGGCGGGCCGCCGGCCCGTACGCCACGCTCGGCGCGGAGGAGCGGCTGACCATGCTCGCCGACCTGGCGGCGTTGCCCGGCTGACCGGTTGGCCGGAGCGACGCACCCGGCCGGGGCTATCCTCCAGCGGTGACCGGAGCAGGACGAGGGAGGATGTCGCGATGATCGGAATGGTGCTCGCGGCCGGCGCGGGACGACGGCTGCGCCCGTACACCGACACCCTGCCCAAGGCGTTGGTGCCGGTGGACGGCGAGACGACGATCCTGGACATCGCGCTGGGCAACCTCGCCGAGGTCGGGCTCACCGACATCGTGATCGTCGTCGGCTACGCGGCGGACGCGGTCCGCGACCGGCAGGCCGACCTGGAGAAGCGGTACGGGGTCACGCTCACCCTGGTGTACAACGACAAGGCCGAGGAGTGGAACAACGCCTACTCGCTCTGGCTGGCCCGGGAGTACTTCGCGCGCGGGGTGCTGCTGGTCAACGGGGACACCGTGCACCCGGTGAGCGTGGAGAAGACCCTGCTCGCCGAGCGTGGTCCGGGCATCCTGCTCGCCGTGGACACCCTCAAGCCGCTGGCCGAGGAGGAGATGAAGACCACCTTCGACGCCGCCGGCCAGCTCACCCGGATCACCAAGATCATGGATCCGGGCGAGGCGTACGGGGAGTACATCGGCGCGACGCTGATCGAGCCGCAGGTCGCCGACGCCCTCGCCGACGCGCTGGAGGCCACCTGGCGACGGGATCCGAACCTCTACTACGAGGACGGCTACCAGGAGTTCTCCGACCGGGGCGGGGAGGTGCGGGCGGCGCCGATCGGTGACGTCCCGTGGGTCGAGGTCGACAACCACGCCGACCTGGCCCGCGCGCGGGAGATCGCGTGCCGCTACTAGCTCGTAGCGTCCTCACCCCGCTGCACATCGACGTGCGACGCGGGGCGGTCGCCGACCTGGGCGCGATCCTGGCCGACGGGCGGATCTCCTCCGGGGGCGACGTCGCGGTGGTGGTCGGTCCGGGTCAGGGTGCCCAGATCGCGGAGCTGATCCGACCGTCGCTGCGCTCGGCGGACGTCTTCACCGTCTCCGGCGGGACCTTGGACGCCGCCGACGACCTGGGCGGCAAGCTCCGCGCCCGGTCGTACGACGCGGTCGTCGGCATCGGCGGCGGCAAGACCATCGACGTGGCCAAGTACGCGGCCACCCGTCGCGGGCTGCCGATGGTGTCGGTGGCGACCAGCCTCGCCAACGACGGGATCGCCTCCCCGGTGGCCAGCCTGATCACCGACGGGATCAAGGGCTCCTACGGCGTGCACATCCCGATCGGGGTGATCGTCGACCTGGACTTCGTGGACAGCGGCCCGGACCGGCACAACCGGGCCGGCATCGGCGACGTGATCAGCAACATCAGCGCGCTGGCCGACTGGGAGCTGTCCCGGCAGGTACGCGGTGAGCCGGTCGACGGGCTGGCCGCCTCGCTCTCGCGGGCGGGCGCCGAAGCGGTGCTCAACCACCCGGGCGACATGAGCGACGACGCCTTCGTGATCGTCCTCGCCGAGGCGTTGATCTCCAGCGGCCTGGCGATGGCTGTCGACGGCACCAGCCGCCCGTGCAGCGGCGGCTGCCACGAGATCATGCACGCTGTCGACTCGCTCTTTCCCGGCACCGCCTCGCACGGCGAGCTGGCCGGGCTGGGCGCGCTGTTCTGCACCTGGCTGCGCGGAGACCTCCGCCGCTTCGGCGAGATGTCTGCCTGCCTGGCCCGACACGGTCTGCCCCGGCTCCCCGCCGAGGTGGCGCTCACCGACGACCAGTTCATCGAGGCGGTGCAGTTCGCGCCGCGTACCCGCCCGGACC
Source organism: Micromonospora sp. C97 (assembly GCF_018070385.1). Lineage (NCBI taxonomy): Bacteria > Bacillati > Actinomycetota > Actinomycetes > Micromonosporales > Micromonosporaceae > Micromonospora > Micromonospora sp. C97. Next base: position 62,033 of record NZ_JAGPXU010000008.1, read on the forward strand.
GGTACACCATCCTCGAACACCTGGCACTGTCGCCTACCGAGACCCGGGAACGGCTGGCAGACTACGCCGGTGCAATCCGCGACCAGCTTGGCTGACCCCCGTCCCACCATCGCCGACTTCCACCGGGTCAACCGGGGTGGCGGCCTGTTCAGCGAGTCGATCAGCCAGTGGCTGGGGGCCGTCTTCGCGCTGGTAGCCCAGCGGCTCGGCCTGCGACCGACAGCGTTGACCATCACCAACCTGGTGCTCGGGCTGGCCACCTCGGTCACCGTGGTGGCGCTCGCCGGCCCGGTCGCCGCCGGGGACGTACCGGCCTGGCTGGTTGGTCTGCTCGCCCTGATCGGCTGGCAGGTGGCGTACTCACTGGACTGCGCGGACGGGCAGCTGGCCCGGGTGACCGGCCAGGGCAGCGCGGCCGGCGCCCGGGTCGACGTGCTCTGCGACGTGGCCGCGCAGATCGCCCTGGTGGCCGCCCTGGCCGCCACCGCCGTGGCGCAGCAGCCGTCCACGCCGACCTGGCTGGTGGCGGCCTTCGCCGGCACCTGGATGGTCAACCTGGTCACGTCGGTGATGCAGGCCGGGCCGAACGCGGCCAGCATGGTCACCTCGACCTCGCTGCCGGTGCGCCTGGTGAAGCTGGTCCGCGACTACGGCGCGGTGATCTTCGTGGCCGCCCTGGTGCTCGCGGTGGCCCCCGCGCTGGCCCTCTGGGTGATGATCGCCTTCACCATCGTCAACGGCGGTTTCCTGCTGGCCAGCATCGCCTTCTCCGCCCGCGCCTCGCTACGCTGACCGCCCCGCCCCCCGGCCGGGCATCCGCCCCGCCCCGCTCCAAGATCCACACAACGTCCCTGATGTTGCTGCCTCCAGCCGCCGGCACACCGCAACAACCCTGAAGTTGCTGCCTCAAGCCGGCGGCGGGGCGGCGAGCGGCGCGGGTTCAGACGTGGTGGGGGCACGGGACAGGCCCGCGTAGATGTCGATGAGCCGCTTGGTGACGACGTCGGGGTGGAAGGTGCGCTCGTAGCGGGCGCGGGCGGCCGAGGCCAGTCCGGGCGCACCGGCTCGGGCGACCGGCAGGGCGGCTGCGAGCGCGGCTGGCTCCGGCGCGACCACCCAACCGGCCTCGCCCTGAGCGATACCGGCCGGCATCGCCGACCGCCCGACCCCGGGGGCGATCGGCGAGGCGACCTCGGACGCGACAGGTGAGGCGACCGTTGAGGCGACGGCGGCCGGGCCGGTGCCGGCGGGCTCGTGCGGGGCGTCGGCCCCGACCAGGTACGGAATGCCGCCCAACGCCGTACCGAGCACCGGCCGGCCGCTCGCCAACGCCTCGATGATCACGGTGGGCAGCACGTCGTGCCACATCGCGGCGGCGATCACCACAGCGCTCGCCTCGACCGCTGCCTGCACGCCGGCCCGGTCGAGCTGACCGAGGTAGACCACGTCGGGCCGCTCGGCGGCGGCTGCCTCCACCAGGTGGCGCAACTCGCCGTCACCGGCCACCCGCAGCGTGCCCAGCGAGCCCACCGGGTGCCGACGCCAGGCGTCCAGCAGCAGGTCGACGCCCTTCTCCGGGGAGAGCCGGGCCATGTAGAGGAACCCGTCACCGAGCGGCGCCGGCCGACCCGGGTCGGGTACGGAGTTCGGCTTCACCACGATGCGTTCGTCCGGGATGCCGTAGTCGCGCAGGTGGTCGGCGATCGCCGAGGTGAGCGCGATGTACCGGTCCACCGAGCGCCAGGTGCCCCGGTGCACGGCCAGGGTGGTCGCCATCAGCGCGCTCTGCACCGCCGAGTCGCGGTAGCAGCGGTGCTTGATCGCCGGCACCCCCAACGCCCGACCCTTGCAGTCCTGGCAGATCACCCCGTCGCGGAAGTAGATCCCCGAGGAGCAGACCTGCCGGTAGTTGTGCACCGTCTGCACCACCGGCACGCCGTGTCGGTGCGCGGTCCGCACCACCCAGGGCGAGAGCAGGGGGTACGGGTTGTGCAGGTGCAGAACGTCCGGCCGGTGCTCGGTGAGCAGGCGGCTCAGGTCGTGCTGGGCGCGCGGAGCCCAGATCGGCGAGATCGGCAGCAGCGCCTTGGCCGCCTTCGACATCGACGGGATCTCGTCCGAACTGCGGATGAAGGGCAGCACCTCGACGCCAGCGGCGGTGAGCTGAGCGATCTCCGAGTCGACGATCGTGTTCTCACCGGAGGGCTGGGCTTCCCGGTACCGGTTGTGCGCCACCACGATTCTCACGGGAAAGAAGGCTACCGTTGGGTCGTGCCCGAGCTACCGGAGGTTGAGGCGCTCGCGGGTTACCTGCGACAGCGCGCGGTGGGGCGGCGTGTCGATCGGCTGGAGATCGCCGCGATCAGTGCCCTGAAGACGTACGAGCCGGCGCCGACCGAGGTTGCCGGCCGGGCGGTGGTCGACGCCAGTCGGCACGGAAAGTTCCTCGATGTCCTCTTCGAGGGTGGCCTGCACCTGGTGGTGCATCTGGCGCGGGCGGGCTGGCTGCACTACCGGGAGGCGTTCCCCGCCACCACCCCACTCCGCCCGGGCAAGGGCCCGATCGCGGTGCGGGTACGCCTCGACGACGGTTCCGGCTTCGACCTCACCGAGGCGGGCACCCAGAAGAAGCTGGCCGCATATCTGGTCACCGACCTCGCGGCGGTCCCCGGGGTGGCCAAGCTGGGCCCGGACGCGCTCGCCGCGGACCTGCCCACCTTCACCGAGCGGTTGCGGAGCCGGCGGGGGCAGGTCAAGGGGGTGCTGACCGACCAGTCGGTGCTGTCCGGCGTGGGCAACGCGTACTCCGACGAGATCCTGCACGCGGCGAAGCTGTCGCCGTTCGCGATCACCGATCGGCTCACCGACGCCCAGCTCGCCACGTTGCACGCCGCCACCCGGCAGGTCCTCGGTGACGCGGTCGAGCGGTCCCTCGGTCAGCGGGCCGCCGAACTCAAGGGCGAGAAGCGCTCGGGTCTGAAGGTGCACGCGCGGACCGGTCTGCCCTGCCCGGTGTGCGGGGACACCGTGCGCGAGGTGTCGTTCGCCGACTCCAGCCTCCAGTACTGCCCGACCTGCCAGACCGGCGGGAAGCCGCTCGCTGACCGTCGGTTGTCCCGTCTCGTACGGTGAGTAATTACACTCGGTGATCACCGAGTGGAATCGCCCTCACTGTGCCGAAGCTCCGGTCCGCCGGTCCCGCCGTTCGGGTATCCATCGGTATAGTGGCCCGGTCCCCGGCTTCTGAAATGGTGTGGAGCCGGCCAGATCCCACCGTAACCATCGGTCGCCAATCTCCTTCGGGGCGGCAACCGGTCGGGCTCGCGTGGGAGACTGGGACGGTGGGCGACCCGGGCCTTCACGCCGAGTGAGCGGCCCGTGTCATGCGGGAGGACATGGGTGAGGTGACGGCAAGCCTCCAGCGCCCGGTATCCAACGAAGGCCGGAGCAGACTCGTGCGGCACGTCGACAGCTTCGAGATCCAGCCGCCGACGCCGACTACGCACAACGGTGTACCCCGGTCGGCGTGGGCCAGGGCGCGACGTCGTGTCTCCCGCTGGCACCGCCCCTACACGGCCATCCTGGTGCTGCTCGACTTCGGCGCGGCGGCGTTCGCCAGCTGGATCGCCATCCAGCTCTTCGACCAGGCCGCCTCCGGGTTCTCCGGCACCAAGCAGGACCCGACCTGGTTCCACACCATCTCCTACCTCCTGCTCCCGCTCGGCTGGGTCGTCATCCTCTGGGGCAACCGGGCGTACGACCGGCGCTATCTGGGGCTCGGGCCCGACGAGTACAAGCGGGTCATCCGGGCGTCGGTGACGGTGGCCGCGAGCGTCTCCTTCCTCGCCTTCGCCACAGTGACCCAGCTCTCCCGGTTCACCGTGGGCACCGCGCTGGTCGGTGCGGCGCTGCTGATCCTCTGGGGCCGGTTCGTGGCCCGCTGGGCCCTGCACTACATCCGCCGGCAGGCCGGCCAGGCCGCGCACCGGATGGTGCTGGTCGGCACCCTGCCGGAGTGCCTGGAGGTCTACGCGGCGGTCACCCGCAGCCCGTCCGCCGGGCTGATGCCCGTCGCCATCCACATCACCAACGGGTACGCGGCGGCCCGGGGGATGCCGACCCCGGTGCCGGTCTACTCCGGCCGAGACGTGCTGGCCCTGGTCCGTGAGGTCGGCGGGGACACCATCGCCGTCTGCGGGTCGGCCAGCGCCGAGCCGGGTGAGCTGCGGCGGCTGGCCTGGCAGCTGGAGGGTTCCGGCGTCGACCTGGTGGTCGCCCCGCAGCTCACCGACATCGCCGGCCCCCGGGTGCACATCCGGCCGATCGAGGGTCTGCCGCTGCTGCACGTCGAGGAGCCGACCCTTTCCGGGCCGGCGCTGCTGGCCAAGAACCTGCTGGACCGGGTCGCCGCCGGCCTCGGTCTGCTGCTGCTGATCCCGCTCTTCCTGGCCATCGGCGTGGCGATTCGGATCTCCGACCCCGGGCCGGTCTTCTTCCGGCAGCCTCGGGTGGGGCACGAGGGGCGCACGTTCCGGGTGTGGAAGTTCCGGACCATGTACGTCAACGCCGAGGAGCGGCTGGCCAGCCTGGTCGACCGGAACGACACCGACGGCATGCTGTTCAAGATGAAGGAGGACCCACGGGTCTTCCCGGTGGGCCGCTTCCTGCGGGCCACCTCGCTGGACGAGCTGCCCCAGCTGATCAACGTGCTCTGGGGCGAGATGTCGCTGGTCGGGCCCCGCCCGCTGCCCGCCGACGACGGCGACTTCCTGGGTGACGTGCGCCGCCGCCTGCTGGTCCGCCCCGGCATGACCGGGCTGTGGCAGGTCTCCGGCCGCTCCGATCTGTCCTGGGACGAGTCGGTCCGACTGGACCTCTACTACGTCGACAACTGGTCGCTCGCGTACGACCTGAGCATCCTGTGGCGCACGGTCGGGGTGGTGCTCGCCCGCAAGGGCGCGTACTAGAGGCTTGGCGCGCCGGCCCGCAGGGGCGAGGATCGCTGCGTGGCTGCCAACCTCTCCGCCGTGGTCGGCGTCGTCTCGCTCGTCACCGCGCTGACCGCGGCCCTGTTGGCGGTGCTGCGGCTGCGGGCCCGCCGGGGCATCGCCACCGCCACCCAGCGGGCCACCTACGAGGTGCTGCACACCGCCGGTCTGGCCGCCGAGCCACTGCGCGCGGGGCTGAGCGAGGCGGGCGCGACGAAGGCCGTACGTCATCTGCGGGCTCTGGTGGGCGCGGCCGGTCTGGCACTCACCGACGCCGACCGGTTGCTGGCTCTCGACGGGCGCGGCACGCACCACGGGGAGCAACTGCTCGCGGCGGCCCGGCGGACGGTGGACACCGGCCGTTCGACGGTGCTGGGTGAGCAGGATCTGCACTGCGACCGGGTCGACTGCCCGATCCGGGGGGCGGTGGTCGCACCGTTGCTGGGGGCGGACGGCCGGGTGGTGGGCGCGCTCGTGGCGGTCGCGGACAGCCCACCGCCTCCGGGGTTGGTGCAGGCCACCCTGGAGACGGCGCACTGGGCCGGCAACCAGCTCGCCCTGGCCGAGTTGGACTCGTCGCGGGAGCGGCTGGCCCGCGCCGAGATCCGGGCGTTGCGGGCGCAGATCAGCCCGCACTTCATCTACAACGCGCTGACCGCGATCGGCTCGTTCGTGCGCACCGACCCGGAGCGGGCCCGGGAGCTGATCCTGGAGTTCGCGGAGTTCACCAGGTACTCGTTCCGGGCGCACGGGGAGTTCACCACGCTGGCCGAGGAGCTGCGGTCGATCGACCGGTACCTGACCATCGAGCGGGCCCGGTTCGGCGACCGGTTGCAGGTGCGGTTGCAGATCGCCCCGGAGGTGCTGCCGGTGACGCTGCCGTTCCTCTGCCTCCAACCGTTGGTGGAGAACGCCGTTCGCCACGGGTTGTCCCGTAAGCCGGGCACGGGCATGGTGAGCATCGAGGCCCGGGACGCGGGGGCCGAATGTCACATCACGGTGGAGGACGACGGAGTGGGAATGGATCCGACCACGCTGACCGCCGGCATCGCCGAGCTGGCTCGCGGCATCGGCGACCCGGGTGACGACACGAGCCAGCACGTCGGCCTCTCCAACGTCGACGAGCGGTTGCGCTCGGTCTTCGGTGACCGGTTCGGTCTGGTCGTGGAGACCGGGCTGGGTTCGGGTACGAAGGTGAGCATGCGGGTGCCGAAGTTCCACCCCGGCGTGCGGGCCGGCTCGTGAGCGAGCGAGCCGGGACGGGTGTGGTGAACGCGTCCGGTTTCCTGCGCGTCCTCGCCGTCGACGACGAACCGCCCGCGCTCGACGAGTTGGCGTACCACCTGCGGGCCGATCCCCGGGTGGCCCGGCTGCACACGGCCTCCGACGCCACCGAGGCGTTGCGGTTGTTGCGCGACGCCGACGTGGACGTGGTCTTCCTGGACATCCGGATGCCCGGCCTGGACGGCATGGAACTGGCCCGGGTGCTGCGCCGCTTCGCCCGCCCACCGGCGATCGTGTTCGTCACCGCGTACGACGACGGCGCTGTGGACGCCTTCGATCTGGGCGCCACCGACTACGTGCGGAAACCGGTTCGCGCCGATCGGCTGGCCGAGTCGTTGCGCCGGGTGATCGGCTCGCGGGTGGTGCCGTCGCATCCGGCGGCGTTGGCCCGAGCGGAGGAGGACCCGACCATCCCCATCGAGTTGGCCGGCACCACCCGGATGCTGCCCCGCTCGGCGGTGCGGTGGGTGGAGGCGCAGGGCGACTACGCCCGCTTGCACACCGCGGAGGGGTCGCACCTGGTGCGGGTCTCACTGGCCACGCTCGCGGAGCGCTGGGCGGATGCCGGTTTTGTTCGGGTGCACCGGTCGTACCTGGTGCAGTTGAAGTTGATCGCGGAGTTGCGGCTGGTCAACTCCGGCTACGTGGTGGTGATCGACTCCACCGAGCTGCCGGTGAGCCGGCGGCACACCAGGGAGTTGAAGGACAAGCTGGTCAGGGCTGCGAAACAGGACTGGAGTCGCTGAGCCGGGAATGAGAAGCGGCGTGCCGTACGTTGTACGATAGGTCGTACGACTTCCGGGAGGCCTGCGTGACCGAGACCCCGTTCAACGCCGAATCCGAGTTCGACAACCAACTCGACCGACTGGTGCAAATCGGCTATCCCGCCCTCGCCGGGCTGACCGAGAACGCCTTCCGCGACCTGGTCGCGCCACTGCGGGCCAGGGCGGTCGAGGGCACCGCCGGGCTGCCCGCCCCCACCGACGCCCGGGTGCCGTTCGTGCTGGTCATCACCCGGGATCTGATCGGGGTGCCGGAACGGGTGGCGCTGACCACAGTGGCCGGCAAGCGCAAGCCTGGCGTCGTCGACCGCAACTACGCCGAGGACGACCTGCCCCGCTTCGACCCGATCAAGGAGTTGGAGGTGCCGGCCGGGCCGGCGTACCTGCTCTTCGACGTCGACCGGGGCGAGGAGTTCCGCAACCTGGCACCTGCCACGGCCATGGAGGGGATCACCGCCCAGGGTCGACTGCCGCTGAGCATCGACGAGGGGCTCGCCTTCATCACGCTGCACCCGGCCGCGTTGGCGAGCAACAGGTGCTTCTCGCTGGTCGGCTCCCGCTGCGGCGACAAGCGGGTGCCGGCGCTCTGGATCAGCCAGGGCGCGCCCAAGCTGGGCTGGTGCTGGTACGGCAACCCGCACACCTGGCTCGGCTCCGCCTCGGCCCGGCCGGAGCGCATCGGCCTGGACTGACCGTCGACGGGGGCCGGCGGCTTCCGGTGACGGGTCAGAAGATGTCGGCCAGCGGCAGGGCGAGAGGGAACGGCCGGTCGGCGCGGTAGACCTCGCCGACCGGCAGAACGACCTGCTCGCGGTAGCCGCCCGCGCCGTTCACCAGCACGGTCAGGGTCTGCTTGCGGGGCTCCACCAACCAGTAGAGCGGAATGCCGACGGCCGCGTACTCGTGACGTTTGAGGACCAGGTCGCGGCCGGCGTTACTTGGCGAGATCACCTCGACGACGAGGAGCACGTCGGCCGGGTCGAGCGCGGCGCCGCCGCTGTCCAGTGCGCTCTCCGTGGCGACGAAGAGATCAGGCACGAAGTACGACGAGCGTTTCGCGCTGACCCCGATGTCCTGACCGACGAGCACACCGGCGGGGGCCTGCCGGTCGAGGGCACGGCGGAGGCGGTTGGCGACCGCGCCATGGAAGACGTCCGCATGGGGGGACACGAGCAGGCTCCCGTCGAAGATCTCGTAGACCTGGTCGTCCTCGGGGAGGCTCTGGAGGTCGTCCACCGTCCAGGCGTCGCCCCAGCCGGGCCGGGCAGGGTTGGTCACCGTCACACCTCCTCTCTACCGGACCACCCTGACAGCTCAGTCGGTTGTCCACAACGAGCCTCGGGAGTTCCCACACGCCAGCCGGGGTGATCCCCGAGTTATCCACAGGCGTGAGCGGTTCTCCACAGGTTATGCACAACGCCACTTACCGATGTGCACACCGCACTGCTTGACAATCGCGTACGGCCGGCGAGACTGCCGGGGTGGCCAAGCAACTCCCGGACGTGGGGTCAGGCGCTGCGGTGCCGCCGCCCCGGCGGTCCCGGATCGTGCTGGCCGAGATCACCCGGCAGGACACCCGCGCCGAGCGGACCCGCACCGAACTGGCCCAGCAGACCCAGGTCGGCGAGGCGCTGGTCCGCGGCCTGGTCCGGGCCCAACTCGCGTTGGCGCTGCGGCTGTCCCTGGTGGTGGCCATCGGGTTGGGCGGGCTGCCCTGGCTGTTCGCGATCGCGCCCTCGCTCGGCCGGACCACCGTGGCCGGCGTCAACCTGCCCTGGCTGCTGCTCGGGGTGGCCTCCTTCCCGTTCCTGATCGCCGTGGGCTGGGCGTATGTGCGGCTGGCCGAACGCAACGAGCAGGACTTCACCGACCTGGTGCAACGGCCGGAGCGCTGAGTGGGCAACGACTTCGTGGTCCCGGCCATCGTCGCGGTCACCCTGGTCACCGTCGGGATCGGCTTCTACGGGCTGCGGTTGGCCCGGACCACGTCCGACTTCCTGGTGGCGTCCCGGGCGATCAGTCCGACGTGGAACGCCGCCGCCATCGGCGGGGAGTACCTGTCGGCGGCGAGCTTCCTGGGCATCGCCGGGCTGGTCCTCAAGTACGGCGTGGACGTGCTCTGGTACCCGGTCGGGTTCGCCGCCGGCTATCTGGCTCTGCTGCTGTTCGTGGCCGCGCCGCTGCGCCGCTCCGGCGCGTTCACCCTGCCCGACTTCTGCGAGCTGCGGCTGGGCTCACGTCGACTCCGCATCCTGGCCACCGCCTTCGTGATCTTCATCGGTTGGCTGTACCTGGTGCCGCAGCTCCAGGGCGCCGGGCTGACCCTGGCCACGGTGGCCGGCTCCCCGTACCCCCTCGGAGCCCTGCTGGTTGCCGCCGTGGTCACCGCGAACGTGGCGCTGGGCGGGATGCGCGCGATCACCTTCGTGCAGGCGTTCCAGTACTGGCTCAAGCTGACCGCACTCGCCGTACCGGTGATCTTCCTGGCGCTCCAGTGGCAGGCCGACGGGCGGCCGGCGGTGACCCCACCCGACGGGCCGACGTTCCGGGCCGCGACCACCGTCGTGGTCGAGCACCGGGCGACCCTCACCCTGCCCGACGGCGACATCCGGGAGGTACGCCCCGGCGACGAGCTGACCTTCGCCGCCGGTGACCCGGTGCCGGCGGTGTCCGGGGCGGCCACCGACGCCAACGACTGGTTGCTGCCCAGCGCCGCCGGTGCCGACGACCGGGGCCTGTTCGCCACGTACTCGCTGATCCTGGCCACCTTCCTGGGCACCATGGGCCTGCCGCACGTGCTGGTGCGCTTCTACACCAACCCGGACGGCGCGGCGGCCCGCCGGACCACCCTGGTCGTGCTGGCCCTGGTCGGCGTCTTCTACCTGCTGCCCACCCTGTACGGGGTCCTCGGCCGGATCTACACCCCGCAACTGCTGCTCAGCGGCCAGACCGACGCGGTGGTGGTGCTGCTACCCGGCGCGGCCCTGGGTGACGGGCTGGTCGGGCGGCTGCTCGCCGCGCTGGTCGCCGCGGGCGCGTTCGCGGCGTTCCTCTCCACCTCGTCCGGGCTGCTGACCAGCGTCGCCGGGGTGATCTCGACGGACGTGCTCGGTCGGGGCTCGGTACGCGGTTTCCGGCTCGCCACCGTCATCGCCGGTGGTGTGCCGGCGGTGCTGGCACTGCACGTCTCCGGGCTGGACGTGTCGCAGGTCGTCGGGCTGGCCTTCGCGGTCGCCGCGTCGAGCTTCTGCCCGCTGCTGGTGCTCGGCATCTGGTGGCGCGGGCTGACCGACGTGGGCGCCGCCGCGGGTGTGGTGGTCGGCGGCGGCGCGGCGATCGGCGCGGTGCTGGTCACCGTCCTCGGCCCGCCGCTGTCCGGTTGGCCGGCCACGCTGATCGCGCAGCCGGCCGCCTGGACGGTGCCACTGGCCTTCACCGTGATGGTCGCCGTGTCGATGGCGACCCGCAGGCGGGCCCCGGCCGACATCGCCGCCACCATGCTCCGCCTGCACACCCCCGAAGCCCTCCGTATGCAGTAAGCGCCAGGACCGCGCCGATCTTGCACTTCCGGTTGTTGATAAAGGTGGTTATGTGCCTTGTGTCGGGACAGGAAACGCAAGATCGCGATGTGGTCCGCCTCAGGGAGGATCGCGGGTCCGGCCGGCGGCGGAGGGCGTGACTGGCGATGGGCGGATAACGTCGGCGCATGACTGTTGAGCACCCCGCGCTCGCACTGCGTGGCCTGGCCAAGCGGTTCGACGGCACGATCGCGGTGGCCGGCGTCGACCTGGACGTCCCCGCCGGCTCCTTCTACGGCCTGCTCGGCCCGAACGGCGCCGGCAAGACCACCACCCTGTCGATGGCGGTCGGGCTGCTGCGTCCGGATGCCGGCTCGGCCTGGGTGCTCGGCCACGACGTCTGGCAGGACCCGGTGACCGCCAAGCGGTTGCTCGGCGTGATGCCCGACGGGGTCCGGCTGTTCGACCGGCTGACCGGGGCGGAGCTGCTGGCGTACAACGGCTTGTTGCGGGGGATGGACCCGGCGGTTGTCGACCAGCGGGCAGCCGAGCTGCTGGACGTGCTGGCGCTCGGCGACGCCGGTCGGACCCTGGTGGTGGACTACTCGGCGGGCATGAAGAAGAAGATCGGCCTGGCCTGCGCGCTGCTGCACGGCCCCCGGGTGCTGGTGTTGGACGAGCCGTTCGAGGCGGTCGACCCGGTCTCCGCGGCGCTGATCCGGGACATCCTCACCCGCTACGCGGCCGGTGGCGGCACTGTCGTGTTCTCCAGTCACGTGATGGAGGTCGTCGAGCGGCTCTGCTCGCACGTGGCGATCCTCGCCAGCGGCACCATCAAGCGGGTCGGGACGATCGACGAGGTCCGTGGCGACCGCTCGTTGGAGCAGGTCTTCGTCGAGGTGGTCGGCGGGCGCACCGCGACCGGCGAGGAGTTGTCGTGGCTCTCCCGGTGAGCGCTGACGCCACCCCCGCCGCGCCGGCACGGCCGGTCTCCGCCCGCCACTTCGTGCGACTGAAGCTGCGGGTGATGGCCAACAACTTTCGGGGCCAGGGCTGGCGGATCGCCATGTTCATCGGCGGCGCGTTGCTCGGGCTCTGGTTCGCCGCCAGCGGCTTCTTCCTCTTCGCCGCGCCCGGCCTGACCGACAACGGCCGGTACGCGGTGCTGGTCGCGGCGGCCGGCGGCGGGCTGCTGGTGCTCGGTTGGCTGCTGCTGCCACTCGTCTTCTTCGGCGTGGACGAGACACTCGACCCGGCCCGGTTCGCGCTGCTGCCACTGCCCCGGCGCACGTTGGTGACCGGCCTGTTCGTGGCGGCCCTGATCAGCGTCCCGGTGGTGGCGGTGCTGGTCGCGGCGTCCGGGCTGGTGTTGACCGCCTGGTCGCTGGGTGGCTGGTCGGCGGGGGTGGTCGCCGCCGTGGGGGTGCTCGCCGGTTTGCTGCTCTGTGTGGCCGCCAGCCGGGCGGTGACCAGCGCCTTCGCCACCATGCTGCGGTCCCGACGGGTCCGCGACCTGGCGGCCGTGCTGTTGGCGGTGGTCGCCGCGTTGCTCGGCCCGTTGCAGATCTTCGGCCTCGCCGCGCTGCGTGAGGCGGACTGGGATCGGCTGGCAGGTGTGGCGACGGTGATCGGTTGGACGCCGCTGGGCGCGCCGTGGACCGCCGGCATCGACGTGGCCCAGGGGCGGGTGTGGGCGGCACCGGTCAAGTTGCTGATCACGGTGGTGGCGCTCGTCGCCCTGCTGGCCTGGTGGTCCCGTTCGCTGGAGTCGGCGATGGTGGGTGCGGCGAGCGCCGGTAAGGCCCCGGCACGACGAGGGGTCGACGGTGGCGCGGTCGCCCAGCTGTTTCCCCGGGTCGCCGGCTGGGCCCGCCGGGACCGGTTCGGTGCCCTGGTCGCCCGGGAGGCCCGTTACTGGTGGCGGGACGCTCGCCGCCGGGCCAACCTGATCACCATCGCGGTGGTCGGCATCTTCGTGCCAGTGATGATCAACGTTACCGGCGGGGACTTCGCGGCCGTCGGCGACGAGGGCTTCACCGCGGCTGCCAGTGACAGCTCACCGGTCGTGGTGACCATCTCGATGGTCTTCGTGGGGGTGCTCGCGGCCGTCACCCTGGCCAACCAGTTCGGTTTCGACGGCAGCGCGTACGCCGCGAACGTGGTGGCCGGGGTGCCCGGCCGGGTCGAGCTGCGAGCCCGGATCACGGCCTTCTCGCTGTACGTCCTGCCGATGTTGACGGTCGTCGCGGTGGTGCTGTCGTTGCTGCTCGGTGAACCGGGTTGGATCGGGCTGACCGCCGGTGCCCTGGTCGCCACCTACGGCGTCGGGCTGGCGGTGAACTGCCTGGTCTCGGTGCTCGGGGCGTACTCGCTGCCGGAGACGAGCAACCCGTTCGCGATGAACAGCGGCGCGGGCCTGACGAAGGGGCTGCTCACTCTGCTGGCCATGCTCGCCTCGGCGGTCGCCGCGGTGCCGATGGTGGTGGCCGCCGCGCTGCTCGGTGACGCCTGGCTCTGGCTGGCCCTGCCGGTCGGCGCCGGTTACGGGCTCGGCGCGGCGCTGCTGGGCGCGTACCTGGCCGGCGACGTGCTGGACCGCCGGATGCCGGAACTGCTCGCCACCGTCACCCCGCGCCGTTAACCGGCGCGGCGGCCCGGGGTTTGGGCGGCGTCGGCGACGAAGCCGCGCCAGGCACCCGGGGCGAAGGCGAGGATCGGGCCGGAACGGTCCTTGCTGTCCCGGACCAGCACGATGCCGGGCAAATTGTCGGCCACCTCGACGCAGGCACCGCCCGTGTCGCCGGACCTGGTCGACGTCCGCCAGCGGGGTTGAGCAACGGTCATGGCGTCACCTTCAGCTTCCGGATCAGATCCAGCGAGGCGCTTGTAGAGAGTGCTTCGCCGAGCAGGCTATCCCATTTCCGACCAATCAGACGGACGACGTCCGGGTCGTCGATGACGTGCCCACGAGCGACATCCTCAACGTAGGTGACCCGTTCCCCGTCGGGCAGTTCAGCGAGCAGAAAGCCGCCGGTCAGCCCGACGTGAGCACCGGCGTCGAGTGGCACGACGTGCAGCCTGACGCTGGGCATGACGGCGAGTTCCATCAGCCGACCGAGCTGAGCGTCCAGTACCGCCGGCCCGCCGACCGGGCGGCGTAGAGCCGTCTCGTCGAGGACGAAGACGCACTGCGGCGACTCCGCCCGCTGCCACAACTGCTGTCGTTCCATCCGGACCGTGACCAGCTCGTCCACCACCTTGGTGGGATTCAGTCCACCAGCGGAAATGACCGCGCGGGCGTAGTCCTCGGTTTGCAGGAGCCCCGGAATCAGGCACGGCTCGAACTCGCAGAGCCTGATCGCCTGCTCCTCATGATTGCGCCATGGAACGAACCACGTCGGCAGCCGCTGGCGATCGGCAGCACGCAACAGTTCGGCGAGGAGGCCGCCGGTGGCTAGGGCCTCGTCGGCGGCGACCGCGAACTCCATTGTCGGTCGACGTCGGCCGGTCTCGATGGCCGCCACTGTGGATGGACTCCACTTGGTGAGGCCCGCCAGAGCTTCCTGGGACACCTCGGCACCGGCTCGGGCGGCCTTCAACGCCCGCACCCACATTTCGACGTTCATCCTTACCTCTCCGGTAAGTACGTGACTGCGTTGCGTAGTAATCCCTGACATCCTCCCCTGTCCGCGCCTTTCCGTCCAGGGTGGAGAGCACGCGGCCCGGCCGGTGGAGGCGACGTCCCGGCGACTGGGTCCTGCGTTCGGGCCGCCCCGGTCATCCCCCCGATCGGGGCGGCCCTCGTCGACCGGGAGGAGATGAGCCATGTTCCGATTCATCCGGGGCAGGAACGAAGCGCGGTGGTCGTACCGGAAGAAGAAGGTTGCGGCACCGGCGGCCGTGCCGGGCGCGACCGGCTCGGAGCGCTCGGCAGGCCCGCCGGATCGAGCACCCGCATGGGCGAACGGGCCGACGGTCGCCTTGCCGCGACCAGGCCGGGCCGGGTGGCTGACCCCGGCGCAGACCTGGCGGGCGAACGGTGGTCGCTGGTGAATCCCGCAGCCCGGCAGCCGGAGCGGGCCCCAGACGGCGCAAGCGACCGGACGGAGCATCGCCGCAGGGATCGGTGTGTCACTGCGAGCGTGATGTCCCTGAGGCATCAATATGACTCAGCGGCATCACGGTCATTCGGGCATCGCCCTCCGGCGAGCGGGGCGCGCCGGAGCCGGGCGACTCCACCGCCCCGGACGGCCGGAGAGCCGAGGTGAGCAGGCCGCACCTGCCGATGCGGCCGCTCTGGCGGTGTCGCGGCTGCGGGGCGCCCTGGCCGTGCCAGCCGGCGCGGCTGGCGCTGCTCGCCGAGTACCGGCACGACCGGGTGGGGCTGCTGGTCTACCTGGGTGCCCTGATGACGGAGGCCGGCGCTCAGCTCACCCGGCTCCACGGGCGACCCGCCGACCTGCACGAGCGCTTCCTTGGTTGGGCGCGGGGCCGGGGCGGCACAATGTTTCACGTGAATCATGAGCCGGGTGCCGAGATCCACCACACCGATCCGTTCGCGGTGCCGACCGGGCAACGGTCGCCGGTACGCCGGCTGCGTGGTCGGCTCGCCGCACCGGTGACCCTCTGGACGGCGCCCGGTCCGGCCGGGCTGACCGTCTCGTCGACCCTGGTGGCCGAGGGGGAACCGGACCGACTGCTCGGGTTGATCGACCCGGAGTCCGACCTCTGGGCGGCCGTCGAGGAGTCGGGTCGGTTCGCGGTCACGCCGCTCGGTCCGCCGCACCGGCAGCTCGCCGACCGGTTCGCCGGCCTCTTTCCGGCTCCGGGCGGGCTGTTCGCCACCGGCGACTGGGTCGAGACGTCGTACGGGCCGGTCCCGGCGGACGGCGGCGGCTGGGCCGGGTGCCGGCTGGACACCGCCCGGGAGTACGGCTGGGGCCTGCTGGTCGAGGCCACGATCGAGGCCGTCGACCTGGCCGAGGAGTCCGTCCCGCTGCTGCACTACCGCGGTCGCTACCACGAGTTGCCGGCCTGACCGGGGCGTCTCGTCCGGGCCCGACCGATCACCGCAGTGACCTGAGTCACTTGGCGCAGCCAGCCAACCGCTCGGCGCACTCGCCGACCGTCGTCGATCTCAGCCTTCCCTGCCGGGGAGTGCGCTCTTTACGGTGCGCGAAACTCCTCTGACGCCTGTGAAGGTGGTGATCCACAGATGTCCACGGACACACCCGCTCCGGCTGCTTCCGAGTCGGACAAGTACCTGGCCGTACAACGGTCGGACGAGTTCGCCGGGCTGCGGCGTGCGCTGCGCGGCTTCGTCTTCCCGATGACCGTCGCGTTCTTCCTGTGGTATGCGCTCTACGTCATTCTCTCCGCGTACGCCCGGGACTTCATGGGCACGAAGCTGTTCGGCAGCAACATCAACGTCGCGCTGGTCTTCGGCCTGCTCCAGTTCGTCTCCACGTTCCTGATCGCCTGGCTCTACTCCCGGTACGCGGACCGGAAGATCGACCCCATCGCGGACCGGATCCGCGCCGAGATCGGGGAGGTGACCCATGAGCACGGTCCACGCGGTTGAGACGTTCCTCGCGGCGGAGGCGGGCAACCACACCGCCCGCAACCTGACCATCACGCTCTTCCTGGTCTTCGTGGCGGTGACCCTGGGCATCACCATCTGGGCCAGCCGGCAGACCAAGACGGCGACCGACTTCTACGCGGGTGGCCGGTCCTTCTCCGGTTTCCAGAACGGCATGGCGATCGGCGGCGACTACATGTCGGCCGCCTCGTTCCTCGGCATCGCCGGCATCATCGCGCTGTACGGCTACGACGGCTTCCTCTACTCGATCGGCTTCCTGGTCGCCTGGCTGGTGGCCCTGCTGCTGGTGGCGGAGCTGCTGCGGAACTCGGGCCGGTACACGATGGCGGACGTGCTGGCGTTCCGGATGCGTCAGCGTCCGGTGCGTACGGCGGCGGCGGTCTCCACCATCACGGTGTCGATCTTCTACCTGCTCGCCCAGATGGTGGGTGCCGGCGCGCTGGTCGCGCTGCTGCTCGGCATCCGGCCGGGGACGACCTTCCTCGGCATGGACGCGGACACCGCGAAGGTGGCCACCATCATCATGGTCGGCGCGCTGATGATCATTTATGTCACGGTGGGTGGCATGAAGGGCACCACCTACGTGCAGATCGTCAAGGCGTTCCTGCTCATGGGCGGTGCGCTGCTGATGACCATCCTGGTGCTGGCCAAGTTCAACTTCAACCTGTCGGCGCTGCTGGGCCAGGCGGCCGAGGCATCCGGTAAGGGCAGCGCGTTCCTCGAACCCGGGCTGCGGTACGGCGTGGAAGTCGCCGGCAACTCGACGCAGACCTTCTACAACAAGGTTGACCTGCTGTCCCTGGGCATCGCCCTGGTGCTCGGCACCGCCGGTCTGCCGCACATCCTGATCCGCTTCTACACGGTGCCGACCGCCAAGGCGGCCCGCAAGAGCGTGCTCTGGGCGATCGGCATCATCGGCACCTTCTACCTGCTCACCCTGGCCCTCGGCTTCGGTGCGGCGGCGCTGGTCGGCAGCCAGGCGATCACGGCGCAGGACAAGGCCGGCAACACCGCGGCGCCGCAGTTGGCCGAAGCGCTCGGCATCGACTTCTTCGGCGGCGAACTGGGCGGGGCAGCCCTGCTGGCGATCATCGCGGCGGTCGCCTTCGCCACCATCCTCGCGGTGGTCGCCGGGTTGACGCTGGCCTCGTCGTCCAGCCTGGCGCACGACTTCTACGCCAACGTTCTGAAGAAGGGTGAGGCGTCGGAGCGGCAGGAGGTGCGGGTCGCCCGGATCTCCGCCCTGGTGATCGGCGCGGTGTCCATCCTGTTGTCGATCTACGCGCAGAACCTCAACGTGGCGTTCCTGGTGGCGTTGGCCTTCGCCGTCGCCGCCTCGGGCAACCTGCCGGCGATCCTCTACAGCCTCTTCTGGCGGCGGTTCAACACCTCCGGCGCGGTGTGGGCGATCTACGGCGGGCTGCTCTCGGCGGTGCTGCTGGTGTTCTTCTCGCCGGTGGTCTCCGGTGCGGCGACGTCGATGTTCCCGGACCACGACTGGCAGTGGTTCCCGCTGTCCAACCCGGGCATCCTCTCCATCCCGTTCGGTTTCCTCTGCGGGTGGATCGGCACTGTCATCTCCAAGGAACACGACGAGGACAAGTACGCCGAACTGGAGGTGCGCGCCCTCACCGGTGCTGGCGCGCACTGACAGCGGTACCCGACAGGGGGTCCCCTGTTGACGCACGACGTCAACAGGGGACCCCCTGCACCAATTCGACGGTCGGTAGGCTGAGCGGTATGAAGGTTGCTGAGCGCTTTGGTTCCGGTCACCGCGTCCTCGTCACCGGCGGAGCGGGCTTCGTCCCGTCGCACCTGGTAGACGCCCTGATCGCCCGAGGTTGCACAGTGGTGGCGCTGGACAATTTCGTGACCGGCTCCAAGGAGAACGTCGCCCACCTGCTGGACCGGCCGACCTTCACCCTCGTCGAGGCCGACATCTCCGAGGGTCTGCCGACCCACCACCCCGCGCTGGCCGAGCGGTTCGACGCGATCCTGCACATGGCCTCCCCGGCCAGCCCCACCGACTTCGCCCAGCTGCCGGTGGAGATCCTCCGGGTCGGCTCGGTCGGCACCCTGCACCTGCTGGAGCGCGCGGTCGCCGACGGCGCCCGGTTCCTGATGGCCTCCACCTCCGAGGCGTACGGGGACCCGAAGGAGCACCCGCAGCGCGAGACCTACTGGGGCAACGTCAACCCGATCGGGGTCCGCAGCGTCTACGACGAGGCCAAGCGCTTCTCCGAGGCCGCGACGATGGCGTACCACCGCTACCGCGGGCTCGACGCGGCGATCGTCCGGATCTTCAACACGTACGGCCCGCGGATGCGCCCGGACGACGGCCGCGCCATCCCCACCTTCATCTCGCAGGCGCTGCGCGGCGAGCCGATCACCGTGCACGGCACCGGCAACCAGACCCGGTCCATCTGCTTCGTCGAGGACCTGGTGCGCGGCATCCTGCTGCTGCTCGACTCGACCGAGACGGGCCCGGTCAACTGCGGCACCGAGCACGAGCTGACCATGCGACAACTCGCCGAGTTGATCGTGTCGCTCTCCGACAGCAGCTCGAAGGTGACCTATGTCACCCGGGGCTCGGACGACCCGGAGATGCGCCGGCCGGACCTCACGCTCGCTCGTGAACTGCTCGGATACGAGCCGTCGATCGCGCCCGAAGATGGCCTGCGACGCACCATCGAGTACTTCCGGACGCGGCTCGGCTGAGCGGATCCGCGCGTACCGGCCGTCGCTGAGTGTCGCCTGAAGGCGGTAGTGGCTCCGGCTACGTACCCTGAGTTACATGTCCGCGACCTCGTCTGCCGGCGTCCCGCATCCGTACCTGCACCGCAGCGCCGGGCGCGCGTCGGTGCCCGGCCCCGACCGGAGCGCCTCCGGGCGTGCCCGCCCGAGCGAGGCGCGCTTCTACCCGTCGCACGACGAGGAGCAGCTGCGGCCCGGCGGCCCGAACGGGCCCACCGGGCCTGGGGGCCCGGGTGGCGCCGGTGGGCCGGGACGGCGTGGCCCGCGACCGCGCTGGGGGCGGATCGCCCTGGTGGCGGGGGTCGCGGTGCTGGTGCTGGCGCTGCTCGGCAGCGTCGGCGCCTGGCTGTACGCCCGCAACCTCAACAGTGACCTGGCCCGCACCGACCCGTTCGCGGAGATCACCGGCGGTCGACCCGCCAAGACCGTCGATGGCGCGCTCAACATCCTGCTGGTCGGCAGCGACTCGCGGGATCCGGACGCACCGGTCGACACCAAGAGTCAGTGGCGCGCCGACACGATCATCGTCATGCACATCCCGGCCGACCACCAGGAGGCCTACCTGGTCTCCATCCCCCGGGACCTGTACGTGCCGATCCCGGAGAGCGCCGGAGCGGACTGCGGCTCCGGTTCACGCGCGAAGATCAACGCTGCGTTCGCGTTCGGTGGGCTGCCGCTGGCGGTACGCACCGTGGAGTGCTTCACCGATGTTCGGATCGACCACGTGATGGCGATCGACTTCGGCGGTTTCAAGGAGGTCACCGATGCCCTCGGCGGGGTGGACCTGAAGGTGGAACGCACCATCACGTCGATCCACAAGCCGTACCGGACGTTCACCAAGGGCACCAACCACATGGACGGCGCGGAGGCGCTGGACTGGATCCGGCAGCGCAAGCAGTTCCCGGACGGGGACTTCGCCCGGATGCGGCACCAGCAGGAGTTCCTTCGGGCGCTGATGGACAAGGCGGCCAGCACCGGCACGCTGGCGAACCCGAAGAAGCTCAACGACTTCCTCAAGTCGGTGACCGCGGCCGTAACCGTCGACCAGTCTTTCTCGGTTACAGACATGGCGCTGCAGTTCCGTAACCTGCGCGGCCAGAACCTCACCTTTGTGACCAGCCCGAACTCGGGCAGCGACACCATCAACGGCGAGTCGGTGGTGGTGTCGGACCGGGAGAAGGCGCTCGCGATGTACCAGGCCATGTCCGCGGACAAGATGGCCGACTGGGTCAAGGCCAACCCGCCGAAGAGCAACGACGGCGGCTGACGCCAACCCGAGGGGCACCAGCCGTTCGGGTCATCGAACAGCGACGATCGTCTGAGTCTGCGAAATTCGACGTCCGGATTGACCCGGGATGAACTCGCCAAGTCGATTTGATGTACGTACAGTGGTGCCGCCCCCTCCTGATCACGAGCTGGAGCACGCATGCCGGTTCAGGCCAGTCGTCGCCCTTCTTCCCCCGGGTCCGCCGCCCCCAGCGGTCGAATCGCTGCGGCCATACCCGCACAGTCGCGCCCCGGTGGTGGCGGGCCAGGCTCGCGCCCTCCGGGCGGCGGCGGTGACGGTGGTGACGACCGCCCGGGTGGCGGTGGGGCGAAGAAGCGGACCAAGCGCAAGGACCCGCTCTGGGCCAAGCTGACAGTCGTCTTCGGTGCCGTGTTGATGCTCAGCAGCGGCGTGGCCATCGTCGGCAGCAAGGCGCTGATCGGGCAGGCGACGGGCGGCATCGCGAAGGGCAACCTGCTGGGTGAGGCGGGCAAGTCCGACGCCGAGGGCGGGGCGAGCCTGGACGGCCCGATCGACATGCTGCTGCTCGGCGTGGACGCACGGGAGCGCTGGGCCGCCGACGACGTCCGCTCGGACAGCATCATCATCCTGCACATTCCGGCCACGCACGACCAGGCGTACCTGATCTCGATCCCCCGGGACACCGAGGCGCAGATCCCGGCGTTCGAAAAGAGCGGCTACGGCGGCGGCTCCGGGAAGATCAATGCCGCGTTCCAGGCCGGCGCCGCGAACGGTGGCGGCTGGGAGGGTGGCGCCCAGCTGATGGCCCAGACGATCAAGCGGCTCACCGGGATCAGCTTCGACGGCGCGGCGATCATCAACTTCGGTGGCTTCAAGAACGTCATCGACGCCCTGGGCACGGTGCGGATCTGCGTCACCCAGGAGGTCAAGTCGCTGCACATGTCGTACGTCGACGGCAAGCCGATGTGGAACGCGGACGCCAAGAAGACCGGCAAGCAGCGGACCCCGGTGGTGCACAAGAAGGGCTGCCAGGAGATGGAGGGTTGGGCCGCGCTCGACTACTCCCGCCAGCGCAAGACCCTCAAGAACGGCGACTACGACCGGCAGGCGAACCAGCAGCAGCTGATCAAGGCGATGGCCAAGAAGGCCACCGAGGGTGGGATGCTGACCAACCCGGCCAAGATGAATAACCTGATCAAGGCGGCGGGCAAGGCGTTCGTGCTGGACACCGGCGGCGTGCCGATCGAGGACTTCATCTTCACCATGCGCGGGGTCACCGGCAACGAGCTGACCATGCTCAAGACCAACAACGGCACGTTCAACGCCAACGGCAACAACACCGAGGGCTTGAACGAAGAGACGATGGCCATGTTCCGGGCGGTCAAGCAGGACAAACTCGCCGAGTTCGTCTTCACCCACCCCGAGGTGATCTCCACCCGCAAGTGACGCCGGTAGTCGCGGAAAAGCAGCGACGACCCCGTCACCGCCCGTAGCCTGACGTGAGCAGGTTTCACGTATCGGCTGCGGGGAGGCGGTCACGTCCAGGTGGGGACGGAACGCAGCGGGCCGGGCCGGAGCGGCCCCGTCCGCCCGGTCACCTCGCGCCCGTGGGTCGCGCATCATGCTCGGCGTCGGCCTGGCCCTCGTCCTGCTGGCCGGGCTCGCCGTGGCCGGGCTCAAGACGCTCAGCCACCGGTACGACCGCACGGTGACCAAGGAGCAACTGCTCGACCCCGACGCCCGTACCGCCCGCACCGACCTGGACGGGCCGCTCAACTACCTCCTGGTCGGCTCCGACCGA
The DNA here is from genome assembly GCF_018070385.1 of Micromonospora sp. C97. Taxonomy (NCBI): domain Bacteria; kingdom Bacillati; phylum Actinomycetota; class Actinomycetes; order Micromonosporales; family Micromonosporaceae; genus Micromonospora; species Micromonospora sp. C97. The sequence goes on from NZ_JAGPXU010000008.1 coordinate 84,008, forward strand.
CGACCCGGCGACAGCGGCCCGGACCAACGCTCGGACACCATCCTCATCGTCCACGTCCCCGCCGGGCAGCGGGAGGCGTACCTGGTCTCCATCCCGCGTGACCTGCTGGTCGCCATCCCGCCCGCCAACGGCTTCGGCGGTGGCCAGGACAAGATCAATGCGGCGTACGAGCACGGCGGCGGCGGGCAGGCCGGCGCCCAACTGCTCTCCGCCACCCTGCACCGGCTCACCGGAATCCAGTTCGACGGCGCCGCGTTGATCGACTTCTCCGGCTTCCGGAAGGTCATCGACCTGCTCGGCGGGGTACAGATGTGCGTGGACACCGAGGTCCGCTCGATCCACACCAACCGGGTCTTCACCACCGGCTGCCACCAGATGGACGGCGCGCAGGCGCTGGACTACGTCCGACAGCGCTACGACCTGCCCGGCGGTGACTACGACCGGCAGCACCACCAGCAGCAGTTGCTCCGGGCGATGCTGGACAGCGCCGGCAGGGCGGACCTGCGAAGCAACCCCGTCAAACTCGACCAGGTGCTGCGGGCGGTCGGCAGCTCGTTGACAGTCGACACCAACGGCGTACCCCTGGAGGACCTGCTCCTCGCGCTGCGCGCGCTGCCGCCCGACGGGATGCGCGGCGTCCAGGTGCCCTCCTCGCCGCAGACCATCGACGAGGTCTCGTACGTGGTGCTCGACAACGGGGGCAACGGGCTGTTCGAGGCACTTCGCGACACCCGGGTGCCGGCCTGGGCGCAGGTCAACCCCCGCTGGGTGACCCGGTTGTGACGGTGTCGACGGCCCGGTCGGTGCCGAACCGGGCCACGAGGATCTAGTGTTGCTTCCTGTGTTCGGACCCCAGGTTCCCACCGTGCCCGTGACCGAGATCGCCGACGAGACCTACCTGCTGGACGTGCGGGAGGACGACGAGTGGGCGGCCGGCCACGCCCCCACCGCCCACCACCTGCCGATGATGCAACTGCCGGCCCGACTGGCCGAGGTGCCCACGGACCGGGAGGTGGCCGTCGTCTGCCGTTCCGGCGGGCGCTCCGCCCAGGTCGTCGCCTACCTGATCAACAACGGTTGGGAGCAGGTGCGCAACGCCGACGGCGGGATGCGCCAGTGGGCCGCGGTCGGCCGACCTGTGGTCGACGCGAACGGGCAGCCCGGCCAGGTCATCTGAGGCCGGCGCAATGGGCGGGCCACTGGTCTTCGCGCACCGCGGCGCCTCGTTCGACCTACCCGAGCACACCCTCGCCGCGTACCTGCGCGCCCTCGACGAGGGTGCCGACGGCCTGGAGTGCGACGTCCGGCTGACCCGGGACGGGCACCTGGTCTGCGTGCACGACCGACGACTCGACCGCACCAGCAACGGCCGCGGTCTGGTCAGCGCGCGCACGCTCGCCGAACTGGACGCCCTGGACTTCGGCTCGTGGCACCCCGGCAGCGCGCCGGACGGCGACCTGCCACCGGACGAGTCGCACACCCGGCTGCTGACCCTGGCCCGACTCCTGGACGCGGTGCTCGCCGCCGGCCGGCCGGTCCGGCTGCTGGTCGAGACGAAACACCCGTCCCGTTACGGCTCGAACGTGGAACGGCGACTGGTCAACCTGTTACGCCGGTACGGGCTGGCCGACCCGACACCGGGCGATCCGGTGCAGGTCACCGTCATGTCGTTCTCCCCGTTGGCGGTCCGTCGGGTGCGCGAGCTGGCCCCGACGCTGCCCACCGTGCTGTTGCTGGAGGTGTTGCCGCGCTGGTTGCGGTTGGGTCGGCTGCCGTTCGGCACCCGGATCGCCGGGCCGGGCATCAGCCTGGTCCGGGCCCGCCCGCAGCTGCTGCCCGCACTGCGCGCGGCCGGCAACCAGGTGTACGTCTGGACTGTCAACGAACCGGCCGACCTGGAGTTGGTGCTGACCGCCGGGGTGGACGGGGTCATCACCGACCGGCCGGCGTACGCCCTCGCCCGGCTGGACCGCTGAGCCGATCGGCCGGGCGGGGGTGCCCAAAACCGGGACGGCGGGGCAGACTCGGCACATGCCGGAGCGTATCGATTTCCCCGCTCTCATCGCCGGCCACACCGTCGTGATCGAGATGATCAACTCTGGGGACGCGGGCCTGCCGGTCCTCACCCAGCTGCTCCGGGTGGCCCAGCCGGCGCTCGGCGCGACCGGGATGGCGTTCGTCGAGTTCGGTCCGACAGGTGGCCGGGTGATCGCCGCTACCGGCGTGGCCGAATGGGCCCTCGGCCGACCACTGGCTGTCGACGACCCGGACACCGTCTGCCTGCTCGCCGGGCCACGGGTGCGCCAGGTGCGGGTGGGTGACCTCAACGGCAAGCTCGCCGGCGAACTGGCCGGCAGCGGCCTGCGTCGGATGGTGGTCTCCCGGGCCGAGATCGGCGGCCACACCGTCGGCAGCCTGCACGCGCTCTATCCCGGAGACGACGAGCCGGGCCCCGAACAGCAGGGGGTGGTCGGCTACCTCGCGTCCTGCGTCGGGCACATGTACGGCGACCAGAGTGGCCTGCCGGTGCACGGTGACGGCCCGGTGGTGGCCGCCCTCGCCGACGGGCTGGCCGTCGTCGACCGGGACGGGCACGTCCGACTCTGGAACCCGGCCGCCGCCCAGGTCACCGGCCGGACGGTCGAGCAGGCGCTGAACCACCCGTTGCCGTTCCCGCTGCCGCCCTCCGGGCAGGTTCGCGACCACCGACTGCCGGACGGCCGCTGGCTGCGGATCACCTCCGGCGAGCTGCCCGGGCCGGGCACGTTGCGGGTGGTCACCTTCCGCGACATCACCGACCAGCAGCGCCGCGATCACGACCGGGAGCTGTTCGTCGCGGTGACCAGCCACGAGCTGCGCACCCCGGTAACGGTGATCAAGGGCTACGCGGACACCCTCACCGACCACTGGGAGTCGCTGACCGACGTCGACCGCCGGCAGGCCGCCCGGGTGATCGGGCAACGCGCCAACGAGCTGGCCCGGCTGGTCGACCGGCTGCTCAGCTCCGCGGCGGAGGTGGGGCCGGGCGACGACCCGCCCACCCCGTTCGACCTCGCCGAGGCGCTGCGTTCCGCCGTCGTGGACCTGCCGGCGGAGCTGCGCCGCCGGCTGGTGCTCCGCCTCCCCGGCGATCTGCCCAAGGCCCTCGGTCACCGGCCCAGCCTGGCCACCGTGCTCACCGAGTTGACGACCAACGCCGGTAAGTACTCGGCACCGGACTCACCCATCGAGATCACCGCCTCGGTCGACGGGCAACTGGTCGCGTTCCGGGTCAGCGACCAGGGCATCGGCATCCGACCCGAGCACGTGGAACGGGCCTTCGACAGGTTCTGGCAGGGCGAGTCCGGTGACCGTCGCGGATACCCGGGTGCCGGGCTCGGCCTCTATCTCGTCCGCCGGATCGTTGAACAGCAGAATGGATGGGTATCCCTACGTCCGAGGAACGGCGGCGGTACGGTCGCAGAGGTGCGGCTACCACGCGGTTGACCGAGGGTGGCGCGACGTGGAGGCGACGGTGGCAGCGGCAGCGGTAGCGAGGGATCAATCCTGGTGTGTGGTGGTTCCCCACCACCCGGGTGGGGCACGGCTGGCCCGACACCGGCTCGCCGCGGAACTGGCCGACGCCGTACCCCCGGCGCTCCTGGCGGACCTGATCGCGGTGCTCGCGGAACTGGTGGGCAACGCGGTACGGCACGCCAGGCCGCTGCCCGGCGGCGTGATCCGGGTCGCCTGGCGGCTGCGGCCCTCGGCCGAGGGCGCACTCATCCAGTTGCGGGTCACCGACGGCGGCGGCGCGAACAGCGGGCCCCGACTCCGGACGGCCAGCCCGGACTCGGCGGACGGGCGCGGGCTGCACATCGTGGCCGGCCTGGCCACCCGCTGGGGCGTCGAACAGGACGGCATGGGCCAGCGCGTCTGGGCGGAGTTCGACCTGGCGCCGGCACCCCGACCCGACCTGGTGCCGGCGGGCTGAGGACGGCCCGGGCGGGTCCCGGCCACGGCGAGCCGCTCGGGGCTCTAGGCTGTGACGCCGTGAGTAAGCGTCGAAAGAGCCAGCGCACCGCCGCCGACACCACCCCCCGCCGCGACAAGGTGCGGGACGTCTTCGTGCCGCGTCCGTTCGACGGGCTGGTCGACGAGTCCGAGTGGATCGCGCTGCGCGAGTTGGTGCCCGCCGCCTCCGCCCCGCTGCGGCTGGCGCCCGCCGTCATCGAGGAGTTCGGTGACCGGGCGGTGACGCTCGCCACGGTGCTGCCGATGGCCGCCCCGGCGATCACCAAGCCGGACGGCCGGGTGCTCATCGGTCTCCAGCGCCATCAGCAGTCCGGCGACGTCTCCCGGGATCTGGCCGACGCGTTGCTCAGCGCGTTGCGTACCGAGCCGGGCGGTCAGGTGGCAGTGCCGCCACTGCCCGGGCCCGGGCCCCGCCTGCAGGACATCCTCGTGGACGGTCCGCTGGACATCACCATGCACGACGGTTTCGAGTTCTGGCTCGACCCCGGGGCCGCCGACGACCCGACCGTCCAGGCGTCGCTGGAGCGGGCGAACGCGGCCATCTACCCGACGGTGCGGCTGACCGCGGCGAAGGCCGCGTACTGGTGTCAGGTGCCGGAGAAGGCGCACGTGCGCTGGGTGCTGCCGGACGACGAGGACGGCGCCCTCGACGCGTTGGCCCGCCTCGGCGCGGCCGGCACCCTGACGCTCGGCGAGCAGACCAAGTTCGCCGGCATGTTCCGCGCGCACGGTCGACTCGTACCGGTCTGGGACCTGCCGGAGGACACCCCGGCGGCCGAGTGGGAGGAGCCGGTGGCGCAGTTCGCCAAGCGGTACGCCGAGGCGCTCACCGTCACCGACCCGCTCGACGCCGCCGACCGTCGGGCCCGTCAGGGGCTGCTCGGCCGCCAGCTCACCCTGCGCTGAGCCGGGCGGTCCCGTTCAGCCGTTGACGGGTAGCGGCTCGCGGGTGATCGGGCAGGACATGCAGCGCGGCCCGCCCCGGCCGGAGCCCAGCTCGGACCCGGCGATCGGGATCACCTCGATGCCGGCCCGCTCGAGTTGGGCGTTCGTCTCGGTGTTGCGCTCGTAGCCGACGCAGAGCCGTGGGGCCAACGCGAGGGTGTTGTTGCCGTCGTCCCACTGCTCGCGTTCGGCGGTGACCGGATCCAGCCCGGTGTCGATGACCCGGAGCAGGTCGAGGTCCATCGCGTCGGCGGCGGCCCGCAGGAACGGTGCCGGCCCGTCCACCCGCGGGTCCTCGCCGTCCCCGCCGGCGATCACCGTGTACGCGGACAGCGTGCTCGCGATGTTGGGATACATCAGCACGGCATCCACGTCGACCATCGTGCACACGGTGTCCAGGTGCATGGTGGCGCGCTCCTGGGCGATCGGCACCACCAGGATGGTGTGGGCCAGCCCGGCGGCGAAGACCTGCCGGCCGAGGCGCTCGGCGCCGGCCGGGGTCGTCCGCTCGCCCACCCCGACCGCCAGCACCCCGGGTGCGAGCAGCAACACGTCGCCGCCCTCCAGGTGCTCCAGGCTGGGGCGGTAGACGAACTCGGTGCCGGCGAACCGGGGGTGGTGGCGGTAGATGGCGTCGGTCAGTGTGGTTTCGCGGCGGCGGGCCGGCATGGCCAGGCTGGTGACACCCACCCGGTCGCCGATCCACAGCGACGAGTCGCGGGTGAACAGCAGGTTGGGCAGCGGGTCGATGACGAAGTCGTGTCGGTCCATCAGCGTGTAGACCAGCCCACCCGGCCGCTCCGAGCTGATCCGCAACTCCTCGTGGGCCAGCCCGGCGGTGAGCACGTCGGCCAGGGCGGCCGGGTCCAGGTAGGAGAGATGGTCGGCGACGCGGGCGCGCAGGGTGTCGCCGAGCCGTGGGGAGCGCAGCACCTCCTCGGTCAGCTCGGCCCGGGCGTCCTCGACGGCGAGCGTCTCGGCCAGCAGGGTGGCCAGGTAGAGCACCTCCACGCCGCGCTCGCGCAGGGCGGCGGCGAACGCGTCGTGCTCCTCCTGGGCGCGTCCCACCCAGGGGATCGCGTCGAACAGGAGCGAGTCGTTGTTGCGTGGGGTGAGCCGGGCCAGTTCGGGGCCGGGCCGGTGCAGCAGTACGGTGCCGAGCCGCCCGACTTCACTGTCGACGTAGTGGGTCACTCCCGCAGCGTAGGGCAGGGTTTAGCGGCATCCGAGAAAAGAACTGTGGATGAATATGGCATTCATCCACAGTCACTCCGGCGTTCCGGCTTGCCGAACACCGGTAGTGGCAACGTAGGGTAGTGAGGACATAACTTCGAGGGACCTTTTGCCGGAGGTCGCGATGACTGTCTTTCCCGCACGACGAGCCGTACCGTCCGCTCGGGCACTGCCGCCCGTCGCGGTGCCACACCCCCGCGTCGAGGCGCCGGGGGTTCTGGAACCGGTCCGTCCGACACCGCTCGAATGGGCCCGCCGTCGTCGGGCCGAGCGGGGTGCCCGCCGCCTGGAGGCGGCCGGGGCACGGGCGTTGGGCCAACTCGACCATCTCGGGCCCGCCTGGCACGTGATCGAGTGGCCGCGCACAGACGTGACAGACGTGCTCGACCGCGGGCAGGACGACCGGGCCGGGTTCCTCGCCATCGGGCCGAGCGGTCTCTTCGCCGTGACCATCGCCGACCACGGCCGGGCCAGGGTGCTCGTCGCCGGCGACGTCGTGCAGATCAACGGCAAACGGCCCCCGTACGTGGCCGAGTCCCGCCGGGACGCCAAGCGGGCCAGCAAGGCCCTCTCCGACGCGGTGGGGCTGCCCGTCCCGGTGACGCCGGTGCTGACCTTCGTCGGCTCCGGCGTCATCAGCGTCTACGGCCTTCCGAAGGACTGCCTGATGGCCACCCACCGGGAACTGGACCGGTTGCTCGTGGCCGGAGGCAGCCGGATCAGCCCGGCCACCGCCGAAAAGCTCTCCCGGGTCGCACAGCACCCCAGCACCTGGCTGAACGGCACGTACCGTCCAACGGCCGACTACCGGTGGTACGACGAGGGCCGAACGGCCGCTGACAAGCCGGCCCACCGCCGGTAACGTCACCGGCGACGCCACGCGGCTCCGGTCCCCCTTCACCTCACCGGTCTCCGCGCCGTCGCCGGTCGCCTCGGTCAACCCCGCGCGGCCCGGTGACCCGGTGCGCTCGGTGATTCCGTCGGCGACCCGCTAGCGTGGACAGTCGATCGGTGCACATAGGAGGCGCGGTGGCCCACGTCGAACTTTCGCTCTCGGAAGCGTTCGTGCCGGCGGCGCGGGCCTCGACAGAGCCGGAGTCCGACAACGTCGGCCAATGGTCGTCGACAGTCTCCCGGGCCGATGAGCCGTGTCTGCTGATCGACGCCGACACCCGGGTGGTGGCGATCTCCACGGCCGGCTGCGACCTGCTCTGCCTCGGCGAGCCGGACGGGCTGATCGGCCGACCGCTGCTCGACGGCGGGCTGCGCCTGCTCGACTTCACCGCCAACCGGGGCGAGCTGACCGAAGCCGAGATCGACAAGATCCCGCCCCTGCTGGCGCTCTCCTCCGGCCGGCTGGCCCGTGGGCTGCTCCGGGTGCAGGCCGCCTCGGCGAACAGCTCCGACGCGACAGTCGACGCGATCTCCACCCCGCTGCTCACCGACGGCACCGTGGCCGGTTCACTCACCTTCTTCTCCGAGGTCTGACCTGCGGCGGAGTGTGTCGTGTGCCGCACGCGGCGTTGCCCGGGCGGGCCCGCCGGAAGGCCGTAGGGTGCCTTCATGCTCGATATCGCCCTGTTGCCGGGGGAATACGCTGTGTGCCGGATGGCCGCCGGCAGCACCCTGCCGTACGCGCTGTCGAGCGGGCTGCACGGCGCTGACGTGGTGACGGTGAGCTGGACCTCCGACGGCATCTCCGTGATCTGCCCGATCGACCGGGCGCCGGCACAGGCCGTACTGGAGACGACCTGGCGTTGTCTGCGGGTCACCGCCCCGGTGGCGCTGGCCGGCGCCGGCAGCCTGGCCGCGCTCGTCGACCCGCTCGCCGAGGCCCGGGTCAGCGCCGTCACGTTCTCCACGTTCGACACCGACTATCTGCTGGTGCCGACCGTCCGGCTGACCGAGGGAACGGCGGCCCTCCAGCGTGCCGGGCACCGCGTCACCGGTTGACCTTCACCCGATCGGCCGCTCACCCTACGATGGGCTCGGCCACCCCGGCCGCGACGAATTCTCCGATGTCCCGAGGATCGGCCCGTGCCGTTCACCCCACCCCACCCCGCTCCCCCCGCACCGCAGGCGACGATTCACCCCCCACCGGCGACTGACGAGCGAGCAGCGCATCGCGTACCCACGCCGGCCATCACCCGGGTCCTGCCGATGGTGCTCGCCGTCGCGGTGCTGGCCGGCTGCGGTGCCCCACCCGGGCTGGGAGAGCCGACGGGCGTGGCCACGCACACCGCGAGCCCGACGACACCCGCCCCGAGCACCGCACCCACGACCACGCCGCCCACCGCACCGCCGCTCGCCACTGTGACGCCCACCGCGGACGCCGGGTTGGTCGCGACCGCGTGCCGCAACGGGCCGACCGGGCAGCGGGTTCAGCAACTCTTGCGCGGCCAGGCCGGAGTGCTTCCAGCGAACGTCCGGGTGCGGGTCCGCACCGGGCCACTCTGTGCCGGCGACTGGCAGTTCACGGTGCTGGAGGTGACCGGGCACGAGGAACTCCAGGTGGTCACCCGGGGCAGGGCCAGCGCCCCGGTGCTGGTAACCGCCGGCACCGACGTCTGCACCGTCGAGGTACGCGCCGTCAGTCCGGCCGGGATCCGCACCCTGGCCTGTGACGCCGGCCCGGCCAACGGGCCAGGTGCGTAGGCTGATCGGCATGCCGGGAACACCGCCGACGCGATTCGTCTACCTGGGGCCGGAGGGCACCTTCGCCGAACAGGCCCTGCGCTCCCTGCCCGCCGCCGAGCGCGGCACCCGTACACCCGCCCGGAGCGTCGGCGAGGCGCTGGACAGCGTCCGGGCCGGCGACGCCGACGCCGCGCTGGTGCCACTGGAGAACTCGATCGGCGGCGCGGTGGGCGTCACGCTGGACGAGATGGCCGAGGGCGAGCCGTTGGTGATCACCCGGGAGGTGGTCCTGTCGGTGGAGTTCGTGCTCGCCGCGCGACCCGGCACCTCGCTGACCGAGATCCACACCGTGGCGGCCCACCCGCAGGCGTCCACCCAGTGCCGGGGTTGGCTGCGCGACCACCTGCCCGACGCCGTGGTGGTCGATGTGCTCTCCAACGGCGCGGCCGCCGCCGGTGCCGGCACTGGCGAGTACGACGCGGCGATCTGCGCGCCGATCGGCGCCTCCGGGCACCGGCTCACGACACTCGCCGACAAGATCGCCGACCACCCTGACGCGGTGACCCGGTTCGCGCTGGTGTCCCGCCCCGGGCCGCCCCCGCCGCCGACCGGTGACGATCTCACCTCGCTCGCGGTCTACATCGCCCACGACCGGGTCGGCGCGCTGCTGTCCGTGCTGATGGAGCTGGCCGTCCGGGGCGTCAACCTGACCCGGATCGAGTCCCGTCCGACCGGCGAGGCGCTGGGCCGCTACGTCTTCTTCCTGGACTGCACGGGCCACGTGGCCGACGTACGCCTGGGCGAGGCGTTGCAGGGGCTCCGTCGGGTCTGTGCCGACGTCCGCTTCCTGGGCTCCTACCCCCGGCACCGATGGGCCGGGACGGCGGGCCAACGCCCGGTCCCCGCGCCGGCGGGCCTCTCCGACGTCGACTACGCCGACGCGGCGGCCTGGCTGACCCGACTACGTACCGGTGAGCTGACCTGACCGGCCGGGCGCCCCCGAGAACCGGGAGCGCCCACGCCGCTGTGGTGGTCAGCTCAGCGCCGCCGTCGTGGTCAGCTCAGCAGGCCGCCGAGCAGGCCGCCCTCCTGCTGCTGCTGGCCGCTGCCCATGACCGGCGGCTCCTCGGACGGCTGCACCACGACGAAGCCCTGACCGGCGAAGCTCATGGTGAACGACTCACCGGTGCGACGGCCGAGCAGCGTGCCGAGGCCGAGCTGCTCGGCCCGGTGGTAGCCGGTCTGGAGGTTGGCCGACCAGCAGACGGCGGCCTGCGGGTCGACGTACGTCGGGGCGTCCACGTTGAGCACGACCGGGGTGCCCTTGGTGGTGATGGCGATCCGCCCGTAGCCGCTGAAGACACAGTTGAAGAGGCCGGAGGACGACGCCATCCCGGCACCGCCGACCATCCTGATGTCGTACTGGAGGGTGGAGTCGAAGGCGAGCACGCTGCTGCCGTTGATGGAGAGGGCGTCGCCCGGCTCCAGGTCGATGATGTGCACGTCCTTGGCCAGCTCGGCGAGGAAGACGTCACCCTGGCCGGAGACCTTCATCAGCGGGACACCCTCGCCGGTGAGCTTCTGCTTGAGGAACTTGCCCAGCCCGCCCGAGCCCAGCGCCTGGAACTGCACATTGCCCTGGTAGGCGACCATCGACCCGACCCGGGCCATTGCCTCGCCGTTGAGCTCGATCTTCAACATCTTGGAGTTCTGCAACCGCATGCCGGGCTGCGCGGACTCCTTCTCCAGATTCTCCGTGGAGAACAGCTCGCTGCGCATGAAAGGGCCTCCTGAATAGGGTCGCGTTCGCTGCACCGACGGTAGGCGACCCCGGCAAGCACCAGCCATCGGTTGGGCGGCGCGTCGCGACCGTCGAGCGGCGGGGGCGGGGGCAGGGGCGGCGGGGCGGCGAGCCCGGGCTCAGCCCCAGCCGAGCGCGTGCAGCCGCGCGTCGTCGATGCCGAAGTGGTGGGCGATCTCGTGCACGACTGTCACCGCCACCTCGTCGATGACGTCCTCGTCGTTGTCGCAGATCCGCAGGATGGGATGGCGGTAGATGAAGATCCGGTCCGGCAGCACCCCGGAGTAGTCCCAACCGCGCGCGGTGAGCGCATGCCCCTCGTAGAGGCCGAGCAGGTCGGCCTCTCCCGGTGGCGGGTCGTCCTCGACCAGGATCACCACGTTGTTCATCAGGCCGAGCAGTTCCTCGGGCACCTCGTCGAGGGCTTCGCCGACCAACTCCTCGAAGCGCTCACGGCTCATCTCCACCGGCACCTCGCCCATTGTGCCCGACGCGGGGGCAGGCGGCCCGGCTCTGCTGGACGACTATGGCCGTCATTCGCCCCCGCACGCCGTCATTCGCACCCGCACGGAAGAAGCGACCACCCGGGAACGGGCGGAGGCTTCTTCCGTGGACGTACGCGGTGTGGGTCGGCTTGCTCAGGCGGCCAGGCGGGCGCTCAGGGTGATCTCGGCACCCGGCGAGAGCAGACGGGAGATCGGGCAGTTGGCCTTGGCGGCCTCGGCGAGCTTCTGGAACTCCGCCTCGTCGATGCCCGGGACCTGGCCGACCGTCTCCAGGTCGATCCGGGTGACGGTCATGCCGGCGTCGGTCTTGTCCAGGTGCACCTTGGCGGTGGTCTCGACCGAGGTGGCCGTCGAGCCCGCGTCGGCAAGCGCCTTGGAGAACGCCATCGAGAAGCAGCCGGCGTGCGCGGCGGCGATCAGCTCCTCGGGGTTGGTGCCCTCACCCTCCTCGAAGCGCGACTTGAAGGAGTAGTTGCCGGACAGGCCGCCCTTACCGGTGCGGACGGTGCCCGCGCCCTCGGTGAGGTTGCCCTGCCACTGTGCTGAAGCGGTACGGATTGGCATGGGGCAAACGCTAGCGGAAACGCGACCGCCGAGCGACAGACCGGCGCGCTCGCCAGCCCTGCGATCCCTGTCACCACCAGCTTGCTGTGCCATGATGCGACCCAGGCCCGAGACCGGCGGAAGGGTGGCCGATGTCCGAGGAGCTTCCAATCCCCCGGCAGGGCGATCGGTCCGAGGCCCCCGCCGTGATCGAGTGGGGTGCCGTCGACACGACCCGCCGGGGCCGGTTCGCCTGGTCCCTGGCCGGCTTCGCGCGGGATCCTCGGCTGCCGCTGCTGCTCGCCGGTCTGGGCGCGGTGGCCGCGATCGCCTCACTTCTCGGTGAGTGGCTCGTGATGAGCCTGCCGAACGGCGGGCCCGAGGGGAACTCGACGATCGAGGTGCCCGCCGGGGTGTCCGAGGTCGGTGGCTTCGGGGTGGGCTACCTGGTCGGCCTGCTCGCCCTCGTCTGCACCGTGGTGCTGGCGTTGCGGGGCACGGCGGCCGTGCGGCCGAACGCCCGGCTGGCCGGTCTCGCTCTGGCCGGTGCCCTGTTGGCACTGCTGGTGGCCGCCACTGCCACCCTCGACGACCCCAGCCAGCGGGACTTCTTCTACTCGCCCGACGACGGCTTCCGGGCCGAGTACGGCCGTGGGCTGGTGATGGCGTTCGCCGCCTGTGTGCTGTTCGCGGCCGCCCTGCGGCTGGCGCCTGCCGCACCCCCCGGCGCGTTCGACCCGCCGGACGAGGACCGGTCCGCCGACGGGCCAGCACCGCGCCCCTGGCGCCGCCGCCGCAACCCCGACCCGATCGAGGACGGCCTGCCCGCCCCCGCCGACCTGACCGTCACCCCCGCCGCCCCCTTCACCCGCCCCGACCCACAGCACTGACCTCCACCGTCACCCCAGCCCACGTCGATAACAGCGCCCCACCACGCCCGGGTCCCCGGCCCCCGGCCCACCGCGGCCTGCTCCCAGGCCCCGGCCGACCCCCCACGGTCCCGCGCCCAAGCCCTCGGCCCACCCCCGCCAAGATCGTGCTTGAACATTGATGTAGTGGTATCCGCGCGGCCCGCAGGCCACTACTTCCTTGATTGAGCACGATCTTGGGATGAGCGGGGAACTGGCGGTCGCACCGGCCCCGCTCGCAGCCCGACATAAGGCCCAAACACAGCCCGGCGGCCCAAAGCACGGCGACCCCAAGCGCGAGATCACGGACAGCGCGAGGCAGCCGAGGCAGCGCGAGGCTGCGGCACGCGGGGGACACCGCAGGGGTGCCGGGGGTTGGGGTCCGATTCGCCTGGAAGCCATGGTTGGGGCCCTTTTCGCGAGGTACGGTTGCTGCCCGCCGTCACGCCGGGCCGCGCTCTCCCTGGCCATGGCAGGTGCGACGGCGGCGGGCGAAGGAGGAACGATGACCCGCCCGGGACTGCCCAAGTTGATCGCGACCGACCTCGACGGGACGCTGGTCCGCAGCGATGACACCGTCTCCGCGTACACCCATGGGGTGCTCGACCGGGTGCGCGCCGCCGGAATTCCGGTGGTCGGCGCGACCGGACGCGGCCCTCGGTTGAGCGAACTGACCCGCAACGACATCCGCGCCGCCGACTTCCTGGTCATGGCCGGCGGCGGATGGGTGGTCGACCAGAGCGACCCGAGCGGCCCGGTGGTGCTCCGCGACGAGCGGTTGCCCGCCGAGGTGCTGGCCCGGCTGCTCGCCGATCTGGAGGCGCAGGTCGGCCCGCTCACCGTCATGGTCGAGGCGTCCGACGAGCACGACGCCCCGCTCTGGGGTGACTACCACGAGAGCTGGCCCTACCAGGACCGCTTCGAGGCGCGCACCCGTGACGAGTGCCTCGCCTCCGACGTGATCAAGGCCTTCGCCCGGACCGCCGACCACCACGTGGACGAGCTGCTGGCGGTGGCCCGCGAGATCATCCCGCCGCAGGTCGCCACGCTCACCCAGGCCGGGCTCGGCTTCGTCGAGATCTGCCCGCCCGGCGTGGACAAGGCGACCGGGCTGACAGTGGTGGCGCAGACCCTCGGGGTCGACCCGGCCGACGTGCTGGTCTTCGGTGACATGCCCAACGACCTGCCGATGTTCGGATGGGCCGGCTGGTCGCGGGTGGCAGTGGCAAACGCGCACCCCGCGCTGCGCGCCGTCGCCGACGAGGTGACCTTGCGCAACGACGACGACGGGGTGGCGGTGTATCTCGACCGGCTACTGTCCCGGTAATGGGAAACACGCCCCGCCTCATCGCCACCGACATCGACGGCACGCTGATCCGCGACGACCACACCGTCAGCCCACGCACCGCCGACCTGCTCGCCCGGATCTCCGCGGGAGGCACGCCGGTCGTCCTGGTCACCGGCCGTCCGGTCCGCTGGCTCAAGATGGTGTACGACCAGCTCGCCCGGCCGCTGCCGGCGGTCTGCGCCAACGGCGCCGTGGTCTACGACCCGTTTGAGGACGAGGTGGTGCGGGCCGACCCGCTCGCACCACAGCACCTGGCGGAGGTGGCCCGGAGGCTACGGGCCGAGGTGCCCGGGATCAGCTTCGCCGTGGAGATCCTGGACAGCCGGGAGATGCGGCACGAGGCGCACTACCCGCTGCGCTGGGACGCCGACGCCGACGGCATCCGGCCGATCGAAACGCCGGAGGAACTGCTCTCGGTGCCGGCGGTGAAGCTCCTCGCCCGCGCCGGTGAGCAGGACCCGGACGCCTTCGCCGAGCTGATCGCCACGGCGGTGGCGGGGCTGGCCGAGGCCACCCACTCGTCGTCCTCTGGGCTGGTGGAGATCTCCGCGGCCGGGGTGACCAAGGCGGCGGGGCTGGCCTGGTACTGCGACCAGCTCGGGGTGGCAGCGGCGGACGTGCTGGCCTTCGGCGACATGCCCAACGACGTACCGATGCTGACCTGGGCCGGCCGTGGGGTGGCGGTGGCCAACGCGCACCGCGCCGTCCTGGCGGTCGCCGACGACGTGACGACGGCGAACACCGAGGACGGCGTGGCGGCGTACCTGGAGGGGATCTTCGGGGTGGACTGAGGTCAGAGGTACTGACCGGTGTTGTGACCCTCGCCGCCGCCCGGCTGGCCGATGCCCGGCATCCCGGGGACGATTCCGCCGGGGCCGCTGGGCAGCGCCTGCCGGCCGCCGCGCATCTGCTCCAGCTGCACCCGGGCGGCCATCTGCTGGGCCACCAGCGCGGCCTGGATGCCGTGGAACAGGCCCTCCAGCCAGCCGACGAGCTGGGCGTGCGCGATCCGCAGCTCGCCCTCGCTGGGGGCCTTGTCCTCGGTGAAGGGCAGCGAGATGCGCTCCAGCTCGTCGCGCAGCTCGGGGGCGAGGCCCTCCTTGAGCTCGACGATCGACCGCTCGTGGATCTCCCGCATCCGGTGGCGGCTGGCGTCGTCGAGAGGTGCGGCCTTCACCTCCTCCAGCAGCTGCTTGATCATGCTGCCGATCCGCATCACCTTGGCCGGTTGTTCGACCAGGCGGGTCGGGTCCTCACCCTGGCCCTCGTCGGTCTGCATCGTGCCGATCGGCCGACCGTCCGGGCCGACCACCACCACGGTGCCGGACTGGCCGGAGTCGTCGGGGCCGGGCTCGTCGTTCTGTCCAGCTGAGCG
Source organism: Micromonospora sp. C97 (assembly GCF_018070385.1). Classification (NCBI taxonomy): domain Bacteria; kingdom Bacillati; phylum Actinomycetota; class Actinomycetes; order Micromonosporales; family Micromonosporaceae; genus Micromonospora; species Micromonospora sp. C97. The sequence continues at coordinate 99,318 of NZ_JAGPXU010000008.1, forward strand.
CGCTTCGGTCATGGGGTCCATCTTTACCCAGTGGGCGCGGGCCATGCCCCCCGGGACCGACTCCCGGGGCCGAACCACCCCTGCGGGGCGCGCTACCGTCGCGCCATGCCTGTCGACCCGCGCGCCGTGTTGACCCGGCCCGCTCCGGAGCCCGACCGGACCGTGGCGTACGGGGACGACCCGAATCAGGTGGCCGATCTGCGCCTCCCGACGGGGACCGGCCCGGCCCGGCCGCTCGTCGTCGTGCTGCACGGGGGGTTCTGGCGGGCCGAGTACGACCGGCGGCACACCGGCCCGCTGGCCACGGCCCTCGCCGCCCAGGGCTACCCGGTGGCGCAGCTGGAATACCGCCGGACGGGGCAGCCCGGTGGCGGCTGGCCGGGCACCCTGACCGACGTCCTGACCGGGGTGGCCGAACTGCCCGTGCTGGCGGCCGACGCGCTGCCCGGCCGGGTGAGCCCGACCCCGCCGATCCTGGTCGGGCACTCCGCCGGGGGTCACCTGGCGCTGTACGTGGCGGCCACCGCCCCGGCCACGGTGGGCGGGGTGCTCGCCCTGGCCCCGGTGGCCGACCTGGGCGAGGCGTACCGGCGCGATCTGGACTCGGGCGCGGTCGCCGCGCTGCTCGGCGGCGGCCCGGAGCAGGTCCCGGACCGGTACGCGACGGCGGATCCACGGATGTTGGTACCGATACGAACACGCACAGTAGTTATACACGGTTCAGACGATCATCAGGTGCCGGCGGACATGAGCCGGGATTTCGTAGCGGAAGCCAGTGCCGCAGGATCCGATATCTCCCTTGTTGAACTGCCTGGATGCGAGCATTTCGGGCTGATCGACCCGGAGTCCGTCGCCTGGCCCCAGGTCCTCGCTGTGTTGCGGTCCCTGCACGATGATCACTAGCCATTGACGCAGCGTCGCGGACCAGGTAGAACGCCGGAGGGGCGGTGTTCGGCCCTGTAACGCTTCCTTGGAAGGAACTCGGTGTCGCAGATGAATCGCAGGCGGGCGCTCCAACTGTTGGCCGCGCTCGGTACCACCGGGTTCGTCGCCGGGTGTGGCTCAGACAGTGACGCCGAACCGACCGCCAACCACAGCCCGGTCAAGATCGGGTTGATCACGCCGCAGGCCGGCGGTTTCAAGAGCATCGGCGACGACATCACCAACGGCTTCCAGCTCTTCCTCGACCTGCACGACCAGCGGCTGGGCGGCCACCCCGTCGAGCTGCTGACCGCCGACGAGGGCGACACCGCGAAGACGGGCAAGGCCGCCGTCGAGGGCCTGCTCAAGCAGGGCGTGCTGGCGCTCACCGGCGTGGTCAACTCGGCGGTGATGGTCGGCATCCGGGACACTGTGGAGCAGGCCCGGGTCCCGCTGATCGGCTCCAACGCCTCACCGAGCAGCCTGCAGAGCGTCTTCTACATCTGGCGGACCTCGTACGTGCTCGACGAGGCCGGCCGGGCGCTCGGGCGTTACCTGCGCGACCAACTGCCGGCCAACGGCCGGGTCGCGATCATCATGCCGGAGAACGTCGGCAGCCCGGACGTCGTACGCGGCTTCAAGCAGGAGTTCGGCGCGACCGACCCGCGGATCAGCGACCCGGTGACCTACACCAACGCCACCGGCAACCCCGGCAAGACGACGTACGCCTCGGACATCTCCAAGGCGCTGGCCAAGAAGCCCACCGCGGTCTTCTGCTTCTTCGCCGGGGCGGCCGCCGTCGAGTTCATCAAGCAGCTGCGGGAGAAGTTCGCCGGGCCGATCTACGCACCGGGCTTCCTCACCGAGGGCACCGTGCTGGAGAACCTGAAGGACAACGCGCTGGGCATCCAGACCGCGCTGAACTACTCGGCCGACCTGAACAACACGTCGAACCGGGTCTTCGCCTCGGCGTACCGCAAGAAGTACCAGGTCACGCCCACCACGTACGCGATGGCGTCGTACGACGCGGCGCAGGTGCTCGACCAGGCCATCCAGCTGACCGGCGGGAAGCCGACGCCGCAGCAGGTCAACCTGGCCCTGGGCAAGATCGGCCAGATCGACAGCCCGCGCGGCATCTGGCAGTTCAACCAGCCGCGTACCCCGCAGCAGAAGTGGTACCTGCGTGAGGTGCAGCGCGACGGTCAGGTCATGTCGAACGTGCTGATCAACGAGCTGGCCACGCTGGGCTGATCGCCCGCGCAAGCACGGTTCGGGGCCGGTCTCCCACTGGGAGACCGGCCCCGAGACGTTGGTGGGTCAGTGCCGCAGCTCGGCGATGCAGCACTTCACACTGCCGCCGCCCTTCTTCAGCTCGGCCAGCTCGACGGGGACCGGCGTGTACCCGGCCGCCTTGAGCTTGCCGGCCAGGCGGGTGGCCTCGCTGTTGAGGACCACGTTCGCGCCGTCGCTGACCAGGTTGAGCCCGAAGGCCATCGCGTCCTCGTCGTCGGCGATCACCGCGTCCGGGAAGAGTTGGGTGAGCACCCGCTGGCTGGCCGCGGAGAACGCGCCCGGGAAGTAGACGATGTTCTCGTCGTCGATGGCCGCGAGCGCCACGTCCAGGTGGTAGAAGCGCGGGTCGATCAGGCGCAGCGACACCACCGGACGACCCAACGCCTCCTGCGCCTCGGCGTGCGCGGGGATCTCGGTGCGGAAGCCGTGCCCGGCCAGGATGAGTCCGCCGTGCGCCTCCGGCACGTACGCGAAGTCGCCCTCGCCCTCGTTGGTCTCGCTGGGTGCGATGAACCGCCAGCCCTGCGCCTCGTAGAAGGCGTGGTGGGCGGCGGCCTCGGCGGCCCGCTGCTCGTGCTTGAACCGGGCGCCGTAGACGCTGCCGTCCACCACGAAGCCGCCGTTGGCGGCGTAGACCATGTCGGGCAGGCCCTGCTCGGGGGTGAGCAGGTGCACCTCGTGGCCGAGGCCGACAAGCGTCTCGCGCAGCCGGTCCCACTGCTTGACGGCCAGATCCCGGTCGACCGGGGTGGTCACGTCCATCCACGGGTTGATCGCGTACTCGACCGCGAAGTAGTCCGGCGAGCACATGAGATATGTCCGCTTTCGCGGGAAACGCTGCTGGTTCACGGTCACCAAGAGTAGGTACCGTGGAACGTTGAAAACAGCCACAAGTGTTGCTTCCCAGAGGCGGAACGTTGCAGATAGACGCGGTAGACCAGCGGATCATTGCGTTACTTGTCGCGGACGCCCGCGCGTCGTACGCCGACATCGGCGCTCGGGTGTCACTCTCCGCCCCAGCGGTCAAGCGTCGCGTCGACCGGCTACGCGCCACCGGCGTGATCAGGGGATTTACGGCCGTCGTTGATCCGGCCGCCGTCGGCTGGACGACGGAAGCCTTCGTCGAGCTGTTCTGCGCCGGCCGGACCACCCCGGCACAGATCGGTGTGGCCGCCCGCCGACACCCCGAGGTGGTCGGCGCGTACACCGTCTCCGGGGAGGCGGACGCGCTCGTGCACCTGCGCGCCGCCGACATCGCCCACCTGGAGGCAGCGCTGGAACGACTGCGGGCCGAGTCCTTCGTGACCTCCACCCGCAGCACCATCGTGCTCTCCCGGCTGGTCGAATCGCCCGGCGTCGGGCCGTCCGCCGGCACCTCTTGACCTCAACCCGAGTTGAGGAGATGGACTGACCCCGAGTGGGCGAGGCAGCCCATCGAGGCCGAGGGGGCTGTCATGCGGGCGATCTGGTTACGGGAGTTCGGCGGACCCGAGGTGCTGGTCCCCGGCCCGGCGCCCGACCCGGTGCCCGGACCCGGGCAGGTGCTGATCGACGTCGCGCACGTGAACATCACCTTCATCGAGACGCAGCTACGCTCCGGACGCCCCGGCCCGTTCCGGCTCACCCCACCGCTGATCCCCGGCAACGGCGTCGGCGGGGTGATCACCACGGTCGGGTCGGACGTCGACCCGGCGCTGACCGGGCGCCGGGTCGTCAGCGCCACCGGCGGCTCCGGCGGGTACGCCGAACGGGCGGTGGTGGACGCGTCCGCGCCCTTCGAGGTGCCGGCCGGGCTGGCACTGGACGACGCGGTGGCCCTGCTGGCCGACGGACGGACCGCCACCCTGCTGGTCGGGGCGGCCGGCGTTCGCCCCGGCGACCGGGTGCTGGTGGAAGCGGCGGCGGGCGGCGTGGGCAGCCTGCTCGTGCAGCTCGCGGCGCGCGCCGGCGCACAGGTGATCGGGGTGGCCGGCGGCGCGCGCAAGGTGGACCTGCTGCCCGGCCTCGGTGCCGACCTGACGGCCGACTACCGCCTGCCGGGCTGGACCGACCGGATCCGGGACGTGGTGGGCGGAGTCGACGTGGTGTTCGACGGCGTCGGCGGCCCCATCGCCCGGACGGCGTTCGAGCTGCTGGACCCGGGTGGCCGGATGGTCAGCTTCGGGCTGGCCAGCGGCGGGTGGTCCCCGGTGTCGGCGGAGGACGCCACGGCGCGGCACGTCACGCTGGTCCGATCGGACGTGCCGCCCGCGCGGATGCGCGCGTACACCGATCAGGTGCTGGCGGGCGCGGCGGCCGGCCAGCTACGGCCGCTCATCGGCCAGCGCTTCCCGCTGGAACGCGCGGCGGACGCGCACGCCGCCATCGAGGCGCGCGCGACAGTCGGCAAGACCCTGCTGGACGTGAACTGACCGGGTTCAGAGGTACATGCCGGTGCGGTGCTCCGACTCGTCGCGCCGGACCGGCTTGTCACCCTCACCGAAGAACCGCTTGCCGCCGAACTCGCCGTGTAGACGGTCGTCCAACTCGTCGGCGAGACCGGTCATCACCTGCACCGCGAGCATCAGATGGGTGGCCTGGAAGTTGCGGCCGAACACCGGGATGGACGCCCAGACCGTGTCATCGGCGCAGTAGAGGCGGCCGATCGGCATCCGGTTCGTCAGCTCGGAGAGCTTCACGTAGAGCCGCTCGGTCGGCTCCACCTCGGTGAGCACCGGGGAGAACACGTCCACCAGGGGCGGGTTGTCCCGCACCCGCACGAAGACCATCGCCGAGCCGGCGCGGATGGTGATGTCGCCGTCCGAGTCGATCTGCAACCGGTCGGTGTCCGACTTCAACATCGTGGAGACCACGGTACGGACCCGGTCGGCCAGGTCGAGCACGTCGTCCCGCTCGACCTGAGCGGCAGCCGCCTCGGCCAACGCCTCCTCCAGGTCCGCCTCGACATCGGCGTCCGGGCCGAACTCGCTACGCGCGGTGCCCAGCGGGTCCACCGTCAGCGGTTCGCCCTCGGCGTCGTGCACCAGGTAGACGAGGAAGGCCGGGTGCGGGGCACCGTAGACGTCCCGCAGCGTGCGGGAGAGCAGCGTGGCCACCTGGGTCGACTCGCCCGTCGTGGCGTTCAACCCGAAGGAACCGCCGGAGCCGGCGACCACCCCGGGCGGCGACCAACCGAGCGCGACCATGTCCGCCACCGCGCCCCGGTCCAGTCGGTACCCCGCCGGCAGGGTGGCGTTGCCGACCGCGCGGGCGGACAACACCCGGTCCGCGTCCACGTCCACGCTTATCGAGTAGACGGCGTCACCGGTGCCGGAGGCCGTGGGATCGAGGGTCACGTCGAGGTGCGCGCCGACGGGAAGTTCCCGCAGCCGCACGGCGAGCGCGCGGGCGAACTCCCGCCACGCCTCGGTCACCTTCGCCCGCAGGTCGGTGGTGCTGGGCTCGTCGAGCAGGATCGATTCCGCCGGCTCGGTCGAAGCGCCGGGCAGCTCACCGTGCGGGGCCGAGGGGTGGTCAGCCGTCATGATCGCCTCCGTCCGTCACGATCACCCTACCCACGCCGCCGGTAGGCCGAATCAGCCCGGACCGGGATCGGACAGCGGCGGTCAGCGGGCCGTCGGGTCCGCGGGGTCGGCACCCAACTCGACCGGCCAGGTGCCCGCCAGCGCGCTGAGCCGGGCCGCGGCGTCCGCCGGCTCGGCACCCCGGCCGACCGCCAACCCGAAGAGGTACGCGGTCACCGGCGCCCCGGGACGCAGCACCTGGTGGGCGACGTCCCGGGCCAGATCGAGCACCGCCGGCACCGGCACCGCGGCCGGGTCCAGATCCAACTCGGCGCACACCGCCGTGACCCAGTCGTCCATCACCGTCATGGCGCCCACTCCTCCGCCCGGCGTACGTCCTCGTCAGTGTCGCAGTCGAACCACGGCGGCGGGCCCTCGCCGGACCAGCCCACCTCCCGCACCACGAGACCCGCCAGCAGCGCCCGGACCGGCGCCCCGGACAAGCTCCCGCCCCGCTCGACGGCCAGCCGGTCCAACGCCGCCCGCAGCGCCGCGACCCGCCAGACACCACAGAGCGACTGCCGCCGCCCGTCCCCGTCCACGAAGCACACCCCGTCCGGTCCCCGCTCGCCGCCGCTGGGCGGCGGTGCCGACGCGGAGCGGTCTCCGGCCGGTTCGGTGCGTGCGGACTCACCGTCGAAGTGGTTCAACAGGTCACTGATCGCGGCCCGGGTGAGCAGCGGCAGATCGCCGGCGAGCAGCGCGACAAGGGCGGTGTCGGGATCCAGCAGCGCCAGGCCGGCCGCCGCCGCGGGGACCGGGCCCCCGCCGGGCGGGTCCTCCCGGACGACCCGCACACCCGCCGGCACGCCCTGGGCCGCACCGACCAGCACCCGCGGCGTCGCGTCGGCGACGGCGGCCAGCACGCGGTCACGCATCGGCCGACCACCGACCGGAAGCGCGGGCTTGTCGACCCCGCCCATCCGTCGGGCGGCCCCACCCGCGAGCACCACTGCTGCGTACGTCCCCACCCGGCCACGGTAACCGTGCCGGCGCTCGGATGCGCCAGCCCAACCCCTCACCCCGGTGATCATGGAGTTGTCGCTCGACACGCCGACAACACGCGCGGACAACTTCATGATCAACGCGCGGGGTGGGGGGTGGGTGGGGTTGGGGTGGGTGGTTCGGGGTGAGGTGGGGGGAGGATGGCGGGATGGGACGGGCAACTGATCGCAGGGGCGTACTCCGGATCGACCTGGACGCGGCGAGCGCCGGCCGCGGGTCGGTCCGCCGGCCGGACACCCTTGCCGTGGAAGAGCCGCTGGAGATCCGGGTCGGCGCGGCCGGCCCCGGCCGACGGCGGCCGCTCGCCGTCACCATGCGTACCCCCGGCGACGACCTGGACCTGGCCATCGGGTTCCTGCTGACGGAGGGGCTGATCCGGTCGACCGACGACGTGCTGACCGCGCAGCTCTGCGCCGGCGCGGAGACACCGAACACGTACAACGTGGTGGACGTGGTGCTCGCCCCCGGAGTGCCGGAACCGACCACCGACCCGTCCCGGAACTTCTACACGACCAGCTCCTGCGGGGTCTGCGGCAAGGCCAGCATCGACGCGGTACGCACCCGGTCGCTCTTCCCGGTCTCGGCGGACCCTCTCAGCGTGCCGGCCACGCTGCTCGCCGACCTGCCCGACCGGTTGCGCGCCGCCCAGCGCGGCTTCGACCGGACCGGCGGGCTGCACGCGGCCGGCTTGTTCACCCCCGACGGCGAACTGGTGGTGCTGCGCGAGGACGTGGGCCGACACAACGCCGTGGACAAGGTGATCGGCTGGGCGGTGCGGGAGCGCCGGCTGCCGCTCGCCGGGCACCTGCTGCTGGTCTCCGGGCGGGCCAGCTTCGAGCTGACCCAGAAGGCGTGGATGGCGGGGCTGCCGCTGCTGGCCGCGGTGTCCGCCCCGAGCACCCTCGCCGCCGAGTTGGCCGAGGAGGCGGGCATGACACTTGTCGGCTTCCTGCGCGGCAACACGATGAACGTCTACGCCCGCCCCGAACGGATCACAGTCTGATCACCAACTGGTCGAGCAGGTCCAGCCGGATCACGGCGTCGCGGGCCAGCAGGAAGCCCGCGATGCCGAGGATCCAGCCGAGCATGCCGCCGGAGTGGCGCGCGATCCAGGCGTTGAGCCGGCCCAGCACCGGCTCGACCAACCTCGGCCACGCCATTCGCGCTCCGAGCAGCAGCACCGCCGGCAACACCATGACCACGCAGTAGGCAGCGAGCAGACCCACCATCTGCGCCGCACCGACCTCGGAGGTGGTCAGCAGGCCGACCGCGCCGAGGTACGGCAGCATCGTCGCCACCTCCGCGAGCGCGGCGAGGAGCGCCAACCCCACCAGCCAGCGCACCGAGGAGTCGCCAGCTGTGACGCGGTCCCGCCACCGCAGCACACCGCCGCCGCGTGGGCGTCGTTTGCCGTCGTACCGGAAGCTGAGCGCGAACAGCCCGACCCCGAGAACGAGCTGCGCCCAGAGCACCGGCCGGTTGTCCATCGCCCCGCCGAGGACGTCGGCCAACTGACTGCCACCCAGGGCGAGCAGCAGCCCCACGGCGAAGTAGAAGACGGCGATGGTGCCGAGGTAGACGAGGATCCGCCGCGCGTTGATCGTCCCGGGTGCGAGCAGCAGCCAGACCGGGATGAAGAGGGTGCCGATGCTGGTGCTGTCGATCAACGCCAGCCCGGCCAGCGACAGCAGCAACTCGGGGGTCATGTCGTACCGACACGGTTAACGGCCACGAGATCATTCTCCGGCGGTGGTGAGCCGGCCGCGTCGGCCGTGGACAGGAGCAACGCGTACATCCTTCGACGGAGGGCGGTGCCGAGGGAAGCGGCCAGGGCCCGCCCTGCGCATGATCGACTCGGGTTCGCGTCGCAGCCTTGTCGCTCGTCAGGCCAGCTGGAAGATGCTCCAGTTGGTGGGGAGCACCTTCGCCGCGGCCTCGGGTCGCGCCGTCGCGTAGTGCGCCTCGTGGGTGAGTGCCGCACGGGCGGCATGGCCGAGCGAGATGTCACCGTCCCCGGCGCGGGCCAACGTGCCGGTGTCTCGCACGTCCTCGGCGTCGAGAGGCAGCAGGCGGATCATCGGGGCGGTCATCATCAGGGCCAGCAGCGCGGCATCGATCTCGTCGGTCGCGTTTGCGAAGGCGACAGCCAGGCACGTCGCCGGTACGGCCACCTGCCGACCCTCGTCGGCGACCTCCAGCATCAGCTCCCCCACCGATGGGTTGCCCTCGAGGTAGGCCGTCAACGCCGACGCGTCGAAGACGGCAGCGATCTGATCGCTCATCCCGCGCGGCCCAACATCCGGCGTCCTTCGGCCAGGGCGTCCGCCGGAATGGGCGTCGCCAGCCGCTCCCGCCACCGCGCCCGGCCCGCCTCGGTCACCTCGATGCCGGCACGCCGCAGCACCTCGTCGAGGTGCATGACCTCCATCTGGGCTCGTACCGCCGCGGTGATGGCGGCCGAGACGTTGGGCTGCCGATCCAGCCACTCCGCGACGTCGTCGGGGAGGCTCACGGAGCGCTTGACGGTCATGTCCGCCAGCCTACCAATTCTGGTAGCACCCGCGGTATTACCAAGCGTGTGATCGGACCGGTCAGCGGCGGCCACGTCGGCTCCGTCTGCGGGGACGGATGACCCCGGGCATCCCGACCGACGGCCAGCCGTCCAGCTCGGCCGGGGGCACGCCGCGCCGGATCAGGTCGTCCAGCAGCAGGGCGAGCGAGTAGCCGGGGTGCAGACCGAGCGTGCGTTCGAGCGCGACCGCCGCCAACGCGCCCTGCCCGGCGCGCCAGGCAGCGAACGCCAGCAACGCACCGGGCGCGGCGGTCAGCTCCGGCTCGGCCCGGCGCAGCACGTCGGTCCACAGGGCGATGTCCCGATCGCGACCGTCGGTGCGTTCCCAGGCGTGGTCGCGCACCGGCAGGTGGGTCAGCAGCAGGCACAGCCAGGCGACCTCCGCATCGTCGAGCCGTTCACCGCGCCGCTGCCGGCGTTGCGCCTCGCGAACCGCCGTCACCCCGGCGGAGCGCACCGCTCGACCGCCGAGCAGATCGCTGGCGGGCGCGCCCTCGATCAGGTCGACGAGCCGTTTCTCGGCCCCGACGGCGGCCGCGCGCAACGCGTCCCGGGCCGGCCCTTCGACCGGCGACACCTGCGCCACGAGGGCGGCCCGGTCCGGGAGAGCCACCTGGCCGGCGAAGACCGCCGACGCCGTCACCTGGTTGATCTCCGGGTCGTAGCGGCGACCCTCGGGTGGGCAGCACTCGGCCTCGGTGCAGAGGTAGGACCACCACCGGCCGTCGGTCACCCGCAGCGCGTCGAGCACCTCCAGGCCGACACCGGTCAGCGCGGCGCGTACGGCATCCACGCTCGGGGTGACCCGGTCGGGCGGGCCGTAACCCACGACCGTGGCAGCCTCCGCGCCCTGCCGGTGGATCACCCCGGCCAGGTGTCGGGCCCGGTCGAGGGGATCCGTGGACGGCTCGGGCAGGTCGGCGCGGGCGGCGAAGATGATCTGCCGACCGCGCAGCGCCACCGCGACCACGCTGTCGGCGGGGTGGAAACCCAGCAGGTACGGCACGGCGGCGATCAGGTCGGCGGGTGAGCGGACGGCCAACTGGGGGCGTTCGGTCGAGGTCATGTCGGAAGCCTGCGGCGGGGGCACCGGGCCCGGCCACCCCTGTGGACGACACGCGGCTTATCCACAGTTACGCAGCGTGTTTTCCCTGCTCATGCCACACCGACGAGTGCCGAAAGAGCGCCGATGTCGTCGGGCGACACCTGGCTGTCGTAAGGAGCGGTTACCGTGCGCTGATGGACCTGGCGTACCTGCGCGCGCATCCGGCGCACCTCCCGACCTTCCGGACCCATCAGCGGCTCCGGGAGACGCCGGTCGCCGGTGGAGACATCTGCGCCGCCGCCCGGCTCACCCTCGACGACGGCCACTCCGTCTTCGCCAAGTCCTGGCCGGAGAACGCCGACCGACCGGTGCCGGAGGGCTTCTTCGCCGCCGAGGCCGCCGGCCTGCGCTGGCTGCGGGAGGCGGGCGCGGTCGCCGTACCCGAGGTGATCGTGGTGTTGCCGGAGCTGCTGGCGCTCGACTGGGTGGAGCCCGGCGAGCCGACGCCGGAGGCCGCGGAGCGCTTCGGCCGGGAGTTGGCCGGGTTGCACCGGGCGGGCGCGACCACCTTCGGTGCGGCCTGGCCCGGTTTCATCGGCGCGCTTCCCCAGGACAACACCCCCACCGAGGGGCGCTGGTCGACCTGGTTCGTCGAGCGGCGCCTCGCCCCCTACCTGCGACGCTCGGTCGACGGCGGTGCGCTCAGCGGGGCCGACGCCGATCTGGTCGAGCAGGTGATCGGTCGCCTCGACGGGCTCGGCGGCGACGAGCCGCCCGCGCGCATCCACGGCGACCTGTGGCCGGGCAACGTGCTGTGGGGGGCCGACGACCGGGCCTGGCTGGTCGACCCGGCGGCGCACGGTGGGCACCGGGAAACGGATCTCGCCCAGCTCGCCCTCTTCGGCGGCATCCCCCACCTGGGTCGGGTGCTGGCCGCCTACCAGGAGAGTTGGCCGCTGTCGGACGGTTGGCGGGACCGCGTGCCGCTACATCAGCTGCATCTGCTGCTTGTGCACACCGCGCTCTTCGGCGCCAGTTACCGAGATGCGGTCGTCCGGACCGCCCGCGCCGTCCTGGGCCGGGCCGAGCGCGCTACGGTCGACAGGTGAGCGCCGCCCCGGGGTCCGACGGCGTCCTCGTCGACCGGTACGGCCGCGTCGCCCGGGACCTGCGCGTGTCCCTCACCGACAAGTGCAACCTGCGCTGCACCTACTGCATGCCGGCGGAAGGGCTGCCCTGGCTGGCCGGCCCCGAGCTGCTGACCGACGAGGAGATCGTCCGGCTGGTCCAGGTGGCGGTCGAGATGCTCGGCGTGACCGAGGTGCGGTTCACCGGCGGTGAGCCGCTGATCCGACCCGGGCTGGTCGACATCGTGACGGCCGTCGCCGCCCTCCAGCCCCGCCCCCGGGTCTCGCTGACCACCAACGGCATCGGCCTGGACCGGCTGGCCCCGGCGTTGCGCGCGGCCGGCCTGGACCGGGTGAACGTCTCACTGGACACCCTGGACCCGGACCGGTTCACCACGCTCACCCGCCGTCCCCGCCTCGACGCGGTGCTGGCCGGGCTGGCCGGGGCGGCGGCAGTCGGCCTCAGCCCCGTGAAGATCAACTCAGTGCTGATGCGAGGTGTGAACGAGGACGAGGCGCCAGCGCTGCTCCGCTTCGCCCTCGATCACGACTACCAGCTGCGGATCATCGAGCAGATGCCGCTGGACGCCCAGCACGGTTGGGCCCGCGACACCATGGTCACCGCCGAGGAGATCCTGGCGTCCCTGCGTACCGCCTTCGATCTCAGCCCCGACCCGGCCGAGCGCGGTGCGGCACCGGCGGAGACCTGGCTGGTCGACGGAGGTCCCGCCCGGGTCGGTGTGATCGCCAGCGTCACCCGTCCCTTCTGCGGGGACTGCGACCGCACCCGGCTGACCGCCGACGGTCAGGTCCGCGCCTGCCTCTTCGCCACCGAGGAGTCGGATCTGCGCGCCGCGCTGCGGGCCGCCGTGGACGACGACGAGCTGGCCCGACGCTGGCGCACCGCGATGTGGGGCAAGCGCGCCGGGCACGGCATCGACGACCCGACCTTCCTCCAACCGACCCGACCGATGTCCGCGATCGGGGGCTGAGCATGCCGGGGACACCGCTGACCGTCCGCTACTTCGCTGGCGCCCGCGCCGCCGCCGGCCGCGCCGAGGAGGCCGTCCCCGGTGGGCGGTCACTCGACGACCTCACGGCCGAGCTGTCCCAGCGCCACGGCGACCGTCTCGCCGGGGTGCTGCGGGTGGCGAGTTTCCTCGTGAACGGCGTCACCTGTCATGATCGTCAGGCACCCCTACCGGCCGGGGCCACGATCGATGTCCTGCCCCCGTTCGCGGGCGGCTGAGGGAGGCGCACGCACATGATGGCGGTTCTGGGGTTCGTGGCTGTCCTGGCGCTGGTCACCGGTCTCATCCACCTCTACCTGTGGAAGCGGCTGGTTCGGGACACCACCACACCGGGTCGCTGGCGACGGGTCGGCGCGATCACCGCCGTGGTGCTGGCCGTGCTGGTGCCGGTCACCCTCGCCGGGACGCAGGCCGGGCTCTACTGGCTCGCCTGGCCGGGCTACCTGTGGCTCGCGCTGATGTTCTACCTGCTTGTCGTGCTTGTCGTGCTGGAAGTGCCGATGCTCGTCGCCCGGCTGGTGCTGCGCCGCCGGGTGGTTGCCGCGGAGCCGACCACCGCCGCGCCCGAACCGGTACTGGTCGGTGCCGCCGGGCCGACCGACCCGCCGGCCGCCGGCGCTGTCGCGGCACCGGACCACGACCCGTCCCGTCGGTTGCTGCTGGCCCGTGGGGCGGCCATCTTCGCCGGCCTCACCGCCACCGGCATCACGGGGTACGGCGTCCGCACCGCCCTCGGCCCGCCGCAGCTGGACCGGGTGCGGATCCCGCTCGCCAAGCTCCCCCGCAGCATGGACGGTCTGCGCATCGCCACCGTCTCCGACATCCACCTCGGCCCGCTGCGCGGCCGGGCACACACCGAGCGGATCGTCGCCGCGATCAACCGGCTCGACGCGGACATCGTCGCCGTCGTCGGTGACCTGGTGGACGGCTCCGTCGCCGAACTCGGCTCGGCCGCCGCGCCGCTGCGCGACCTGCGCTCCCGCTACGGCAGCTACTTCGTCACCGGCAACCATGAGTACTACTCCGGCGTCGAGGAGTGGGTCCAGGAGGTCGACCGGCTCGGTCTGCGGGTGCTGCAGAACCGGCGGCAGGAGATCCAGGCCCGGGGTGGGGTGCTCGACCTGGCTGGCGTGAACGACCTCAGCGGGGCGGGCACCGGCCTCGCGGCCGGTCCGGACTTCGCCGCCGCCCTCGGTGACCGCGACCCGAGCCGGCCCGTCGTCCTGCTCGCGCACCAGCCTGTGGCGGCCAAGGAGGCGGCCCGCTACGGCGTCGACCTGCAACTGTCCGGGCACACCCACGGCGGGCAGATGGTGCCGTTCAACCTGGCCGTCCGGCTGGAGCAGCCGGTGGTCAGCGGGCTCGGTGAGGTGGACGGCACCAAGGTCTACGTGACCAACGGCGCCGGTTTCTGGGGTCCGCCGGTCCGGGTCGGCGCGGAGCCGCAAATCAGTCTGGTCGAGCTGCGCTCGGCATAGCGGAGGTCACGTCCGCGCGTGGCGGCGGGTGGCCGGCGCGGCGGGCGTGACAGGATGCGGCGTGCCCCCGTTCAGCGCCGTACCCCCCGGTGGCCTACCGCCATTCGTCGCGGACCTGCACATCCACTCGAAGTACTCGCGCGCGTGCAGCCGTGATCTCACCACGCCGAACCTCGCGTGGTGGGCCCGGCGTAAGGGCATTGGCCTGCTCGGCACCGGCGACTTCACCCACCCCGCCTGGTACGACCACCTGCGGGAGACGCTGCGCCCGGCCGAGCCGGGGCTCTACCGACTCGACCCGGAAGCGGAACGGGACATCGCCCGCCGACTGCCACCCCGACTCGCCTCGACGGCGGAGGCGGACCCGGTCCGGTTCATGCTGAGCGTGGAGATCTCCACCATCTACAAGCGGGACGACCGGACCCGCAAGGTGCACCACCTGATCTACCTGCCGGATCTGGACGCGGTGGCCCGGTTCAACACCGCCCTCGGCCGGATCGGCAACCTCGGCTCCGACGGCCGGCCGATCCTCGGACTGGACTCCCGCGACCTGCTGGAGATCACGCTTGAGGCCAGCCCCGACGGTTACCTGGTGCCCGCGCACATCTGGACGCCGTGGTTCTCCGCGTTGGGCTCGAAGTCCGGCTTCGACGCGATCGCGGACTGCTACGCCGACCTGGCCGAACACATCTTCGCCGTGGAGACCGGGCTCTCCTCCGACCCCGCGATGAACTGGCGCGTCGGCAGCCTGGACGGCTACCAGTTGGTGTCCAACTCGGACGCGCACTCGCCACCGGCTCTCGGCCGGGAGGCGACAGTGCTGACCGCGGAACGGGACTACTTCGCCGTTCGGGAGGCGCTGCGTACCGGTGACGGCCTGGCCGGCACTGTCGAGTTCTTCCCGGAGGAGGGCAAGTACCACGCGGACGGGCACCGGCTGTGTGGGGTGAACTGGTCTCCGGAGCGCACCCGGACCGCCGGCGGCCGCTGCCCCGAGTGCGGCAAACCGCTCACCGTGGGTGTCCTCAGCCGGGTCGAGGAGCTGGCCGACCGTCCGGCCGGGCACCGGCCGGCACACGCCCGGGACGTCACTCACCTGGTGCCGCTGGCCGAGATCCTCGGCGAGATCAACAAGGTGGGTGCCCGGTCGAAGAAGGTCGAGGGGCGGTTCAACGAGTTGCTCGCCGCACTCGGCCCCGAGCTGGAGATCCTGACCACGACGCCGTTGGCCGACATCGAGCAGGCCGGCGGTGAACTGCTCGCGGAGGGCATCGGGCGGCTGCGGCGCGGCGACGTCCGGCGGGTGCCCGGCTACGACGGCGAGTACGGCGTGATCACGCTCTTCGACCCGGCCGAGCTGGGCGCGCAGGAGACCCTGTTCGACGTACCGGTGCCGGCGCAGCGACGGCCCACGGAGCCGGCGCCCCGGGTCGCGGCAAAGCGCCCGGCGGCGGCGAAGTCGGAGCCGAAGCGGAAGCCGGCCCCGACGCCCGCGCCGCCGATCGCGTCGCCGCCGTCTCCGCACGAACCGTTCGAGCCGATGCTCGCCGGCATGGAGGAGGTCGGTACCGGCCTGCTGGACCGGCTGGACGCCATGCAGCGGGTGGCCGCGTCGGCACCTGGTGGCCCGCTGCTCATCGTGGCCGGTCCGGGCACCGGCAAGACCAGGACACTGACCCACCGGATCGCGTACCTCTGCGCGGAGCTGAACGTCTTCCCCGAGCACTGCCTCGCGATCACGTTCACCCGCCGGGCCGCCGAGGAGTTGCGGCACCGCCTCGACGGCCTGCTCGGCCCGGTCGCCGAGGACGTCACAGTGGGCACGTTCCACGCGCTGGGGCTGCTGATCCTGCGGGAGAACACCGCCGCTGCGGGCCTGCCGGCCGACTTCCGGATCGCCGACGACGCCGAGCGGGCGGCGGCCCGCACCGAGGCCGGCGACGACAGCGCCACCTACACGTCCCTGCTGCGTAAGCAGGACCTGGTGGACCTGGACGAGCTGGTGACCCTGCCGGTGGAGTTGCTGCGGGCCGACCGGAAGCTGGTCGAGCGGTACCGGGACCGCTGGCGGTGGATCTTCGTCGACGAGTACCAGGACGTCGACGAGGTGCAGTACGAGCTGCTGCGGCTGCTCAGCCCCACCGACGGCAACCTCTGCGCGATCGGCGACCCGGACCAGGCGATCTACTCGTTCCGGGGTGCCGACGTCGGCTACTTCCTGCGCTTCTCCGAGGACTTCACCGACGCCCGACTGGTGCGGCTCAACCGCAACTACCGCTCGTCGGCGCCGATCCTGGCCGCCGCGGTGCAGGCCATCGCACCGTCCTCGCTGGTGCGGGGTCGACGACTGGACCCGGCCCGGCTCGACCCGGAGGCCCCGCTGGTCGGGCGCTACCCGGCGGCGTCCGTGGTCGAGGAGGCCGACTTCGTGGTGCGTACCGTCGACGACCTGGTCGGCGGGCTGTCGCACCGCTCGCTGGACTCGGGTCGCATCGACGGCCGGTCCACCTCGCTGTCGTTCTCCGACATCGCCGTGCTGTACCGCACCGACGCGCAGGCCGCCCCGATCGTGGACGCCCTGACCCGGGCCAACATCCCCGTGCAGAAGCGTTCCCACGACCGGCTGCGGGATCGGCCCGGGGTTGCCGCCATCGCCCGGGAGCTCCGGCACGCCGACGGTCTGGCCGGCTCGCTGGCCGCCCGGGTGCGGCTGGCCGGTCAGGTGGTCGCGGAGCGGTTCGCCGTGCCCACCCTGGACGGCGCGGGCAGCACCGTCCGCCCCGAGGACGTCCGCTCGGCGGTGGACCTGCTGACCCCGTTGGCCCGGCGCTGCGGCGACGACCTGGCGACCTTCCTGTCGCAGTTGGCGACCGGCGCGGAGGTGGACGCGCTGGACCCGCGCGCCGAGGCGGTCACGCTGCTCACCCTGCACGCCGCGAAGGGCCTGGAGTTCCCGGTGGTCTTCCTGGTCGGCGTCGAGGACGGGCTGCTGCCGCTGCGCTGGCCGGGCTCGACACCGGACGACGACGCCGTCGCCGAGGAGCGCCGGCTCTTCTTCGTCGGCCTGACCCGGGCCCAGGACCGGCTGTACGTCAGTCACGCGGCCCGCCGCACCCGCCACGGCGCGGAGCGCGACTGCGCCCCCTCGCCGTTCCTCTCCAGCATCGACCCGGGCCTCTTCGAACGCTTCGGCGAAGAAGAACCCCGCCGCCCAAAGGACCGCCAACTCCGCCTGATCTAACCCCCGCCCCCCGGCCCCCGCCCGCCCTCGCCCCTTAGCTGCGCCGATCGTGCGCTTTCTGTTGCCCTTCTGCGTGGAGATGCACCGTGTGCCGGCACCGAAACCGCAAGATCGACGAGGGCCTTGCGGCGCGGGGCTTGCGGCGCGGGGCTTGCGGCGCGGGGCTTGCGGCGCGGGGCTTGCGGCGCGGGGCTTGCGGCGCGGGGCTTGCGGCGCGGGGTGGGGGTCAGGTGAGGAGAGCGGCGAGCCAGGCGCCGGTCAGCAGGGCTGGGCCGAGGGGTAGCGCGGTGTCCCGGTGCACCTTTCGGGCGGCCAGCAGGCCGAGGACCAGGACGCCCTGCAGGACGTGCGGCAGCAGAATCCCGGCCAGCAGGGCGTCCCGCCCCAGCCAGCCGAGCGGCAGGCCGAGGACGGTGGCGAGTTTCACGTCGCCGAAACCCAGTCGGGACCCGGGCAGCACTGCCAGCAGCACGTGCGCCGTCCCCGCGACCGCCGCGCCGCCCAGCACGCCGAGCAGCCGGCCGGGAGCGTCGGACAGCACCGCCGCAACTGTCAGACCCCCGAGGGCCAGCAACCCGGCAACGAGGACCAGCGGGTCGGGCAGCCGCAGGCAGGCCAGGTCGACCCGCGCGAGCACCAGACCGACCGCCCCGACCGCGAGGAAGACCGGTAACGCCGGGTCGTCGGCAGCCGCGCCGGCAAGGCCGACGAAGACGCTGGCCGCCACCATCGGCGCGACCCAGGGCCGCCGGAACGGCTGCGGCGGTGCAAACGCCCACGACCCGGCGTCCGCCGTGGCGAAGCGCCGCGACATCAGGGGTACGACGAGGCCGACCAATGTGCCGAGCAGAGCGATCGACACCAGCGCGGCGGCCGACATGGCCCGGACGTTACCGACGCTCGCGCACCGGCGTGGC
Organism: Micromonospora sp. C97; assembly: GCF_018070385.1. Lineage (NCBI taxonomy): Bacteria > Bacillati > Actinomycetota > Actinomycetes > Micromonosporales > Micromonosporaceae > Micromonospora > Micromonospora sp. C97. The sequence goes on from NZ_JAGPXU010000008.1 coordinate 117,511, forward strand.
CCCCGATCGTGATCCCGTGCCGGACCGACGCGGCCGTTCGGTGACCACCACCACCGCGACCCCGGCCACGATGACGGCACCGCCGAGCAGCACCTGCGGGGTGACCGGCTCGGCCACCAGCAGCGCGCCGAGCACCACCGCGACCGCCGGGTTCACGTAGGCGTACGTCGACACCAGCGAGATCGGCGCGTTGTGCAGCAGCCAGACGTACGCGGTGAAGGCCACCAGTGAACCAGCCACCATGAGGTAGCCCAGCGCCAACCAGGACCGGGTGCTGACCGCCGCCGGGTGGAAGTCGGCCAGTTCGCCCCGACCGGCGGCGACGACCGCCAGCACCAGCGAGCCAGCCACCATCTCGTACACGGTGGCCACGAAGGGGTCGGCGGGCATCCGGATCCGTCCGGACAGGAACGACCCGACCGACCAGGAGGCGGTCGCCGCCACCACAGTCAACGCCCCGGCCAGCGGCACCGCGCCCGAACCACCGCCGGGCAGCACCAACAGGATCAGGCCGACGAAGCCCACAGTGACCCCGGCGAACGTCCAGAGCGGCGGCCGGTCCCCGGTGGCCGAGCGCAACAGCACCACCAGCAGCGGCACCGTGGCCACCAGCAGCGCGGCGATCCCGGACGGCACCGCGACGCCGGGCGGCCCCGATTCGGCGAGCACCACCAGGCCGTTGCCACCGGCGAGCAGGAGCACCCCGACCAACGCGACGGAGCCGAGTTGCCGTCGGTCCACCCGCAGCGCGCCGGGGCCCCGGCGCAACCGAAGCACCACCGCCAGGATCAGGCCGGCCACCGCGAACCGGAGGGCGGCCGACAGCAGCGGGGGCAGCGTCTCCACGGTGATCCGGATGGCCAGATAGGTCGACCCCCAGAGCAGGTAGACCACGATCAACGCGGTCCAGATCAGTGCCGGTGTGGTGCTGACGCGACGGCCGGCGAGGGCCGTGGCGCTCGGTGGAGGTGAGCTCATCAGTGGACCACGCTACGGTGACCTCGGAGTCCGCGTCGCGCTTTGGTGGCCGGCCTCTCACCACTCGTGCAGGAGGGCGGCATGACGAACTACGGACAACCGGGAGGCGGCCACCCGGGGCCGTGGCGTGGCCAGCGACCCGATGAGACACCAGGTCATCCGGTGCAGCGGCAGTACCCGCCCAGGCCCGAGTCGTACCCACCGACGCCCGAGTCCTACCCGCCGGCGGTCTCGTCGTATCCGCCCGGCCCGCAGGGGCCCGGGTCATACGGCGAGCCGACCTACGGAGGCGGTCCGGGAACGCAGTACGGTGCAGCGCCCGGCGCGCCCTACGGCGGCTCGTACCAGCCGACACCGACCTACGGCGAGCAGCCGCCGTACCGGCCCGACGACCCGTACGGCGAGGATCCGGCACCGGGCCGGCGCGGCCGGGGGCCGCTGATCGCGGTGCTGGCCGTCGTCCTCGTGGTGCTGGCCGTCGCCGGTGTGTTCTGGTTCCGCGATGGGCAGAGCGACCCGGCGCCGGCGGCGGCGCCGAGCAGTCCGGCGGCGGTTGCCGGTGAGCCCAGCGCGGACGCGGTCGAGCCCGCGCCGAGCGCGGCGGCGCCGGAGTCGTCGGCCGATCCCCGGTTCGCCAAGGTCGGCCAGTGCGTCCGCAACGACGGCGCCGCCGGCGGCAAACCCAAGCTGCTGATCAGCGGTTGCACCGCCAAGTCGTACGAGGTGCTGAGCCGGATCGACGGCCCGACCAGCGGCGAGCGGGACGCCGAGACCAAGTGCGACAAGGTGAAGGGTTACACCAACTGGTATTTCTTCGACAGTGAGCTGGACACTCTCGACTTCGTCCTCTGCCTCAAGCAACGCTGAGACCACCCACCCCCGGGGATGACATGACGACCTACGGACCTGCGGGTTCCGATCAGCCGGACGACCCGTACCAGCGCCCGCCCAGCGGGCCTGACAGCTCACCACCGGTCGACCCGACCGTGCCGCAGTGGAGCACCCCGCCGGCCTCCGACGATCCGACCCGGCAGCAGTGGAGCACCCCGCCGGCCTCCGACGACCCGACCCGGCAGCAGTGGGGTCCGCCGCCGGCCGACGCGGAGCCACCGACGGCACCCATGTGGGCGCCGCCGCCCACCAACCCGGGGCCGCAGTCCGACAATCCGGAGCCGCCGACCACTCCGATGTGGGCGCCACCGCCGACCTCGGGCCCGGGTTACCCGCCGCCCGGGCCGTACCCTCCGCCGGGCCCGTTCCCGCCGGCCGGCCCGACGCCCGGTCAGCCGGCCGGTCCGATACCGGGTCAGCCACCCGCCCCGTGGGGTCAGCAGCCGCCCGGCGGCTACGGGATGCCGCCCGCCGCGCCGACGAAGACCGGCCGCAACGTCGCCCTCATCATCGCGGCGGTGGTGCTGCTGGTGCTCTGTCCGTGCCTCGGCCTGGCCGGTTGGGCGGTCTGGAAGGTGGCCGACGCTGGCAGCGATGCGGCGCGTACCCCGTCGACGAGCGCTCCGGTCGTGCCACCCGCCCTGCCCAGCGACGCGCCGCCGTCAGCCGCGCCGTCTCCGGACGAGGAGTTCGCGCGGGGCGACTGCGTGGTGAACGACGGCAGCGAGGACGACGCGGAGCTCCGCAAGGTGCCGTGCGGCCCGAACACGTATCAGGTGCTGCTGCGCATTCCGGCGACCACCGACGGCGACCGGTGTGAGGTGCTCGCGCCTCAGGCGACAGCGAACTACGTGCACGACAACTCGGTCGACCTGTTCGACTACGTGCTCTGTCTGAAGAAGCGGTAGCTCCGAGCTGGGCGGCCGGTCCGCCGATTGGCAAAACTAGGGCTGTCTAGCGTCCACGCTAGACAGCCCTAGTTTGTTGTCGACGGTTCCGACACGCCGGTAGCCGCATCTATCCATGTCTAGCCCCGCAGCTAGATGGCCCGATAATCTGCGATGCGTGGATCCGGTCCGCAACCCGTACGCGCCGGGCGCCGGCCAGCGCCCGCCCGAACTCGCCGGGCGGGGGCGGGAGCTGGACGTCTTCGACATCGTGCTGGAGCGCATCGCCCGCGGCCGACCCGAGCGCAGCCTGATGCTCACCGGGCTACGCGGCGTCGGCAAGACGGTCCTGCTCAACACCCTCCGGTCCCAGGCGATCAACCGGCTCTGGGGCAGCGGCAAGATCGAAGCTCGACCGGACCAGTCATTGCGCCGACCGGTCGCCGCCGCGCTGCACATGGCGGTGCGCGAGTTGGCCCCCCGCCACCGCGCACCGGACCGGATCGACGCGTTCCTCGGCGTCCTCAAGGCGTTCGCCCAGCGGTCCACCCCGACCGGCCGGGCCGGCGCCGCCACCAAGCTGCGCGACCGGTGGCAGCCCGGAATCGACGTGCCGGCCGCCAGCGGTCGGGCCGACTCCGGCGACATCGAGATCGACCTGGTCGAGCTGTTCAGCGACGCTGCGGCGGTGGCCAGCGACGTGGGCACCGGTATCGCCATCTTCATCGACGAGATGCAGGATCTCGGCCCGGAGGACGTGTCGGCTCTCTGCGCCGCCTGCCACGAGCTGTCCCAGCTCGGCGCACCGCTGATCGTCGTCGGTGCCGGCCTTCCGCACCTGCCGGCAGTGCTCAGCGCCGCCAAGTCGTACTCCGAACGGTTGTTCCGCTACCAGCGCATCGACCGGCTCGACCGGATCGCCGCCGACCAGGCGCTCTGCGCGCCCGCCGAGCGCGAGGAGGTCGAGTACGAGCAGAAGGCCCTCGACCTGCTCTACGAGAAGTCCGGCGGCTACCCCTACTTCGTCCAGGCGTACGGCAAGGCGACCTGGGACAACGCGCCGCGCTCGCCGATCACGGCCGCCGACGTGCGGGTCGCCGCACCCGAGGCGGAAGCTGAGCTGGCGGTCGGGTTCTTCGGGTCCCGGTTCGAACGGGCCACTCCCGCCGAACGTGAGTACATGCGGGCGATGGCCACGTTGTCCGCGGTGGAGGGCGAGCCCGGCGCGGTGGTCCGCGACGACATGGACGCCGCGGTGCCCACCGCGGAGATCGCCCGAGCCCTCGGCCGCAAGCCGGCCAGCCTCTCCCCGGCCCGGGACGCGCTGATCAAGAAGGGGTTGATTTACTCCGGTGAGCGGGGCACCGTCGCCTTCACGGTCCCGCACTTCGGCCGGTACCTGCGGACGCAGCCGGCCTGACGCGTCGGCCCGGTCAGACCTTCGACCAGGGCGCCGGAAAGAGCACCTCGCCGCGCGGCGGAGGGCCTTCCTCGCTGGTGGACGGCGGCAGCACCAACGCCTGCCACGGCTCACCGAGGCCCGCCCACGGACCGGTCAGGCCCAGCTCACTCGCCGGGCCGAACCCGAACCGGCGGTAGAAGGCCGGCGCGCCGAGGACGACGACGAGTCGCTCACCCAACTCGGTGGACGCGTCCAGTGCGGCCTGCACGACCGCTGTGCCGTGCCCGACACGTTGCCGGTGCGGCGCGACCGCCACCGGGCCGAGCGCCAGCACGGGCACGTCGGCGCCTCGCTCCGGCCGCAGACGCACCCGGGTGAGCAGCGCGTAACCGACCACCTCACCGCCGTACTCGGCGACCATGGCCAGCTCCGGCAACCAGGCGGGGGTGTCGCGCAGCTCGTCCACCAGGCTGACCTCCGGCGGCGTCGTCACGTCCGGGCGGGCGAAGGCCGCGGCCAGCACGCGGCGCACCGAGCCGGCGTCGGCCGGGTCCTCGGGGCGTAGCCGCAGCGTGGTCACCCGCGCGACGTTACCCGTCGGTGCCCGTCCATCCGTGACTGTCGCTCGATTCGGCGTGGCGTACGTGCACGAACACCAATCCGATCCTGCGGTTGCCCGGGTAGCAAACGCCGCGACGGGGTATGACTGATCCATGACGCCCGTACGCTCCCTCGCCCGCGCCATGCTGAGCGGCATCTTCGTGGTCAGCGGGTATCGCAACTTCCGTGCTCCCGGCCGGCTGTCGGCCGCCGCCAAACCCGTGACCGACAAGGTCGCACCGATGCTGAAGAAGGCGCACCCGAGCTTCCCCACCGAGACCGAGACGTTGATCCGACTCAACGCCGCCGTGCAGGTCAGCGCCGGGTTGATGCTGGCCACCGGCCGGTTCAGCCGACCCGCGGCGCTGGTCCTCGCCGGCACGCTGGTGCCGGTGACCGTCGCCGGGCATCCCTTCTGGAAGAACGACGACCCGATCGCCAAGAACAACAACCAGATCCACGTCCTGAAGAACATCGGGCTCCTCGGCGGTCTGCTGCTCGCCGCGGCGGACACCGGCGGCAAGCCGGGGCTGCGGTGGCGGACGGGCCATCGCATCGGCCACTCTCGACGTTCCGTGCAACGCGCCGTCCGGACCGCCCGACGCGAGGCCCGAATCGCCGTCCGCTCCGCCTCCACCGCACGTCGGCTCCCCGGCTGACCTGCGTCGATCCGTCTCGGTCTCACCCCCACCCCCCGCTAAGGGCACGAATTACCTGAACCACCCGGTAGGCGTTAACGCGGTGGAAATGTCAAAAACATGTGTGGGATCGGACACGGTCGCATAACGCGGGAGGCACTGACGTGAGGCGCCGTTCTAGGCTCCGTGCAGGACCTGGACGGATAGGACAACCTTGGTACGGGGGTGGCCACGCCATGCCGACGGATGTCGGTAGACGGGCGGACCGCCTCGCCCCAATCCAACGGGTGACGCGCGGGATCGACCGCGTGACGCGCGGGATCGATCGTAGGAACGTCGTACGGGGTGCCATCGTGGCCGCCGTCGCCTATGCCGCATGGCTCGCCATCGGCGCTTTCGGGCGACCGTACAACTTCTTCGACATGAAGATCTACCACGGTGCCGTGGTGTGGTGGGCGAGCGGTCACGAGCTCTACGAGTTCATCGCGCCCGAAACCACGCTCGGGTTCACCTACCCACCCTTCGCCGGGCTGGTCATGTTGCCGATGGCGCAGCTGCCGATCGACGCGGCCGGCCTGGTCAACGCCGCCGCCAGCATCGCCGCGTTGGCGCTGGTGCTGGCCGGGCTGCTCCGACCCATCGTGGACCGGCTGGGGTGGCCACTGTGGTTCACGGTGGCCGTGGCGGTGCCGCTCGCGGTCGCCATCGAGCCGGGCCGGGAGACGCTCGGGTACGGCCAGGTCAACATCCTGCTGTTCGCCCTGATCATGGCTGACCTGATCGGCCTTCGCTGGCGGTCCCGCCGGGGCACCCACTACGCCGCCACCGACGGCCCGCTGCTGCGCTTCGTCTACGGCGGGGCCTGGGCCGGGGCCGGGATCGGCCTCGCCACGGCTGTCAAGCTCACCCCGGCGCTGTTCATCGCCTACCTGCTGATCACCCGTCAGTGGCGGGTGGCGGCCACCGCCATCGGCACCACGATCGGCGTGACGCTGGGGACCTTCGCGATCGTCGGCGACGAGTCACGGACCTACTTCGGCAGCGTGCTGTGGCAGACCGAACGGGTCGGCGCGGCGGACATGACGCCCAACCAGTCCCTCGCCGGTCTGCTCGCCCGGCTGTACGACTCGATCGAGACTCCGGGGCTGTTGTGGCTCGCCTTCTCGGTGCTGGTCCTGGCGCTGGGCCTGTCCCGGGCCGCGAGTTCCCGCGCCGACGGTGACGAGCTGACCGCCTTCACGCTGGTCGGTCTCACCGCGAACGTGATCAGCCCGATCTCCTGGACGCACCACCTGGTCTGGGTGATCCCGGCGATCATCGTGCTGGCCGACGCCGCTGTGCGTCGCCGCGAGGCGAGCCGGGGGACACCGCAGCGCACCGGTCAGGGGCCGGTCTTCGGCGGGCTCCCCGGGGTCAACGGGCTCCGCCCGCCGATCTGGTACCCGACGCTGACCGGGCTGCGCCACGGCGTCGCCGCGATCGGGCTCTACCTGCTCTTCCTGATCTCGCCGATCTGGCCGTACGAACACCAACTGCCGGAGATGTCGCACTACCAGGACGGTCTGTTCGGCGCGCTGATGGAGAACTCGCTCGCGCTCGCCCTGATCGTGCTGGTCGCCGCGCTGCCCTGGCGACCGGGTGCGGAGCCCGCGTTCTACGGCGACCGGCTGTCCAGGGCCGTGGCGGTCAACGGTCACCGCTGACGGGTGGGGCAGGTGACCCGTCAGGGGCAGTTGACCCATTCCTCGGTGCCGTCGGTGAAGACCTGCCGCTTCCAGATCGGCAGTCGCGCCTTGACCTCGTCGACCAGCCGGGCGCAGGCCGCGAAGGCCGCCGCCCGGTGCGCGGTGCTCACCGCGGCGACCAGCGCCACGTCACCGATCGCCAGGGGGCCGACCCGGTGCGAGACCGCCACCGCGTAGACGTCGGGCTCCGCGGCGATCTCGGCGGCCACCTCGCGCAGCACCTGCTCGGCGCTCGGGTGCCCCTCGTACTCCAGGCTGGTGACCTGGCGGCCGTGGTCGTGGTCGCGGACCACGCCCTGGAAGGACACCACCGCGCCGGCCCGCCGGTCGGCGACCGCGGCCTCGTGTGCGGCCAGGTCGAGTGGCCGGTCGGTGACCTCGCCGAAGGTGACAGCTGGTGCGGTCACGACGCACGCTCCCCGGGAAACAACGGCAGTGGCACGATCGGCACCCGGTCGCCCGGCTCGCCGCTGGTGCCGGGGCGGATGACGGCGAACCCGTCCGCGCCGGCCACGCCCCGCAGCATCGCCGAGCCGACGTGGCGGACCGGGGACGCCACCCCGGCGGCTCGGTCCAGTCGGACCAGCGCCAGGTGGGTGTGGTCACCGCGGCCGGGCACCGCCTCGGCCAACGTGGCCTGCGGCAACACCGGCATCGACCGGCCCTGGAGGCCGGCGAGCAGTGGGGCGACCAGCGACACCAGCGCGACGATCGCGGACTGCGGGTTGCCCGGCAGCCCGGCCACGAACCGGGCACGCCCGTCGGGGCCGGTCAGCCGGGCCAGCAGCATCGGGAAGCCGGGGCGGACCGCCACCGTGTTGACCACGTAGTCGGCGCCGAGCGCCTCCAGGGTCGGGTGCAGGTGGTCGACCGGACCGTTCATCGTGCCGCCGGTGGTGCAGACCAGATCGGCGTTCGTCAGCGCCGAGCGCAGTGCCGCCACGTGCGCGGGCAGCGTGTCGGCCACCGGGCCGACCACGTCGGACGGGCGGACCTGGCAGCCGTAGCGCCGCAGCCACGCCGGCACCGAGGGGCCCAGCGCGTCGCGGACCCGACCGGCCGCGGGCGGGCCCGCTGTCAGCAGCTCGTCGCCGAAGACCAGCAGCGCGGCACGCGGCGCCCGTCGAACCCGCAGCGTGTCGTGCCCGCAGGTGGCCGCCAGGCCGATCACCGCCGGGTCGACCGGCGTGCCGGCCGGCAGCAACACCTCATCGGCGTACGCCTCCTCGCCGGGTTTGCGCCACTCGGGCGTGCTCCGGGGAACGCCGCTGACCAGGCCGTCAGCATTTTTCGACTCTTCCACGCGCAGCACGGCGGTGGCCCCCTCGGGCACCATCGCACCGGTCGCGATCTCGACGGTCGTGTCGTCCTCGGTGAGCGGCGCGGGGGTGCTGCCGGCCAGGACCCGCCCGACGACGCGCCACGGACCACTGCCGCGCACCGCCCAGCCATCCACGCTGGAGGTCGGGAACGCCGGCAGGTCGGTGCGGGTGGTCAACGGCTCGGCCAGGGTCGACCCGTCGGTGTCGACGAGTGGTCGGGCGACGGTGGGCAACGCGGCGGCCAGGCCGACCGCGTAGACCCGCGAACGCGCTTCCTCCCACCCGGCAGGCGGGGGTGCGCTGACCCGATCCGCGTTGGGTGCGGTTTCCGTGCTCACCGACCGAGCCTATCGGCACGGACCGACACCCGTCCGGGCCTGGCGTGCACCAGGTGGCCCAAGCGGTTCAGTGATCCCCGCCGCGAAGCTGGTCGACGGTGTGCCCGAGGATCGGCCCGAGAACGGCCAGGCCGTCCCGGGCGCCACCGGTCGAGCCGGGCAGGTTGACCACCAGCATCCGACCGGCGACCCCGGCCAGGCCCCGGGACAGCACCGACGTCGGCACCCGGTCACGGCTGTGCGCGCGGATCGCCTCGGCGATGCCGGGGACCTCGTAATCCAGCAGGCCCCGGGTCACGTCCGGCGTCCGGTCCGACGGGGTCACTCCGGTGCCACCGCTGGTCACCACCACGTCGACACCGTCGGCGCGGGCGGCCCGCAGGGCCTCGCCGACCGGCTCACCGTCGGGCACCACCACCGGATCGTCGACCTGGCAGCCCAGCTCGCGCAGCCCGGCGACGAGCAACGGCCCGCTGGTGTCGGCGTAGACACCGGCCGCTGCCCGATTGGAAGCGACGATCACCCGGGCCCGGATCACTGCCGGTCCTCCGGACGAACCCACTCGCCGGTCTTGCCGCCCTCCTTGCGCAGCACCCGGACCGCCTCCACCGAGGCCGCCGGGTCAACCGCCTTGACCATGTCGACCAGGGCGAGACCGGCGACGGCCACCGCCGTCAGTGCCTCCATCTCCACCCCCGTGCGGTCCGCCGTGCGGGCAGTGGCCGTGATCTCCACGGTGTCGGTGGTCAGCCGCAGGTCGACGGTGACGCCGTGCAGGGCGATCGGGTGGCACAGCGGGATCAGATCCGGAGTGCGCTTGGCCCCCATGATCCCGGCCAGCCGCCCGACGGCCAGCGCGTCACCCTTGGGCAGACCGTCGCGATGCAACAGGTCGATGACCTCGGGTGTCGTCCGCAGAAGACCGGCCGCGACGGCCAACCGGCCCGTCACCGCCTTGGCGGAGACATCGACCATGCGGGCCGCGCCGGCGCGATCGACGTGGCTGAGCTGCGCGGGTTCGGTCACGGGCGTGAGCCTATCGGTGCGGTACGACGGTGGTCGGAAGGAGCGACGTCACGCTGACGATCGCACCGGGTGCTGACGGTGCGACGGCCCGACGCCGCCCCTTCCTGACCGACCCGCCGCCGAGGTCGCTGGGGGGACCTGGCAGCGGGTGCGTGTCGGCGACCCGGTTCTGCCCAGGAGCAGAACCTCCCCCGTTCGCCGATACGGCCAAGAAGTTACCGGGCCCGGCGATAAGAAATCGATAAGAGCCGTTAGACCTGATCAGGGCCCTGAAGTCACAGTTGTGGAAGCCAACTCGGCGAGGCGGCGTTCGGCCTCGAAACGCTCCGGCACCCCCATCCGCCGGAAGATCGCCAACGCCCGCTCCCAGTGCCTGCGGGCCTCGGCCGGGTCGGCGCGGGCGAAGCAGTCGGCGAGGCCGGCCAGGGCACGCCCCTGCTCGTACGGGTGCGAGATCCGGGTGGCCAGTCGCAGGGCGGCCTGGTGCATCTCGACGGCCTCGCCACCTCGCCCCTGCGCCAGCAGGGTACGGCCGAGTTCGTTCAGCGCGGCCGCCTCGACGTGTCGTTCCCCCGAGGTGATCGACAACTGTCTGGCCGCCTCGTGCTGCTGTTGGGCCTCGACCAGACGGCCGAGACCGCGATAGGCGATCCCGAGGTCGTTGCGCACCTCGGCCTCGGCGTACCGGTGGCCGGTGCGATCGCGCAGGGCCAAGGAGGCCATGAGGATCCGGATCGCCTGTGGAAGCTCACCCATCCGGACACGTACGCCACCGATGTGGCTCAGCGCGTTGAGCAGGTGAAAATCCTCGGAGTTCGTCCGGGCCCAGGCCAGGTGCAGGCGGTGCAGGCGCAGCGCCTCCTCGTAGCGCCCGAGCATCATCAGTGCCATGCCGAGATTCGGTAGGACCATCGGTGCCCTGCCGGCGCCGTACCCCTTGTAGTCGCGCAGGCACTCGAAACCGACGGTCACCGATTCGGTCAGGTTGCCACCCCACCAGTAGACGGCCGCGAGATTCGCGCGGTACCGAGCCGTGGCCAGCACGTCCCCCGACTCCGTGGAGAGGGCGACCGCGCGGGTCAGGTAGTCGAGCGATTGCCGGATGTCACCGGTGCGCACGTAGCCGGAGGCGAGATAGTTGTTCATCAACGCCATCGCATAGATGTCCCCGGTCGCCTCCGCGGCGGTCAACGCGTGACGGTGGGTCAGCAGGATGTCCTCGAAGTACCCACGGATGTAGCAGAACCGCCAGAGGGCCCGGGCCAGCCGCCAGGAGTACTCGTAGAAGCCCGAGTCGAGCGCGGACAACACCATCGTCACCAGGTCGGTCCGCTCGGCCTCCAACCAGTCGGCGGTGGGCTCACCAATGGCCGCGACCAGTTCGGGTCGTCCGTAGGGACGGTGCGGGACGCCGAACTTCATCACGCCGGGCTCCAGCGTCTCGGCGGCCGTCAGCGCCGCATCAAGCGTGAAGTCCAACAGTTGGGCCAGCCCGAGCCTTCGATCACTAGCGGAGTCGGTACGGGAGCACAGCTCCACGGAGTACTGGCGCATGAGGTCGTGTAATCGGTATCGCGCCGAGTCCAGGTCCTCCACCAGGTTGCTGTCGACCAGGTCGTCGAGCGCCTGGTGCGCTTCCGCGATGGTCAGTCCGGTCAGTGCGGCGACCGCCGCCGTGCTGAAGCGGTTACCGGGATACAAGCCCAGGAAGCGAAAGACACGCTTGGTCGAGTCCGGGAGCGGTTCGTAGGAGGCGGCGAAGGCGCCGGTGACGGTGCTCGCCTCCTGCGCCAGGTGGTGCAGCACCAGGGGGTCGCCAGCCATCTGCTCGGCCATCTCGGCCAACCGCCAACCGCGACGGTGGGCGAGCCTGGCACCGGCCAGCCGAATCGCCAGGGGGAGATGCCCACACAGCCGGACCACGTCGGCGGCGGCCGCCGGCTCGGCCTCGACCCGGTCATGTCCGACGCTCAGTCCGAGGAGATCCACACTTTCCTGAGGGCTCAGCACCGGCAGCGTCTGCGAGGGCCCCACATCCGGGTGGGACAAGCGCCGACGCGAGGTCACCAGCACGACGGCGGTCGGCTCGGTCGGCAGCAGGGGCACGATCTGGTCGCTGTTCGCGGCGTTGTCGAGAACTATCACCGATCTCCGCTGAGCGAGTTCCTGTCGCCACAACTCCACTCTGGCGTTCAGGTCGACAGGCACCCCGTTGGCGGGTACCCCGAGTTGTCGCAGCAGAGTGACCAGGGCAGCCGCTGGTTCCACCGGCTTCTTCTCGCCATGCCCGCACAGGTCGATGAAGAGCGCGGCGTCCGGGTACCGGGCGGACAACTGGCGGGCGAGGTGCACGGCGAGGGTGGTCTTGCCGCTACCCGCCATGCCATCGATGATGTGCACGGCTGGCACCCGCTCCTCGACCCGGCGGGTCTCCGCGAGCAGCCCCGACACCACGTCCTCCCGACCGACGAAGTCGGTGACCGCCCGGGGAAGGTGATCCACCGGCCTGGGCCTGGGTGGTTCCGCGGAGGCCACCACGGCCGCGGGGGCGGGCACGTTCGAGGCGGTGGGCGCACTCAGGCCAGTCGGACGGACCGCGGCGCTGGCTTTCGAGAGCGACGCAGCCACGGTGAGGATCGTGCGGTGGAGCGCCTGAAGCTCGGCACCCGGGATGATTCCAAGCTCCTCCGCCAACCTGGCGCGGACCTCGCCGTACGTCCCGACGGCGCCGGCGTGGTCGCCCCGCTCGTACAGCGCTCGGATGAGAAGCACGTACGCGGGCTCCCGGAGGGGGTACCGCACGATGATGTCCCGCAGCAGCGGGATCGCCAGGTCGTCCCGGCCCGATCTCAGCTGCACGTCAGCGAGGAGTTCCATCGCCAACAGCCGCTCCTCCTCGGCGGTCGCGGCGTGCGCGGTGAGCACCGGTCCGAGCGGGATGCCGGCGAGCATCGACCCATGCCATCGCCCGACGGCGCGCCCCAGCAGTTCCAGGGCCTGATCCAGGCGGCCGGCCATCAGCGCTTCCCGTCCGGCGACGCGTTCGGTCTCGAAGAGACACATGTCGACGGATTCCGGCCCCACTGCGAGCCGGTAGCCGCTCTGCTGCCGGACGATGACACCCCGACCGGACTCGAAAGCCTCGAACGTTCGACGCAGATTGGCCGCGTAGGTCCGTACGTTCGCCACCGCAGAGCGCGGTGGGGACTCCGGCCACAGCTCGTCGACCAGGTCGCCCAGGGTCACCAGTTGCCGGGGCTGGACCGCGAGCATCGCGAAGACAGCCTGCTGTTTGGGTGTACCCAGGTGCAGCTTGTCAGCGAGCAGTCGTACTGAGAGGCCGCCCAGAAGTTGAATCTCCACCCGTCCCCCTGCTCCAGCGGGGTATTCAGCCGATCACGCAACGAAGCTTACGGGCACCGGAAGGAACGCCCGACGCCAATCAGTCCGTCGATGCGAGCGCTCCACGGCCATCCACTGTGACGAGGTCGCCGAGTGCAATGCGAACATTGCAAGAACCGTCCGTTGCCTTAGCGTTCTCGACCCTTGCCACGTCACGGAAAGAAGGAACGAAAGCCGCAACTGCTGGCTTCCACACCCGGGCCGCACCTTGGGGCAGCGCCAGGGTCAGCCACGTTCACCGGTCAACGCTTGCGCCGACACTCGACGAGTGGAACTCCTGGCTGAAGCTGGTGAGCGGTTGGCCGAATCGGCGGATGAGTTGCGGCACCGGAGCACCCACACTGAGGGCGCGGTCTAATCGGTCGGCAGGGCTCACGACATTCCGCGACGGAGCGGATGCAGGAGGCGAACATCCCAGCGCTCTCCGCACCGGAACGCAAACAGAATGTCACTTATCAGTACGGGATTAACTAATGTTGAGGATAACGACATTTATCATCCCTAACTAGGGCCAACCCCATTTAAGCTCCATTCGTAGAGAGTCGGCGCCATCGGAGCCCGACAGCCGTACGAAGGAGAGGGTGGGTGAAATGCGCGGAAACGAGTGGGGCTGACATCGGTGCAGGACTTCTGCATCGTCCGGCGATATGGTGCTAGCACGACAGGCGAGGTAATCCAGGAGTTGCGTGGCCTCTTCACAACGACGCGATGACGGGACCGATCGACGGCTACGGCTGATCGTCGGTCTCCTCGTCGTTGCTGCCGCAGTCGTCACGTTCGCCTCCCTGAGGCTCACCTTCCCTGCGGTCGAGGCTCCGACACCAGACGGAGCAACCCTGGTAACGCTGACCGCCATGATCGCCCTGGGTGCGTTCGTCAAGACGCGCGTACGGGTCCGATCCGCGGTGCACCTCATCAGTTGGAGCGAGGCGGCCATCGTCATCGCGGCGGCGATCGCCCCCGTCCCGTGGGTTGCGCTCTGCACCTGCGTCGGGATCGCCATCGCCTCGGCCCGTCTACCACCGATCAAGCTGGCCTTCGGCGTCGGCAAGAACATCCTCGTCGCGGCCGGTGCGGGCCTAACCTTCGCCGTGCTCGACTGGACCTGGCCCGACATGCAGGCCCCGCAGTTGGTGGGGGTCCTGGCGCTCGCGTACCTCCTCGCGTCACTACTCGACGAGCTGCTGGCGATCCCCGTGATCGCGCTCGCCTCCGGCACCAAGATCTCGACCCAGTTCCGCAGCAACCTGGATCTTCGCCTGGCTGGTTACGCGGTCCGGTTCGTGGTGGCGGCACTGACCCTGCTCACCCTCCAGATGGACCCCCGGTTACTGCTCGCCGTCCCACCCCTGGTCCTGAGCCTGCACCTGGCCTACTCCGCGCGCATCCGCGGTCGCACCGAACAGCAGGCGTGGCAGCGGCTGGCCCGCACCACCGACGCGCTCAACGTGGTCGACCTGGACAACGTCCTCACCACCGCCGTCACCCAGGCCGCCGAGCTGTTCTCCGCCGACGAGGTCGAAATCGAGCTGCGCGACGGCGGCCGCACCGTACGCGGGGGCACCGGCGGCATCACCTTCGACGGCCCGACCGGCACCCCCACCGGCGTGGACGGCACCGTCGTCCCCGCGCCGCTGGAAGGCCACGACCGCACCGTCGACGTCGGCATGCTCCGACTGCGCTTCCGCGGCCCGGTGCGACTCTCCGAACGGGAGCAGTACACCCTGCGCACCTTCGCGTCCGCGCTCTGCACGGCCGTCCGCAACGCCCAGGCGTACGCCGAACTGGCCCGGGTGGCCGACGAGCACGCGTACGCGGCCTCACACGACGCGCTGACCGGCCTGGCCAACCGCCGACAACTCCTCGACGAGGGCACCGAGCAGTTGAGCACCCGACACGCCGACGGTGTGACCGCGCTGGTGCTGATCGACCTCAACCACTTCAAAGAGGTCAACGACACGCTCGGGCACGCCGCCGGTGACCAGGTGCTGGTGCAGGTGGCCGACCGGTTGCGCGGCGCGGCCCAGACGACCGACCTGGTGGCCCGCCTCGGCGGCGACGAGTTCGCCGTACTCCTGCGGGGTCTGCCGGCCCCGGCGGTGGCCGCGCACCGGGCCGAGACGCTGCTCGCCGCCCTGCACGAGCCGTTCGAACTGGACGGCATGCGCATCAGCGTCGAGGCCAGCGGCGGGATCTCCGGCGCCCCGTCCAACGGCGGCATGGCCGAGCTGCTACGCCGCGCCGACGTGGCCATGTACCAGGCCAAACGGGCCGGACAGCGGATCGCCACCTACGCCCCCACCCGGGACACCGCCGACCTCGGCCGCCTCACTCTCGGCGGTGACCTGCCCCGCGCGGTCGCCGACCACGAGTTCGTCGTCAACTTCCAACCGATCGTCGACCTGGGCACCGGCGAGGTGACCAGCGCGGAAGCTCTGGCCCGCTGGCACCATCCCGTCCACGGCCTGATCGACCCGCTGCGGTTCCTGGAGGCGGTGGAGCGTTCCGGCCTGCTGCCGGCGTTCGCCGAAGCGATCCTCGACCAGGCGCTGATCGCGGCGGTGAGTTGGCGCGACGCCGGCTTCGACGTACCGGTCGCTGTCAACGTGTCCCCGCGCAGCCTGCTCGACGCACGGTTCCCGGGCTCGGTGCTGGCCCGTCTGCGCGCCCACGACCTCCCACCGGACCGGTTGGTCCTGGAACTGACCGAGACGCTGACCCTCAGCCAACTCGACGTGGTCGACCGGGTACTCAGCCGGCTACGCGACGAGGGAGTCCGGTTGGCGTTGGACGACTTCGGCACCGGCTACTCCTCGCTGTCCCTGCTCTCCCGGATCCCCGTACACGAACTGAAGATCGACCGGAGCTTCGTGACGACGATGGAGAGTTCGGCGGAAGCCGCCGCCGTCATCCGTTCCACCCTCGACCTGGGACGCAGCCTCGACCTCGACGTGGTCGCCGAGGGAGTGGAGAGCGAACCGCAACGGCGAGCCCTCTGGGAGTTGGGCTGCGTCGCCGGCCAGGGCCACCTGTTCGCCCGACCAATGCCGTCCGGCACCCTGCTCGCGGCGATGCAACGCGGCTCCGGCGGCCGACCGGGCACCCTCGCCGCACCGCTGCACGACGCGGGGGCCGTGATCCGGCTGAACCAGAACCGCCGCCAGGCCGGCCGCTCCCGACCCGACCGCCTCCCCCACCTGCCCGCCTGAGCAGGCGACGGCCCGGAGCGCGGGCAGCCCGGTCTGCCAGACTGTCGCGCGTGATCGCCGACGACCCGACCGCCCGCCGCCGTCGCTGGCACTGGCGGACGCTCGACAACGCCGCCGGAGGGCTCGCCCTCGATCTCGGCCTCTACGCCGTCTCGGCCACCTTCGCCGCGATCACCGCGGTCACGTCGACCCTGCTGCCGCACCGCGCCTGGGGCGCTGTCGCCGCCGTCGGCTACCTGCTCGCCACGCTGACGGTCACCGCCCAACTGCTGCTGCGTCGACGATCCCCGACCTCCCGGCTGACCGGCCTGCCAGCCCGCTGGACGGTCACCGGTCTCGCCTGGGCCGCCACCACACTGCTGCCGCTGGCCTGGCAGAGCATCGACCGGGCCGGCGGACGCACCGACCGGGCCCAGGAGGAGGTGCTGGTAGTGGAACAGGCCGGCAACCGCCTCCTGGAACACGGCACCCCGTACCTCGGACCCGACGCCATCGCCGCCCTGCCACCCGGCGAGCAACTGATGGGCTACACCCCGTACCAACCCGGCATGGCGATGTTCGGCCTGCCCAGAGCGCTGCTCGACACCTGGTGGACCGACTCCCGGGTCTGGTTCGCGATAGGCACCGCGCTGGCCCTCGCCCTGGCCGTGGCCGCCCTCCGTGGCACACGAGCCACCGCCGGCCAGCCCACCACCACCGCCGCCACCCACCAGCGGGACGCCGCCCTGCTGCGCGGCGTGCAGGCCGCCACCGTCCTGCCCATCTGCGCCCTCACCCTCGCCACCGGCGGCGACGACCTACCCGTACTCGCGCTCTGCCTGCTGGCCCTCGCGTTCGCCGCCACCGACCGACCCGGCCGGGCCGGCCTCGCCGTCGGGCTCGCCGGCGCGCTGAAACTGTTCGCCTGGCCGGTCGCCCTGGTCCTGATCATCTGGGGCCTGACCCGCCGCGCCGGCACCCGCGTCGCCGCCGGCGCCATCGGCCTGCCCGTCGCCGCACTACTCCCGGCCCTGCTGGTGGACCGCGACGCCCTCACCGAGAACGTGCTGCGCTTCCCGCTCGGCCACGGGCTGGTCACCAGCCCCGCGCAGTCACCGTTCCCCGGCTACCTGATCGCCAGCACGCTACCCGCCGGCCGGCTCATCGCCGCCGCGCTGCTGGTCGCCGCCGGAGTGGCCATCGCCGTCCGGCTCGCCCGCCGCCCGCCCCGCACCGCCGTCGCCGCCACCCTCATCTGCGGGTACGGGCTGCTCGCCGCCATCGCCCTGATGCCCTCGACCCGCTTCGGCTACCTGCTGTATCCACTGGCGCTGCTGACCTGGGCACCCGCGCTGCACCGCCCGGCCCACACGCCGGCCACCCCGCTTCCCGACGTCCGGCCCGGTCGGAGCACTTCGGCGTAACTTCCGAGCGGAACGACCCGTCAGGGCGTAGACCTGAAGGCATGACGACGTACCGCGACCGGGCCGACGCCGGCCGGGTGCTCTCCGAACGGCTCAGCGCACTCATCGGCGAACCAGACGTCGTCGTCCTCGGCCTCGTGCGGGGCGGCGTACCTGTCGCCCGAGTCGTCGCCGAACGGCTCGGCGCGCCACTGGACGTGCTGGTCGTCCGCAAACTCGGCATGCCGTGGGCCCGGGAGGTCGCCTTCGGCGCACTCGGCCCGGGCGGCGTCCAGGTGCTCAACGACCTGGTGGCCGGCCGGCTCAGCAGCGACGACATCGCCCAGGTCAGCCGGCAGGAGCAGGCAGAGCTGGAACGCCGGGAACGGCTCTACCGGGGCGGGCGCGCACAGTTGGACCTCACCGGACGGACCGCGGTGATCGTCGACGACGGCCTCGCCACCGGCGCGACCGCCCGCGCCGCCGTCGAGGTCGCCCGCCAACTCGGGGCGCACCGGGTCGTGGTCGCGGTCCCGGTCGGCGCGCAGGAGGCGTACGAGCTGCTGACCGCCGAAGCGGACCAGGTCATCTGCGCCCAACGCCCACCCGACTTCGGCGCGGTGAGCGTCTACTACGACGACTTCCACGAGGTGTCCGACGAAGAAGTCACCGAGGCGCTCACAGCAACCGCTTAGGTGCACCAGGTACCGTCGGGAGATGAGCCTCACCTGTCCCAAGTGTCACGGAGAAATGCGCCAGTACGAGCGCAGCGGCGTCGTCATCGACCAGTGCGGGGAGTGCCGAGGCATCTTCCTGGACCGCGGCGAACTGGAGAAGCTGTTCGAAGCGGAGGCCAACTGGAGCCGCCAGCAGGCCGGTGGCGCGCCAGGTCAGCCCGCGCAGCAGCCGGCCGGCTACCCGCCGCCGCCCCCGCCTCCGGCGCACCAGCCCGGGTACGGCAACGTCCCGCCGCCGCCCCCGCCCGCCCACGGCTACCCGCCGCAGCCGGCCTACGGCCACCCGCAGCAGCACCACGGCTACCACGGCCACTACCGGCAGAAGAAGCGCAAGGGCTTCCTCGACGAGATGTTCGGCTGAGCCGAGGCAAGCCTTCGCCCGGGTCGATCCACGCGTCGGCCCGGGCACACCACCGGTGACCATTGGCGGGCGGCAGGCTTCATGCCAGGCTGAATCGCATGACCGCGATCCGACCGCACGAGGCGCTGGCCCAGGCGTACGACGGGATCACCGCGGTAGTCGACCGCCTGGACGACGCCGGCCTGCAACGAGCCACCCGCTGTCAGGGATGGCTCGTCGCCGACCTGCTCCTGCACGTGCTCGGCGACGCCCAACGGGCACTCGTCGCCCTGGCCAGCCCCGTCGACGGCCCCGCCGACGTCGACGACGTGAGCTACTGGCGGGACTTTCCCGGCGACGACGACACTTCCGCCCGGCACGCCTGGTGGGTCCGCCGATCGGCCGCCGCCTTCGACCGTCCGACCGGAATCGTCGACCTCTGGCGGGACACCGCCCCAGCCTCGGTCCGCGCCGCCGCGTCAGCCGCCCCTGACGGGTACGTGACCACACAGGGCCACGTGCTGCGGGTGCCGGATTTCCTCGCCACCCTGACCACCGAGGCCGCCATCCACCACCTGGACCTGACGCTGGAACTCCCCGACGCCCCGCCGCCCGGCCCACTTGCGGTACGCGTCGCGGTGGCGACCATGGACGGCCTGCTCAGCGACGACACGGTCAGACCCACCGCATGGGACGACCATGACTTCCTGCTGAAGGCCACCGGGCGGGTGCCGCTGACCGACCGGGACAGGCTGGAGCTGGGCGAGTCGGCGGGCTGGTTCCCGCTGCTCGGCTAGGGCCTGTTTCATAAGGGCGGTCGAGCCGAGGCGGAGTCCGGGCGGCGATCCGGCAAGGCGCGGTTTCGTCCGGATACCGGTGTCGTATCCGGACGAAACCGCAACGCCGCCGGTCGTCGTCCGGGCCCGCCGCAGGCCGGCCAGTCCTTATGAAACAGGCCCTAAGCCGTCGACGGTGCCGTGCGGTCAGCCGATGGCCATGTCGACGAAGCGGGACAGGTGCAGCTGGGCCGCGACGGTCACCGTGTCGGTGGGGCCATTCCGATGCTTGGCAACAATAAAATCCGCCTCCCCGGCCCGCGGCGACTCCTTGTCGTAGTAGTCGTCGCGGTGCAGCAGGATGACAACGTCGGCATCTTGCTCGATCGAGTTGTGGGTGGCGATGCCGTTGGCGATGAAGTTGTGCTTCCCGAGCACAGTCGCGTCGAACACTTCCTGCTCACCGAGCGACTCGATGGACACTATCGAGTCCCAGAAGATGTCGTTCGTCGCGTGCAGGTCGAGGTCGGCCGCGTCGAGGACGGTGGCGATCGCCGCCAGTCGGGAACGGCTGGGCGCGCGCTTCCAGAGGGCGCTGCCACAGAACTGGGTGCCGATGGCGGCGGCGAACTCACGGTGGGTCATCCCCTGCTCGACCAAGATCTCCTTCACCCTGGTCCACACCTCGCGCGGCACGGTGTCAACGTTGGTGTTGCTCTCCGTCGACTCCAGAGCAGCAAGCAGAGCGGCGCAGCCCTCCGAACGCTCCCCATGGACGCCAATCTCGCGCAGGAACCTCAACTGGTCGTCCCGACCGGAGATGTCGAGCGTGTACTGAGGGCGGTGTCCCACGACTGGTACGACCCGCAGCCGGGCTGTAATGCCGTACCTGAGGAGCAGTCGAGAGATGTCTTCGAGCATTCGTCGGCTCGTGGACGCGAAATAGACGCGCCCTCCGCGGCCGGTATTACTGACGGTCACCGAACCGTCAGTAGCCCAGAGGTGCCGCAGGAAGCTGGTGATCTGCTCCTTCGGCAGGCTGAAAACGCCAGCAGGGATGAATTTCTCGTGTGACCTCAGACCGAAGAGGCCCAGCTCGTCCAACCAAGCCGCGATCGGGTTGCGCCGACCGCGAGCCAGGCGGTACGGCGCTGGCAGGCGGAGGGTTGTGACCCTCGCGGCCGCGTAGTCGTCGCGGACGGCGGAAATCCCGAAGTGCTTCGCTGCTTCCGTCACGGCCTGCAGGTTCAGCTCATCACGACTTGCGTACCGGATGGGTTGGCGGCGCACGAACGAGCCGTCGCCCAACAGGTGAGCCAGCATGACCACCTCGGCATCGACCCACGGGCGGGTGACCATTGGAGGCGGTAGGTGTCGCGGCGTGGCGATGCGATCTCCGGGCGACAGCTCACCGAGCGGCACCCACCCGGTGAACGCGAGGAAGGGGTGGTTCGCTGTGGCATCGATCTGCTTGCCCGATGCGAGGGTCAGCCGGAACACCTCGCGGGTGCCGCTGGGGAAGACGTGGGTCATGGTGCGGGGCGTATAGCGAAGGCTCTCGTCCAACGCCCAGACCGGGATTTCTTTAGCGTTGCTTGACAACAACTCACCGAGCGTGATCTCGGTGTTGTCATCCGCTCGAACCACCCGGGTCTCCGCCGTGAGGCAGCCCGATTCCCGCAAGTCGGACAATTGGGGTCGCTTGTCGGTGCGCTGCTCGGGACCACGGTTCAGCTGACTGACCGCGATGACAGGGCACTCGACCTCCTTGGCCAGCAGCTTCAAGCCACGGGACAGGTCGGCGACCTCCTGCTGGCGACTCTCGGTGCGCTTCGGCGAGGTCATCAGCTGGAGATAGTCGACCACGATCATCTTGAGGTCGTGCCGCTGCTTGAGCCGCCGGGCCTTGGCCCGGATCTCCATCAGGTTCATGCTCGGCGTGTCGTCGACGAAGAGCGGCGCCTCGCTGATCTCGCCCATGCAGCGGGCCAGCTTGGTCCAGTCGTCGTCGGAGAGTTGGCCGCTGCGCAGCACGTGCAGCGGCACCCGCGCCTCGGCGGAGAGCAGCCGCATGACGATCTCGACCTTGCTCATTTCCAGCGAGAAGATGGCCGCAGCCTGGTTGGCGCGAATAGCTGCATTTCGGGCAAAGTCCATGCTGGCGGTGCTGTTGTGCGTAGGGATCATCGCCCGGCTGGCCAGGTACAGGTGCTCGTCGTTATCGACAGTCACGCACCGGACCGGAACGCTCGGGACCGGCCGGACGTCGACGATGAACCGCGAGGTCGTTCGAACATCGGAGGTGGTGCGGCGACGTTCGGCGTGCGCATCCTGCTTCCGCTTGAGCCGGAAGACGACATCCGGGGTGGAGAAGTTCAAGGTATATGCCGTTGACGACTCGGGGGTACGGCCGCGCACCGGCTTTGCGTTGACCGTGCAGCGGTAGCCGAGGCTGACGATCAGTTCGCGTACGTCATCAGCCAACTGCTTGGAGGTCGACGTGTACTGGAGGTTACCGGCGGGGGCCACGGTCCCATCGGTGTCCATCAGCCCGGCGAGCAACGCTCTGCGCTGAGCCTCGGAGGCCCGCAGGTATGTGACCGGGATGTGTTTGTTGGCAGCCACCCCGACCTGACGCAACAACCCGAGGAACGAGCCGTTCCGGTGACGGCAGTCAGCACACTTCCTGGTCGCCGGGTTCTCTCGCAACGCCCTGGTGGAAACGCCACAGTCCGCGCAGACACCGTTGCCCGGAGCAGCGGACGCGGGCCGTAGCAGGATGGTGTAGACCATTGGCCCGCTGGGCCGCACGACGAAGCCGTCCGCCTCGACGTGCGTGACCATCTCTGGATCTGCCGTGGTGAAGCGGCTGGCGTCGCTGTGCCCGTCACCGAGCCAGGCTCCCAACGTGTAGGGCGGGATCAGCAGTTCCCGATCCGGAAGTTGGATGGGAGCGCAGTTCCGTACGGCATGGTTGAGCCGCCGCGGGGTGGTGTCGGTACGCAGCGTGGCTGCGATTTGAGCGGTGGTGACGACGCCGTCGTGGTCGGCCCGGCTACCGGCCTTGACCTCCCGCTCGGCTCGTTGAAGAAGCGTGCTCAGAAGCGGACCGGCTGGGTAGCCCGGCGCAGTCCAGTTCTGTGGCTTGCCGCTGCGGACGATGGGACGGCTGATCCGGCCGACCGACCCCACCTCGCGGGCGACGGTGTGCAGGACATGCCGAAACTCCGGCCCAACCTGCTCAAGCGTGTCGAAGAGCGTGATCGGCTGGTTCCCCAGGAGGCTCAGCCGCTCGTGTGCCGCACGGACATTGGCCAGCGACGATTCGGGCCAGTACCGCCTCTGCCGCGCCGGTTCCTGCCGCCGGCTCGCCCGGGTGGTCGTCTTCCACAGATGCTCCGCGTCCGCCACGATCACGGTGCCGTCCGAGAACTCGACCTCGTAGCAGGGGCGGTCGTGCATCACGTCGAAAGCGTGCGTGACAGTGGTCGGGGAGCCGTCGGCAGCCAGTAGTTGGTCGCCCGCCTTGACCTCGCCCATCGTGGTCCAGCCGTCCGGGGTCGGCAGTGGGGTGTCGAGCGCGAGCGCCTTTCCCAGACCAGGTCGACCCGCCACGATAATCAACTGCCCAGCGTGCAGACCGTTGAGCAGCCGGTCCAGGTCGCTGAAGCCGGTGGGCACACCGGTCATCACACCGCCCTGCGCGCCCACCGCCTCGATCTCGTCAAGCGTCGGCTGCAACATGTCGGCCAGGACCGCGAAGTCCTCACTGACCCGGCGTTCGGTGACGTCGTAGACGGCCTGCTGAGCGAGGTCGACGACGTCGTCCACGTCGCGGCTGCCGCCGCTGGCGGTGCCGTAGCCCAGCTGCACGATCTTGGTGCCGGCCTCGACCAGTCGACGCAGCACCGCCCGCTCACTGACGATGCGGGCGTAGTACGCGGCGTTCGCGGCGGTGGGCACGCTGGCGATGAGCGTGTGCAGGTACGGCGCGCCGCCGATGCGTACGAGATCCCCCGAGTCGGCCAGCGCCGCCGCGACCGTGATCGAGTCGGCCGGCTCACCGCGCCCGTAGATCTCGAGGATGATGTCGAAGATGGTGGCGTGCACCGGCCGGTAGAAGTCGTTGGTCTTGAGGATCTCGACGACGTCGGCGATGGCGTCCTTGGAGAGCAGCATGCCGCCGAGGACGCACTGCTCGGCGGCGACGTCCTGGGGCGGGGTCTTGTCGAACTGGCCATCCCGCTGCGAAGGTGGCTGGCCTCCGCCGGAGCGTGGCTCTGCCCGCATGTCGTCGGTGACCGACACGGGTCCCCCCTCCACTGCGCCGGATCCAACCCCAGCTCTACCGCTGGGGTACGACACTTCTCGTCCGACCGGGCCGGTCGATCGGGGGCCATCGCCGGCGGTCGAGGGCCAACCATACGGACCCCGAGGTCAGAGACTCAACAACGCCGGTGGACGAGCCTCGGGACAACCTGTGGATCCCGGTGGACAGCATGTGCGCAGCGTGTGCACAGCCTGTGGAAAACCATTGGGGAATTCTCGGCCATAGCTCGCTGACCTGCGGGGACATGCTCCCCAGCCTGTGGAGGAGAATATTTCGGTCGGGCCTGTGACACGATCGTCCCGTACTATCTCCAGCGAACGGCTACACCTGGACAGCGGATTCCGCTTTCGGTTCAGAAGGGTCACACTCCGGCCGTGAATTACCGGGACTGGGGACGCGGCGATGGCAGCCCGCGCGAGCGCCAGCCAACCGCCTCGTGGCGTGAGCCCGCGGCGTCTGTTCCGGTTGATCCGTACGACGAGGACGGGCGCTACCGCACCTCCAGCCGGCGCCGTGCGTTGGACCGCGGCCAGGACGAGCCTGTCGACGCCTACCTGCCCCGGTGGGCGCTGGAGTCGGGGGTCCGGCACGCGGACGGCGGCGGTCGTCACGCGGCACCGGACGAGGACGATGACGAGCTCGACCCGCCGCCCTCCGGTGCGGGCCGGCGGTCCGCCGAGTCGGCGACTTCGCAGTGGCGGGGCGGCGACACGCGTCGGCGGGAGCAGCCGGCGATCGGCCCCGCGCCAGACTCGGACCACACCCGGGAGTGGACGCTCGACCGACCGCAGGATCAGGGGTACGCCGGCCGACGCCGGGCCGACGCCGGTGGGGACGAGCCGGTCTCCGGTGCGGTCTCGGACCGTCGTCCCCGCCGCGCGCCCGCCGGCCGTCCGCAGGTGATCTGGTCGGGCGGGGATGTCGAGTCCGCCCCGACCGAGCAGGTGCCGGACGAGGCGCCGAGCCGACCCAGCCGGCGTAGCCGTCGTGCGGCGGAGGAGTCCTGGACCCGTCCGGCGGCCGACCCGTGGGTGCGCGGATCGGACCGGGTGACGGAGCCTGAACCGTCGTACCCCCCGGCGGTGGACCCGTGGGACGCCTCGGGCGTGCACGCGTGGCCGCCTGCGGCGGGAGCGGACGGCGGGGACCTGAGCGGGCAGTGGTCGGCGGTGGAGAGCGTCGGTGGTTGGGAGCGGTCGGACCGCACCGGCCAGTGGGAGCGGTCCGCGATCGAGGATGACCAGTGGGACCGTACGCTGCCGCCGCGCTCGGATCGTTCGGTGGCGGCCGAGGGTTGGCCGAGCCGTGAGGACGGTTTCTGGTCTGGCACCCGGCTGGCCGACGACGACCCGCGGTGGATAGATCCTCCGACGTCTGCGCCACGGTCTCCGGTGGTGGGTTACACCGCTCCTCGACCGCGCAGCTCGCCTGCACCACGGGCCGGCGTGCCGGGCGCGGGTGCGCCCCGGCGTCGGGCGGACCGGCCGGCGGTGGGCTCGGCGTCGGTGCGCCAGCGCGTCGAGTCGGCGGCCACTGGTGCCTGGGCGCGGCGTCTGGAGGACGACCTGCTGGACCCGGACCCGGGCGGGTCGGTCCGGCCCCTGTTGTACACGGCGGCCTGTTACCTGGTGCCGGCGATGCTGATCTTCGTCTGGTTGTTGACGTTGGACAGCCAGGCACCGGCGGGTTGTGTGACAGACATCAGCGGGGGTGGGTGTGACTCGGCGCGGTCCCGCGCGTTGGAGTCACTGCTCGCCGGTTCGCCGCGCTTCGGTTTGGCGCTGGTGAGCAGTCTGGTGGTGGCGGCGCTGCTGCGTCGGGTCGGTACGACGTGGCGGTCGGCGACCATCGCGGTTGCCGCCGCGGTGGTGGGCGGCGGCCTTTCCACGGTGCTGATCAGCGCGGTGACGGGCCAGCCCATCGGGTGACCCGGCGGCCGGGCTGCGGGCCGGGCCGCGCTGGCGGTGTGCGGGCCGGGCCGCGCGGGCCATCCGGGTCCGGGCAGCGTCGGATCGGATGACGTACGCACGAGGGCCCGCACCGATTACTCGGTGCGGGCCCTCGTGGTGGTGTTGCGGACGTCAGCCCTGAACGACGTTCAGGTTGAACGACGCGGTCACCTCGGGGTGCAGCTTGATCTTCACCGGGTAGGTGCCGGTCGACTTGATGTGACCGGGCACCTCCAGCCGACGCCGGTCGAGGACCGGGCCGCTGGCCGCCTTGACGGCGTCGACGATCTCGGCCGGGGTGACCGAGCCGAAGAGCCGCCCGCCGTCGCCGGCGCGGACCTTCAGGTTGACCTTGAGACCCTCGAGCTGAGCCTTGACCTCGTTGGCGTGGTCGAGGTCGCGGATCTCGCGGGCCGAACGGGCCCGCTTGATGACCGTGACCTGCTTTTCCGCGCCCTTGGTCCAGGCGATCGCGAAGCCCTGCGGCAGCAGGTAGTTACGGCCGTAGCCGTTCTTGACCTCGACGATGTCGCCCGGGGCACCGAGGCCGGACACTTCCTGAGTCAGGATGATCTTCATATCGGTGCCTCCTCTCAGCGGGTGGTGGCCGTGTACGGCAGGAGCGCCATCTCACGGGCGTTCTTGACCGCGCGGGCGATCTGCCGCTGCTGCTGCGAGGTAACGCCGGTCACCCGTCGAGCGCGGATCTTGCCGCGGTCGGAGATGAACTTCCGCAGCAGCGCGGTGTCCTTGTAATCGATATAGGTGATCCCGTCCTTGTCGAGCGGGTTCACCTTCTTCTTCGGCTTGCGAAGTGCCGCAGCCTTGGCCATTGCACGTGCTCCTGGTTTGCGATCGCGGGCGCTCGGCGCCATTAGAACGGTGGCTCCTCGTCAAAATTGGCGCCCGAACCGGCACGCGCGGGAGAGGGAGCGGCCGAAGCCCAGGGGTCGTCGAAGTTGCCTCCGCCGCCACCCTGGTTGCCACCACCACCGCCACCGAAGCCGCCGCCACCGCCGCCGGAGCGGGACATCTTCTGCACCTTCGCCGTGGCGTAGCGCAGCGACGGGCCGATCTCGTCGACCTCGAGCTCGATGACGGTGCGCTTCTCACCCTCGCGGGTCTCGTACGACCGCTGACGCAGCCGGCCCGACACGATCACCCGAGCGCCACGCTGCAGCGACTCGGCGACGTGCTCGGCGGCCTGCCGCCACACGGTGCAAGCGAGGAACAGCGGCTCGCCGTCCTTCCACTCGTTCGACGCCTTGTCCATGAAACGGGGCGTCGAAGCGACTCGGAACTTGGCGACCGCAGCCCCGGAGGG
This sequence comes from Micromonospora sp. C97, assembly GCF_018070385.1. Classification (NCBI taxonomy): domain Bacteria; kingdom Bacillati; phylum Actinomycetota; class Actinomycetes; order Micromonosporales; family Micromonosporaceae; genus Micromonospora; species Micromonospora sp. C97. Next base: position 144,787 of record NZ_JAGPXU010000008.1, read on the forward strand.
GGTGAACCGCAACTCGGGGTCATCGGTCAGATTGCCGATGACCGTGATGGTGGTGTCTCCTGCCATGACCATCTCCTCGCGCACTCAGCGTCTCGTCGTACAGGCTCCCAGAGCCCTACGACAGAGTCGCGGAGGCTGATCCGGACGAACCGGGGGTTTGAAGGCTTAGCGCATTTCCGGTCGGAGGACCTTGGTGCGCAGCACGGACTCGTTGAGTCGCAGCTGACGGTCCAGCTCGGCGACCGCAGCAGGCGTGGCCTGCAGGTCGACGACGGCGTAGATGCCCTCTGCCTTTTTGTTGATCTCGTACGCGAGGCGCCGGCGGCCCCACACGTCGGTCTTCTCAACCGAGCCACCCGCGGTCCGAATCACGTTCAGGTACGTGTCGAGCGACGGGGCGACGGTGCGTTCCTCGAGGCTGGGGTCGAGGATCACCATGATCTCGTAATGACGCAAGACGTGCTCACCTCCTGTGGGCTAAGCGGCCACGGTCCTTCCGTGGCAGGAGGTCTTGTGTCGTGGTCCGCACGCGCCGAGGGAACCCGGCCGGACGCGGACAACCTGACCAGGATACCCGGTCCCAACGATCATGCCCGGGGTGGTCGGGCCGGCACCCGGACATGCCGACGGGGGCCCACCGTCCGACCGTCAATCGGCCGGTGGTGGACCCCCGTCTACGAGGCCGCGGGGCGTCCGGTCCGCATTCCTTGGGTGGGACCTGGGGAGGAACGACCACACCGATGAGGTTGGACCGAAGACGCCCCGCGGAGCTTTATCGTGTTGTTATCTGACGATACAACAGCACTCGTACCTTGTCGGGGGAAAAAGCACAATTTTCCGAGATCGTCGTCGCTCGGTGGCCGCTGTGCGATGGGGTCGCCCCCGCTGCGCCGGGCCGCGCAGCGGGGGTGACCTCGCTGTCGGCCGGCGACCGCCGATCACCGGGTGCGGCGCTCGCGCCACAGGCGGCACCGGAATGCTGGTCGCCGGTTCACACCCATCAACGATCGTCGGTCCGCCCGGTGACGCGACACCGCCCCGGCCGTCGCCCCGGCTGTCGGGGTCGCGACGTAGGCTCGCTCGCATGCGTATCGGAGCCCACGTCGACTCGACCGACCCGCTGGCGGAGGCGGCCGCCCGGTCCGCCGACACCGTGCAGTTCTTCCTCTCCGACCCACAGGGTTGGAAGGCACCCAAGCCGCGCGAAGACGCCGAGCGGCTGCGCGCCGCCGAGGTCGACCTGTACGTGCACGCGCCGTACGTCATCAACGTGGCCACGCTCAACAACCGCATCCGGATCCCGAGCCGAAAGCTGCTGCTCGGGCACGCCACCGCGGCCGCCGCGATCGGCGCCAAGGGCCTGATCGTCCACGGTGGGCACGTCAACGCGGGCGACGACCTGGCCGTCGGCTTCGACAACTGGCGCAAGACCTTCGCGTACGCGGCAGACTCCGGCGGCTTCGGCGTGCCGGTCCTGATCGAGAACACCGCCGGCGGCGACAACGCCTGCGCCCGACGGCTGGACGCGCTCGCCCGACTCTGGGACGCCATCGGTGACCACGAGGTCGGCTTCTGCCTGGACACCTGCCACGCGTACGCCGGCGGCGAGGAGCTGCTCGGCCTGGTCGACCGGGTAAAGGCGATCACCGGGCGGATCGACCTGGTGCACGCCAACAACTCCAAGGGTGCGTTCAACTCCGGCCAGGACCGACACGACAACCTCGGCGGCGGGACTATCGACCCGGAGCTGGTGGTGGCGGTGATCCGGGCGGCCGGCGCGCCGGTGGTCGTCGAGACACCGGGCGGCGTGGCCGGCCAGGCCGCCGACATCGACTTTCTGCGTGAGCAACTCGGAGCGGAGAGCCCGGCGGCATGACGAGCGGACAGCCCCGGACCGGCAACACCCCGCCCACCCCAACCGGCGCGGACACCGAGAGCCGACCCGCCACCACGGCCGCGCCGGGCACGCCCACCCAGCCGGCTCGCCCCTCCGACCCGGCTCGTACCTCCGACAACGCCGCCACCGAGACCACCGCGGGCTCGCCGCCGGACGTCGGTGCAGGCAGTGGAGCCGCCCCGAGTGGCGACCCCGAGGCCGCCCCCGCGACGAGCGGTCCCGCCAGCGACACGGCCCGGCGCGGCGACACGAAGGCCGCCACCAAGCAGGACGCCGCCCAGGGCGGCAGCACCACCAGCGCCAGCACCGCCAAGGACAGCACCACGACCAAGGACACCGGCGCGACCAAGGACAGCACCAGCACCAAGGACAGCACTGCCGCCAAGGACAGCGGCGCGACCAAGGACACCGGCGCGACCAAGGGCGGTGACGCGGGCAAGGGCGCGAAGGGTGACGACGCCGACGGTCCGGACAAGGCCGACGGCGAGGCGAAGCCCGTCGGCCCGGAGCGTTGGGAGGCGTTCGCCTCCGCGCCGGAGCCACGGCCCTCCATCTTCACTAGGGCCGGCCGCGCCGTCGGTCGGTTCCTGATCCACGAGTGGACCCTGGCCACCCTCGCCGCCACGGCACTGGCCGTGCTGATGACCTGGCCGACGCTGCGCTATCCGCGCTACACCCTCCCGCAGGACTACTGGGACCCCAGCCTGCAGGCCTGGCAGATGGCCTGGTCCGGGCACATCCTGCTGGCCGACCCGGCGCGCCTGTGGCAGTCCAACACGTTCTTCCCCGAGCTGTGGAGCTTCGCGTTCTCCGACACCCTGCTCGGGTACGCCCCGGCCGGCATGCTCGGCAGCGGTCCCGAGGACGCCATCCTGCGCTACAACATCATGTTCGTGTTGGCGCACGCGCTCGCCACGCTCGGGGCGTACGCGTTGGCCCGACAGCTCGGGGCCGGCCGGATCGGTGCCGCCGTCGCCGGTGTGAGTTACACCTACGCGCCGTGGCTGCTGGCCCAGGCCGGGCACCTGCACGTGCTCTCCAACGGGGGCATCCCGCTGGCACTGGCGATGTTGGCGCGCGGGCACGGTTGGTCCCTCCGACACGGTTACCGGCCGGAGCGACGGCATGACGGCTGGGTCTACGCCGGTTGGCTGGTGGCGGCGTGGCAGCTCAGCCTCGGCTTCGGCATCGGGTTGCCGTTCGCGTACTTCCTGGCCGGCACGGTGCTGGTCGCTGCCGTCCTCTTCTTCGCGCGGCGGCTGCGCACCAGGCAGGCCGTTCCGTTCGGTCGCCGGCTGTTCACCGCCGATCTGCTCGGCGGGGTGTTGTTCGCCGGTATCGGCCTGTTGATGGCGTTCCCGTTCTACAAGGTGACCGAGCTGCACCCGTACGCCGAGCGCACCATCGCCGACATCAGCATCTTCTCGCCGCCGGCGTCGGGCTTCGTGACGGCGCCCGCGGAGTCGCGGATCTGGGGTGGGCTGCACGAGGGGGCCCGGGCGGCACTGCCGTGGCACCCGGAGATGACCCTCCTGCCGGGCTTCGTGCTCTACGCGCTCGCCGCGGGTGGGTTGTTCTTCTCGGTCTGGCGGCTGCGGCAGCGACTGCTGCTGCTGGTCGGGGTGCTGGTGACGATGGCCTTCGCGATGGGCACCCGCTTCTTCGACGGCACCTTCACCTACGTGCCACTCTTCGAGCACCTGCCGGGCTGGAGCGGGTTGCGTACCCCTGGGCGGTTGATGCTCTGGACCACGTTGTTGCTCGCCCTGCTCGCGGCGGGCGCGGTCACCGCGCTCACCGACCGGGTCCGCGAGTTGACCGCGCAACGGATCCCGTCCTGGCCGGGGCCGTGGCTGCGGATGGCCACCCTGCTGCCGCTGCTGCTGGTCACCGTCGAGGGCCTGAACACCACCCCGCATCCGGTGGTGCCGACCCAGCCGGCGGCGATGCGTTCGGCGGAAGGGCCGATGCTGGTGCTGCCCAGCAATCAGAGCCTGGACCAGCACGTGATGCTCTGGTCGACCAGCGGGTTCCCCGACGTGGTCAACGGTGGTAGCGGCTTCACGCCGCGCCAGCTCGACGACGTCCGTCGGGTGAGCCAGTCGTTCCCGGACCAGACGAGCGTCGACTACCTGCGCACGCTCGGCGTCCGCACTGTGGTGCTGCTGCGCGACCAGGTCGCCGGCACACCGTGGGAGATCACCATTGACGCCCCGGTCGAGTCGCTCGGCATCAGCCGGCAGGAGGTCGGGGACGCGGTCGTCTATCGGCTCTGAAGCTCTTCATGGGCGGGGTTTGCGGGGGGATCCCGCCCGGCTCCGGGCGGTCAGGCTTGATCCCTGCGCCGGGCGGGCTCCCCCGCAAACCCTGACGTGGTTCCGGCCGTAGTAGACCTTGGGGCTCTGGGTCAGGTGGTTGGGACGGGCTCGGGTTGCGGTTCGCTGCTCGTCTCTCTGCGGCGCCACCGGTCTATCCAGGGCGCGTCTGGTGCGCCGTCGAGAACGCCGCCGTCCGGGTCGTCCGGGTAGGTGGCCCGCACCGCGTCCTGCTCGGGGTGCAGGATCTCCCGCACCACAAACCCGCAGAGCACCACCACAGTGGCCAGCCGCAACGTCGAGGCCAGCACGAACACACCCTCCGGGAAGACCGGACGGCTGGTCGCCGCGCCGAGCAGTTCGCCGTAGAAGGCGACGAAGTAGCAGACCTCGGCGATCTGCCAGGCCAGGAACGCGCCCCACTTCGGCCGGGCCAGCACCACCAGCGGGAGCAGCCAGAGGACGAACTGCTGCGACCAGACCTTGCTGAAGATGAGGAACGCCGCCACCACCAGGAAGCCGAGCTGAGCCAGCCGCGGTCGACGTGGTGCCCGCAGCGCCAGCACGGCCACGCCGAGGCAGGCCAACCCGAACAGCGCGTACGACAGGGTGTTGAGGGTGGGGATGTTGGCGTTCAGCCACTCGAACGGACCGAGCTGGGCGGGGTCGTTGCCGACCTTGCCGTCCAGGTAGCGCCCGATGTACCAGAGCGTGCCCCAGTCGATCGGCCGGGTGGTGTTCAGCTCGAAGAACCGGTCCCAGTTCTCCGGGTACGCCCGGGCGGCCGGCAGGTTCACCAGCACCACGGCGGCGACCGCCGTACCGATGGCGGTGAGCGCGGCGCGGACCCGGTCGGCCCGTAGCGCCAGGATGAGGATCGGCCCGAGCAGGAACAGCGGCCAGAGTTTCGCGGCGCCGGCCAGCCCGAGCAGTACGCCGGCCACCGCCGGTCGTTTCCGGGCCCAGGCCAGCAGGCCGAAGGCGGCCAACCCGATGGCGAGCAGGTCCCAGTTGACGGTGGCGGTGAGCACCAGCGCCGGGGCCAGTGCGAACAGCGCCGCGTCCCAGGGTCGTCGGCGGCGCAGTGCCAGGATCACCGCCACCGTGGCCACCGCGAGCGCGCCCAGCACCAGCGCGTTGAGGTTGTAGAACCACTGCCCCTGGTTGATGCTCGGGTCGCCGTCACCGATCGCGTGCACCGGCAGGCCCAGTGCCCCCATGAAGTAGCCGGTCAGCACCGGGTACTCCACCGGGTGGTCACGGTAGGGCACCTTGCCCTCGTTGAGACCTTCGGCGTAGTAGAGGGCGAGGACGTCGGTGTAGCAGAACCGGGTGTACTGGACGTTGTTCTGCCAGGCGCCGTCCTGACACGGCGACTTCTGCACCCAGTGCAGCGCGAGCGTCAGGCAGGTCAGGGCCAGCACGATCCGGACGGCGGTCCAGAAGCGGCGCTCCCGACCGGCTGGCCGGTTCAGCGCGGTCGCGTGGTCGCCCAGTGGGCCGCCGATCGCGGCGGAGATGCCGCGGACGAACCCATCGGAGCGGGACGGGTGGTCGATGGTTCCGGCTTCGTCGATACCGGGCGTCGACTGGGTGCTCATGAAGAGGCATCCTGCCGTACGACAGGGGTGCCCGTCCCGTCCCGGCGCGGAGTTCCGGGTACGAAAACGCCGCCGCCGGCCGGGACAGGTCGTCCGGCCGGCGGCGGCGTCGTGCGCTGGTGTGGGTCAGTCCCGGTTGGGTGGCAGGCTGGGTAACAGGCCACCGCCGGCGCCACCGGGATTGCCCCCGGGGTTGCCGCCCCCGCCGGGTGTACCGCCGCCCCCGGGGTTGCCGCCCCCGCCGGGGTTACCACCGCCCCCGGGGTTGTTGTTGCAGAACAGGTCGATCAGCGGGTTACACGGCTGGTTGGGTTGATTCGACGGCGGCGGCGGTGGGGGCGGAGGCGGAGGCGCTTCGCCGTTTCCGGAGTCCGGATCGCCGACGTTCGCCGCCGGCGGGAAGTCGAGCTTCGGTTTGCCCTTCAGCGCCTCGTTCATGAACCGCTCCCAGATGTCGCCCGGGAGGTTTCCACCACTGACCTTGCGGCCGTCCTTGAGGATGAGTGGCTTGCGGTCCCGCACGTTGCCCACCCACACCGCGGTGGCCAGCTGTGGCGTGTAACCGATCATCCAGGCGTCGCCGTTGTCCTCGCTGCCGCCCTTGAGTTCCCAGGTGCCGGTCTTGGAGGCCGCCTTGCGACCGTCATCGAGCCGATGGTTGACAGCGGCCGGGTAGTCCTTCAGCACTGACGTCACGTCGTCCACGACGCTCTTGTCGATTCTGCGCTTCGAGTCGAGCTTCTCGCTGTAGACCTTGTCCCACTTACCGGTGTTCGGGTTCTGCTTCTCGACCGAGTAGAGGAAGTGGGCCTTGTTGTAGACGCCGCCGTTGGCGAAGGTGGCGACGCCGTTGGCGTGGTCCAGCACGGTGATCGGGTACTGGCCGTAGCCGACCACGTTGAAGAACGGCTCCGGCGTGACGTCCTTCGCGTCGGTCTTGGTCAGGTCGTAGGCCTTCGCCGGGTTGGTGTCAGTACGCCACATGGTGGTGACACCGGCCTGCTTGGCCATGTCGACGACCTTGTCCGCGCCGATCTCCTCGGTGACGTAGTAGAACGGCACGTTGAGGGACTTCAGCGTGGACACCCTGAGGGTGCAGGAGTTGCCGCAGGAGGGGTTGTCGGTGCCGGCGTTGCTGACCTTGAAGGTGCCTGTCGGCTTGAAAGCCTTGCCCTTCCACCGGGACTCGAGTGACTTCTTCTCCTTGAGCGCCGCCGCCAGGGTGTAGATCTTGAAGCTTGATCCGGGGGAGTGACCGCCACTGATCGCCCCGGTGGAGTCGGTGTTCTTGCCGGCATAGTCGGTGCCGGTGCCGTTGTCACCGCCGTAGTACGCGACGACCCGACCGTTGGTGGGGTCGATCGCCACCACCGCGGCCATGATGTTGCTCCGCTCACCGGCCAACTCGGAGCCCTTGGACTTGCGCTGGGCCGTCTCGACCGCCGCGGCCTGCATCTTGGTGTCCACCGTGGTGCGGATCCGGTAGCCGCCGGCCATCAGCGCCTGGGAGCACAGCGGCTTGGCGTCGGTCACCTCCGCGTCCTTCTCGACGCAGATGCCCCTGTCCCGCATCTCCTGGCGGACGTAGTTGATGACGTTGCCGTACGGGGTGTCGACGCCGAAGTCGACGCCGATGCCGCCCTTCTTCGGGGCCTTGATGCTCTTCATCGGGTACTCGGTAGGCCGCGGCTCCTTGCCGGGCACACCGAGCCAGCCCTCCTTGACCATGCCGTCGATCACGTAGTTCCAGCGGTCCTGGGCGTCGGTCGGGTTGATCGCCGGGTCGTACCCCTGGTGGGTGGAGCTGGGTTCCGGTTGCTTGATCAGGGCTGCGAGCACCGCGCCCTCGGCCGGCTTGAGGTCCTTCACCGACTTACCGAAGTAGGTCTGCGACGCCGCCTCGATGCCGTACGCGCCCCGGCCGAAGTAGATCACGTTGAGGTAGTGCTGCATGATCTGCGGCTTCGTGTACTCGTCGTTGAGCTTGGAGGCGAGGATCGCCTCCTTCACCTTCCGGGCGTACGTGTCGTCCTTCAGGTTGTCGTAGGCGTTACGCGCGTACTGCTGGGTGATGGTGGAGGCACCCTGCTTGTCGCCGCCGGAGAGGTTGTTCCAGCCGGCACGGGCGATGCCCTTGTAGTCCACACCGGAGTGCCGGTAGAAGTTCCGGTCCTCGGCGGCGGCCACCGCGTCCTGCACGTACTGCGGAATCTGGTCGATGGTGACCAGGGTGCGGTTCTGATCCCCCACCTTGGCGATGATCGTCTTGTTGTCGAAGGCGTACAGCGTGGTCGCCTGCGGCGGGGTGATCTCGTCCGGGAGCACCACGTTCGTCGAGTAGTAGGTGAACCCGACCACGCCGATGCCGGCGAGCATGATGAAGACGGCGAACCCGGCGATCAGCAGGTTCATCCGCTTGCGCTTCTTGGCCCGCGCCGCGGCACCCGGGTCACCCGGACCACGACCGCCCCGACCGGGACCGCCCGGGCCTCCCGGCCCATTGGGCCCGCCCGGCCCACCGGAGACCGGTGAGACGCTCGCCCGAGCGACCGCCGCACGACCGCCGACCGACGCGGAGCCGACGCTGGCCCGGCCCGCCGAGGCGGTGCCGACCGAGGCGGCCCCGACGGCCGCGGCGCCGACCGCCGCCCGTCCTGCCGGTGCGCCCGGCGCCGGGGAGACGGGCACCGAGGCCCGACCGGCGCCAGCGCGACCGGTGGCGGCCACACCCGGTGCCGGCGATACCGGCACCGAGGCCCGTCCGGCCCGGCCCGGCGATGCCGAACCCACCGAGGCGGATCCGGCGGCCGCGCCGCCACGCGGCGGCACCGAGGCGGAGCCGCCAACCGTGGCGCGACCACCGGCAGCCCGTGGTGTCACCGAGGCCCGGCCTGGGGTTGCCGTGCCTCGGTCGGAGGCTGACCAGCCGCTCCCGCCGGAGTCACCGCCGGGTCTGCGGTACGCGTCGTCCGCGCCCGGTCCGGGGTCACCGTCGGGACCCGAGTGCTGGGTCCGTCCGCGCGCAGAACTGGGATCGCCGTACGAGTTCATTCCTCACACCCTGCCGGTCGCGGTGGGGCGCTGCTGCGCCGCCACCGGGTTGCCGTGAGTTGCTTCACCCGGGGCGCCGGCACGGGGGTGCCGGCCGACCGGGGTCATTGCCGTATCAATCGGGCCAATCGGACCACCATCCAGTCGACCGTCCCGGGTTACGTCTGCGGCCCCGGGGCCGGTACAACCAGCTGAGATCACCGTTGCGCCTCTCGCCTCCGCCGGCCGGCGCCTTCGGCGCCCGCCGCGTCCTGCTCGCCGGTGCCGTCGCTGTCGGCGGCCAGACCGTCCCGGCCGAGCAGGTACTGCTCGACGAGATGGTTCCAGTCACAACCGAGGCACACCTCCACCACGAAGACCTGGAACTCACGCAGCGTCATCGCCAGCACTGGCAACTCGGCAAGTGTCCGGGCCTGCCCGGCGGACTGCTTGAGTTCGTCACCGTAAATGTAGTGGACGAGGGTCAGGTTTTCGCTGCGGCAGATCGGGCAGCGCCGGTCGGTCGGCTCACCATGGAACCGAGCGGCGTTCTTCAGGTACGGCGATGCGTCGCAGACGTCGTACGTGCCGACTCGGCCGGCCAGGAGCTCACGCAGCACCGCTCGCTTCTGAAGCGAGTAGTCGACGACCTGGCGCTGCGTACGCATGCGGAGAAGGGTACGCGGTCCGGCCCGAGCAGGCGACCGCGCTCACATTCCGTGACGACGACATCTCGGAACGGGGGTTTGCCCCGACCCCCGCGACCCGCTAACGTGCGATGTATCGGTCCGATACATCGCGGCGGTTATCACTCCACGCCGGAGGGTAAAGAGAGGGTGGCCCCGTGCTCGAGTTCGCCATCCTCGGCCTCCTGCAGGAGTCTCCGATGCACGGCTATGAGCTGCGCAAGGAGCTGACCGCCAAACTCGGCGCGATCCGGGCGGCGATCAGCTACGGCTCGCTCTACCCCACGCTACGCAGGCTGCAGGCGGCGGGATGGATCACCGAAGCTGCTGAGACGCCCGCCACTGCCGAGGAGGTTCCCGCGCTGACCAGCCGACGAGGTCGGGTGGTCTACAAAATCACCGCGGAAGGCAAGGAACGCTTCGCCCAGCTGATCGCACAGGCCGGGCCCGAGACGTACGACGACACGGGCTTCGGGGTGCACTTCGCGTTCTTCGCCCGGACCGACCAGGCGACCCGACTGCGCATCCTGGAGGGTCGCCGCCGCAAGATCGAGGAGCGTCGCGAAGGGCTTCGTGACGTGCTGGGCCGGGCGGCCGAGCGCCTCGACGCTTACACGCTGGAACTGCAGCGCCACGGTCTTGATGCCTGTGAGCGCGAGGTCCGCTGGCTGGAGGAGCTCATCGCCAACGAGCGCTCCGGCCGAGCCCCGACGGTCCCGAACACCGGGACAGCCGGCGGCCGACGAGAAGACAACAGCCCGCCTCCGCCTGGAGAGACCAGGAATGAGCGGCCGTGACAGAAAAGAAGGAGGCAGACGCTATGGGCTCCGTCCGCGTCGCCATCGTCGGTGTGGGTAACTGCGCCTCGTCCCTGGTTCAGGGCGTCGAGTACTACCGGAACGCCAACCCGAACGACCGCGTCCCGGGTCTCATGCACGTCGCCTTCGGCGACTACCACGTCAACGCCGTGGAGTTCGTCGCGGCATTCGACGTGGACGCCAAGAAGGTGGGCATGGACCTCGCGGAGGCGATCGTCGCCAGCGAGAACAACACCATCAAGCTCTGCGACGTGCCGCCGACCGGCGTGACGGTGCAGCGCGGTCCGACCTTCGACGGTCTGGGCCAGTACTACCGCGAGATCGTCGAGGAGTCGGACGCCACCCCGGTCGACGTGGCGCAGGCGCTGCGTGACGCGCAGGTCGACGTCGTCGTCTGCTACCTCCCGGTCGGCTCGGAGCAGGCCGCCAAGTTCTACGCCCAGGCCGCGATCGACGCCGGCTGCGCGTTCGTCAACGCCCTGCCGGTCTTCATCGCCTCCGACCCCGAGTGGGCCCAGAAGTTCACCGACGCCGGCCTGCCGATCGTCGGTGACGACATCAAGAGCCAGGTCGGCGCCACCATCGTGCACCGCGCCCTCGCGAAGCTCTTCGAGGACCGTGGCGTCGAGCTGCTGCGCACGTACCAGCTCAACTTCGGCGGCAACATGGACTTCATGAACATGCTGGAGCGCAAGCGCCTGGTCTCGAAGAAGATCTCGAAGACCCAGTCGGTGACCTCGCAGATCCCGCACGAGATGAGCAAGAGCGACGTGCACATCGGCCCGTCGGACCACGTGCCGTGGCTGGACGACCGCAAGTGGGCGTACATCCGCCTCGAGGGCCGTTCGTTCGGTGACACCCCGCTCAACGCCGAGCTCAAGCTCGAGGTGTGGGACTCCCCGAACTCGGCCGGCGTCATCATCGACGCGGTCCGGGCCGCGAAGATCGCCCTGGACCGGAAGATCGGCGGCCCGATCCTGTCGGCCTCGTCGTACTTCATGAAGTCCCCGCCGGTGCAGTACGCCGACCACGACGCCCACCAGGCCGTCGAGGAGTTCATCGCCGGTGAGGTCGCGCGCTGACGCGCTGAGTCACCAAGCAGGTCGAAGGGCCGGGTCCGCGTGGACCCGGCCCTTCGCCGTGGGTCCGCCGCCATCGCGGGTACGAGGGCGGTCCCGTGATTCACGGCACCTCTTCCGGAACCACAGGTGACCGGGCGGCTGGGCGCGCCGGTGGCGATCCTCGTCGCGGTGGTCCTGCCGACCCTGCCACCGGCCAACGCCTTCTTCCGGTCACGGACCCCGGTCGACCCGCCGTGGCCCGGCGCAACGACACCCGGCACCGGCCGGGAGGGGTCGCCCAGCACCGGCTGAGGCCCGCCGAGGTGGTTCAGGACCAGGCGCGTCGCAGCGCGACCCCGGCCTCCAACTCCAGCAGCTTGACCTTGCGGGGCAGGCCCCCACCGAAGCCGACCAGCTTGCCGCCCGCGCCGACGATCCGGTGACACGGCACGATCACCGGGATCGGATTGCGGTTGCAGGCCACCCCGACCGCCCGTGCCGCCCCAGGATCGCCGACCAGGCGCGCCACCTCCCCGTACGTCAGCGTCTGCCCGTACGGAATCCGCGTCATCTCACGCCACACGGCGCGCTCGAAGTCGGAGCCGCGTGGCGGCGACACCGGGACGGTGAACCCGGTCAGCTCACCGGCGAAGTACGCCCGCAGCTCGTCGACGGCCTGCCGGGACAGCGCGTCGTCGGGCGCCTCGGCGGCTGCCTCGACCCGCCCGAAATGCGCACCGCAGACGCTGGTGCCGTCGGTGGCGACGGAGAACTCACCGATCGGTGCGTCGAGCACGGTCCAGCGCATCCACCCATTCTCCCTGTCCCGGACTCCTTCGCCGGCGCGGCTACCAGCGCCGGGCCGAGTCCCACTACTCGGCGGACCGGATCGCCTCCGCCGCCCGCTCGGTGAAGGTGGGCGCTGCCCTTTTCCGATCACCGTCAGCGATTCGGCAGCGGTAGATCATCTTGCCCTCTCGCCGGCTCGTTCGGCGTTGCGCGGCGTCGATACCGTCAAGGTCGTGGCATCGGGGACGCTCATCTTTCTGATCATCGGCGGGGCGGGCATCGGTGTGCTCGCACTCGCCCTGCTCGGCACCGAACTGCTCCAGTTCGGGCACCCCGACGTGGACGGGCCGATCTCGGTCGAGACGGTCGCCGGCTTCGCCGGGGCGTTCGGGTTCGGCGGCGCCATCGTCAACGAACTGCTCGGTGCGCGTACCCCAGGCATGGTCGTCGGGGCGGTGGTCGGTGGGGTGCTCGCGGCCGTGCCCACCGGATGGTTGGCGTCCCGGCTGAGCCGGGCGGCGCGCAACATGCGCACCGACGCCACCCCCACCCGTGACGACCTGGTCGGCGCGCTCGGCCTGGTCGTCACCCCGGTGCCGGCCGACGGGTACGGCGAGGTCCGCGTTCGCCTCGCCGGCCAACCGGTCAAGCTCAGCGCCCGCGCGGACCAACCGATCCCGATCGGCGCCCAGGTCTTCGTCGTGCAGGCGCTCAGCGAGACCAGCGTGCACGTCGAGACCTACTGATCAACCCCTCGTAGACGGGACTGCTCATATGGCACTACTCATCGCCATCGGCGGCGCGGTTCTCCTCGCGCTCATCCTGGTGCTCTTCGTGCTCTCCCGGATCAAGGTGGCCGGGCCGAACGAGGCGTTCATCGTCACCGGCCGCAAGGGCCGCACCACGCAGACCGCCGACGGTGGGCGGTCCACCGACACCTCCGGGCAGAAGGTCGTGCTCGGCGCTTCGGTCTTCGTGCTGCCGGTGGTGCAGAAGCTCCAGTCCCTGGACCTGTCCAGCCGACGGATCGACGTCGGCATCCGGGGCGCGGTGAGCAAGCAGGGCATCCGCGCCGACCTGCACGGGGTGGCGATCGTCAAGGTCGGTGGCACCGAGGACGCGATCCGGGCCGCCGCCCAGCGGTTCCTGCACCAGCAGGACGAGATCGACAACTTCACCCGGGAGGTGCTGGCCGGCGCGCTGCGCTCGATCGTCGGCCGGCTCACCGTCGAGGAGGTCATCCGGGACCGGGCGGCGTTCGCCAGCGCGGTGGCCGAGGAGGCCGAGCACTCGATGACCAACCAGGGTCTGGTGCTGGACACCTTCCAGCTCCAGGACATCCTCGCCGAGGGCTCCTACCTGCAGGACCTGGGCCGGCCCGAGGCCGCCCGGGTGCTCAAGGACGCGGCGATCGCCGAGGCGCGGGCCCGGCAGCAGGCCGAGCAGGAGCGGCTGCTCGCCGAGGAGGCCATCGCCGAGGCGAACCGGAACCTGGCCCTCAAGCAGGCCGGCATCCAGGCCGAGATCGACGCCGCGAAGGCGAAGTCCGCGGCGGCCGGGCCGCTCGCCCAGGCCGAGCGGGACCAGGCGATCCTCTCCGAGCAGCAGAAGGTGGCCGAGCGCAACGCCGAACTCAAGCAGCGCCAACTCGACACCGAGGTGCGCAAGCCGGCCGACGCCGCCCGGTACAAGGTGGAACAGGAGGCCGAGGCGGCCCGCAACGCTGCGGTGCTGCACGCCGACGCGCAGCGCCAGTCCGTCATCGCCGCCGCGCAGGCCTCCGCCGAACAGGCCCGCCTCACCGGTGAGGGTGAGCGGGCACGGCGGGCCGCGCTCGCCGAGGCGAACGCCATCGAGGGCGCCAAGGAGGGTGAGGCCGAGCAGCGTCGGCGCTCCGCGATCGCCGAGGCGGTGGAGCGGGAGGGTCAGGCCGAGGCCGCGGCCATCCTGGCGAAGGGTGAGGCCGAAGCGGACGCGATGGCGCGCAAGGCCGAGGCGTTCGCCGCGTACGGCGAGGCGGCCGTGCTGGACCTGCTGGTCAAGGTGCTGCCGCAGGTCGTCGAGGCGGCCAGTGCGCCGATCGGGGCGATCGACAAGATGACGGTCATCTCCACCGACGGCGCGTCGTCGCTGACGAAGTCGGTGGCCGGCAACGTGGCCCAGGGCCTCCAGCTCGGCAGCGACCTCACCGGGATCGACCTGCCCGGCCTGCTGGCGCGGCTCGGCTCGGCGTCGACCCCGGCCGGCAACGGTGCCGCATCCGTCGACGGGAAGGCCGTCGAGAGCCGCTGACGCCATCGTGGTCGGTCAACCGCATCGACCAGAAGACGGCTCCCGCCACCGGTGAGGTGACGGGAGCCGTCGGCTCAGGAAACGTGACCGAATCAGGCGGGAGGCGCCGGAACGGTGTGACCGGCGAACTCTCCGGCCGATGCGACTGACACACCACCTGGCGGAACCTGACGCTGGTACACCCGCGTGGCGTCGCCGAAGTTCCGGTAGACGATCATCCACCCGTTGCCGCTGCTGTTGACGATCGGGCTGACAGTCGGATCGGTTGCGGCCGGGTCGCTGTAGTCCGGATTGACGCGCGCCCAGTCACCCCAGCTACCCGAGCCGGCGGATGCCTCGAAGACCCGGTAGATCTCGTTGTCCGAACCCCGCACCACCACCGCCGTCCGTCCGAGTGCCGGATCGAGGATCACGGCGGGCGGTCCGGCGGCGATCTGGGCGCCGATGCCGTTCCAGTTGGAGGACCATGTACCGCTGAGGTCCTGCTGCTTCACCACCACGGAGCCGTCAGCGGCACGGGCGAAGATGGCCGTACGGTAACCGGGGTGGACGAGCGCGGCAGGAGCACCGGTAACGGTGCCCCCGAGATCTGTCCAGGACGACGACAAGGACCCGTCGTTGGCGTAGACAGTGGTCTTGACCGAACCGGCAGCGGTGGTGCCGATGATCCGCAGGCCAGTGTCGATGTTCACCGCCGTGACCGAACCCACCAGGCCGGCGCTGCCCAGGCTCGCCCACCGAGGGCTGCTGTCCGACTGCCGGTAGTGCCAGAGCCGGCCGTCGACGTCGACGCCGAAGATGACACTCGTGCCGTCGGTGAGCATGGCTGCCGTCGGCGGGCCGGCCATCGATCCACCGATGGTGGCGATCGGTCCCCAGGTCGCCGCGCCCTCGGCGGTCTGGCTGCCGGCCCAGATGGTGGCGTTGGTGTGCCGGACGGTCACCTGGACGGGCTTGCCGCCGGGCTGATTCAGCGCCGGTTGCCCGGTAAGAGCCTCCAAACCGGAAGCGGGGTTCCACTGGATGCTGGAGAAGTCGTCCGGGTTGTTCTGGTGACCGATCCGCAGTCGCCCAGAGTTGTCCACGAAGGCGTACTCGATGGTTCCGACGGCGGTACCGGCCGGCTTGGCCTGGAGCACCGAAGTTCGGGAGTACGTGGCAATCGGCAGGGGGGTCACCGGGTCGGCGAACCAGCCCTGGAGATCGACCACCAGATGCACGGTGCCGCTTGAGGTGTTGCGGAAGCGCACCTTCCCCTCGGAGTTGACCTGTGCTACTACGAGGCTGGATCGCGCCGACTCACCAGAGTTGAATTGAAGTGCCGGGCCGAGAATAGGGGGATCCGTCCCAAAGGAACCCTCTGCGACGCTAAAGGCCCCGCTTGCGGCAGGCCGGACAGCTGTGGCGTTCAGGACAACGCCAGCAACACCTCGGACCGGCAGCCCATTAGTGCCGCCGACAGCGACATCAACACTGGCACCGGCCGCGATCGGCGCCCCATTACCGATGCTGCGGGTGTCGATCAGCCGGCTGGCATCCACCGCGCGCAGGCCGGCCCCCGTCGTCGGGCTGTCGGTGAAGTATCCCTGCACCGTGATGACGACATCGATCGCCGAACCAGCGTTGACGAGCTGAACGACGTGGCTGCCGTCTCCCTTGAGCTTCACACTCACTGCCATCGAGGTGTTGCCGGCCCGATAATCAATGCCAGTGGCGGAAAGACTGTCCGAACCGATGGTCAACCAGCCGCCAGACGTCGCGCCGATGACGGCCACGTCCACCAGCACCGCCTTGGCAGTGCTCGGCAGCGCGAATGACCCCCCGCTGGGCTTGCGTTGCCCCAAGGTGACACTCCGAGTTTCGCCGCTCGCCAGTTTCCGCGGTAGCCCCCAGAACCTGTGGCGGGTATCGGTCATCACAATGTGATCCATCGCCACGAAGCCGGAACCGATTCCGCCGGTGTTGGTCGTGAAATAGCCCTGCACGTCCAACTTCAGGTTGACCTTGCCGGCTTGGTTGTGTAGGGCGATCTTGCCGTTCGCCCCGACCTTCACCACCACCGAATTCGAGATGACCTCACCGGTTGAGGCGTTCAGCGATGAGGCGGCTGGCCTCGTGGCCTGGTCCGGGTAGACAGTCACAAAAGTGTTGACCGTCGGGCTGATCGCCGTCACGTCGACCAAGAGCGCGCTGACCCCGTTGGCTGGCACACCGCCGACTCCGAGAGCACTGACAGTGGCCACGGTATCTGCGTCCCGAGGGCCGGTGTAGCCCCCAGTACCGCTGCGGGTGTCCAGCAACACGGTTTGGTTGATTGGTACGTAGTCGCCGCCCTTACCTGCGGCGTCGGCATGGACCGCCCCAGCCGGAACGACTACTGTTCCGACGGCCATAAGGAGAAGGACTGCCAGTAGCCTTACCACTGCCGTTCGATTACTGACCCGATAATGCAACGGTACCGCCTCTCGTAAGTTTGGATCGAACTTCCACCCCCGATGTTGGAACAGGGTGGGTTCGAACGGCATGAAGTCGTGAATTGCCACCTCAATGCCTGAACATTGGCCCCGCCCAGCCAGGTGTGAGCAACGGCAGGACAGGGAGCAGCACGCCGAATGATTGGCGCAGAACAGCAGTTCCGGCACCCGACGGTGCGGCAAGACAAACGGAACTGGGGAAAGAGGGGTTAGGCGAAACCCCCGCCGACGATCACGGCTTCAGCGTGATGCGCGATCGCAAACAGACCAGGAAGGCAAGAGATTCGAGATGAACCCCGCGCATACTCCGTGGCAGCGGCCAGATGATTGCCCTCGCGATTGGGCCGGCCAGCAAGATTCCAGCGCGTAGATGGTCATGCGTCACACCCCCGTGTGCTGCTCATCATCAATGTGCCGCTGTACATTCGCAGCGCAGACGACTCACTGTCAAGAGGTGGTTCCAGGGTGTAGGCAATGCCCGAAATGACCTGAGATAGTTACGGTGGGTCACCGATAGCTGGAGCGACGCCACAAGGCGCATCTGAGTCGATCAACCCGAGCCCGACCGGCGGCTCAACCGATGATGCCCTCGGCGCGGGCCCAGCGCAGCAGTTCCGCCTCGGCGGCGTCGCGGTCCAGCGGGCCGCGTTCGAGGCGCTGCTCCTTGAGGTGCTTCCACGCCCGGCCGACCACCGGCCCCGGCGGTACGCCGAGCAGCTCCATGATCGCGTTGCCGTCCAGGTCGGGTCGGACCCGCGCCAGGTCCTCCTCGGCGGCGATCCGGGCGATCCGGTCCTCCAGCGCGTCGTAATCGGCCGCGAGCTGGGCGGCCTTGCGCCGGTTGCGGGTGGTGCAGTCCGAGCGGGTCAGCTTGTGCAGGCGGGGAAGCAGGTCACCGGCATCGGCGACGTAGCGGCGCACCGCCGAGTCGGTCCACTCGCCCCGCCCGTACCCGTAGAAGCGCAGGTGCAGCGCGACAAGCGCGGTCACCTTCGCGGTGACCTCCTTCGGGTACCGCATCGCCTTCATCCGGGCCTTGGTCAGCCGCGCGCCGACCACCTCGTGGTGGTGGAAGCTGACCCGGCCGTCGGACCCGACCGCCTTCGTCGCCGGCTTGCCGACGTCGTGCAGGAGGGCGGCCATCCGCAGGATGAAGTCGCAGCCCTCCTCCTCGTAGGAGACCGCGTTCTCGACGACCGTCAACGTGTGCTCGTAGACGTCCTTGTGCTGCGCGTGCTCGTCGATCTCCAGCTTCAGACCGGTCAGCTCCGGCAGGAACCGCTCGGCCAGCCCGGTGTCCACCAGCAGCCGCAGCCCGGTGATCGGGTCCGCGCCGCAGAGCAGCTTGGTGAACTCGTCGCGGACCCGCTCGGCGGTGATCCGGTCCAGGTCGGCGGCCATCTCGGTCATCGCCAGATGCACGTCCGGGTGCACCGCGAACCGCAACTGGGCGGCGAACCGGGCGGCCCGCAGCATCCGCAGCGGGTCGTCGCCGAACGACTCACCCGGCGTGCTCGGGGTACGGATCACCTTGGCCGAGAGGTCGGCCAGCCCGCCGTGCGGGTCGGTGAACCGGTGGTCCGGCAGGCTGACCGCCATCGCGTTGATCGTGAAGTCGCGCCGCTTCAGGTCCTCGTCGAGGCTGGTGCCGTACACCACCACCGGGTTGCGGCTGACCTGGTCGTACGACTCCGCGCGGAACGTGGTGATCTCCAGCCGGAGGCCGTCGCGCTGAGCACCGATGGTGCCGAACTCCCGACCGGTCTCCCAGATCGACTCGGCCCAGCCCTTGATGATCCGCAGGGTCTCGTCGGGGTGCGCGTCGGTGCAGAAGTCGAGGTCGTCCCCGAGCCGACCGAGGAGGGCATCCCGCACCGAACCCCCCACCAGGTGCAGTTCGTGACCGGCGCGGACGAAGCGGCGGCCCAACTCGTCGGCGACCGGGGACACCCGGAGCAGTTCGGCGACGGCGTTGCGCTGCGCGGCGGTGAGTTCGCGGCGGTCGGCGGCATGAGGAGCGGAGGCTTCGGACATGGGATCGCCAGCTTATCGGGCCGGGGTGTGATCCGATCCGCCGGGCGCGGGTAACGGGTGGGGGTTGACTATGGTCTGTGGCGTGCGGGTCGGTGTCCGACCCGACGTACCCCTGGGAGGCTGGAGATGAGCGGCGGGCTCTACCGCAGCGCCAACGCCGCGAACGACGGCGGGGCCGGAACCCGTCCCGGGGACGGTGCCACCTTCATCTCCGCCGAGCCGCTGAACCAACCGGCCATGGAGTCGACAGCGCCGCCGCAGGAGCAGGTGGGCGAGGCGAGTGCCGCGACCAACAGCGCGGTGATGGCGATCGGCAGCCTGGTCAGCCGGGGTACTGGTTTCCTACGCACGTTGGCGTTGACCGCCGCGCTGGGTGGGGCGCTGGTCGGAGACGCGTACACCACCGCGCAGATCCTGCCCGGCATGGTCTACGAGTTCCTGCTCGGCGGCATCCTCACCAGCGTGCTGATCCCGGTGCTGGTCCGTCGGCGCAAGGTCGACACCGACGGTGGTCAGGCGTACGCCCAACGGCTGCTCACCCTGGCGGTGCTGACCCTGGCGGGAGCAGCCCTGCTGGCCGTGCTGTCGGCGGGCTTGCTGACCAAGCTCTACGCCGGCGACAACACGGGCGACGAATTCCGGAGCCTGGTCAAGGCACTGTCGTACCTGATGCTGCCGATGATCTTCTTCACCGGCCTCAGCGCGCTGATCAGCGCGGTGCTCAACACCCGGGGGCACTTCGCCGCGCCGATGTGGGCGCCGATCCTCAACAACATCGTGGTGATCGCCACCGCCGGGCTGTACATAGCGATCTTCGGGGCCGAGATCGTCAAGCCGGAGGAGATGACCACCGGCCGGATCCTGCTGATCGGTGGCGGCACCCTGCTCGGTGTCGCGATCCAGGCCGCCGGCCTGCTGCCGGCGCTGCGCAAGGTCGGCTTCCGGTGGAAGTTCCGGTTCGACTTCCGGACCCTCGGACTGCGGGAGCTGGGGCGTCTCGGCGGCTGGATGTTCTGTTACGTCGCGGTGAGCCAGGTCGGCCTGATCGTGCTGTTCAACCTGCTGAACCGTGCCGGCAAGGAAAACGCCGCCGGTCCGCTGATCTACAACAACGTGTTCCTGCTGCTGATGATGGCGCACGGCATCATCGCCGTCTCGATCATCACCGCACTGATGCCCCGAATGAGCGCGGCGGCGGCCGACGGTCGGTACTCCGACGTCGCCGCCGACCTGTCCCGTGGCACCCGCACGGTCTCGGCGGTGCTCGCCCCGATCGCGGTCTGCTACGCGGTGCTGGCGACTCCCCTGGCCGTGACGCTGTTCCGCTACGGCGCGTTCACCGACGAGAACGCGGCGGACACCTCGCTGGTGCTGCTCCTGGCGGCGCTGGCATTGGTGCCGTTCGCAATCAGTCAGCTCTTCACCTTCGCGTTCTACGCCCTGCCGGACACCCGCACCCCGGCGCTGATCAACATCCCGGTGGTGGCCCTGCGCATCGGCGTGCAGGTGGTGCTCTACGTCGCCTTCGCCGCCCATTTCGCCGCGGCCGGGATGATGATCGGCAACACGGTGTCGTACCTGGCGGCGGCCTTCGCCTCGGCCTGGTTGCTGCGGCCCCGGGTGGGCCGGATCGGGATGGGCGCCATTCTGCGCACCCTCGGCCGGGTGGCGGTCGCCGCGTTGGGGGCCGCCCTGGTCGGCCTCCTCGTCGTGAACCTCCTGCCCGGTGGCGACCGGCCAAGTTGGATACAGGCTGTCGTCCAGCTCGTGATCGGTGGCGCGGTGATCGGCGGGACCTACCTGGGTCTGGCCATGGTGCTGCGGATTGGGGAGATCACCGAGGTGGTCGGGATGGTTCGCCGCCGCCTTGGTCGCTGAATGCCAGCAGCTGATTACAACAAGTTGGCACTCATACGGACCGTGACCGCGGATCACCAGGCTGGGGACGCTTCTGTGGATAACTCCGCGATTCGCCGGTCAACCACCGCTTCAGCCTGTGGATAACCAACCGTACGGCTGAGCGTGGCGAACCGATCGGTGGGAACGTACGAGGCAGCGCGAGCGCCAGGCCGGCCCAGCCCCGGCTTCGGTCACTTGCGGTGAAGCCGTAGATTAGCTAGTACATGTGCCAGCAACGTGGCTGACAACGGTCGTAACCGGACGACTTCTCCGACTGCCGGAACCCCGCCAGTTACAGCGGGAAGATGACATGTCGGAGAGACGGGCAACCCGGGTAAGGTCGCTCTCGACGGGTACGGCAGGGGCCGACGCTGGGCGTCGACACCGGTCGGCCGGTTCCTTCAACGGCAGAGCGGGAAGCCACATGCCCAGCAGTTCGGGTTCATCGATCGACACGATCACCGAGGGAGGACGGGTGACCCAGGTCGGCGAGGGTCAGGAGGCGGACGAAAGCGCTCCTCCGGTCATGACCTTCGGTGCTCCCACGGCCGGTGAAGTCCTCGCCGAGCGGTACGAACTGGTTGAGCACATCAACAACGACAGTGCGGGTCGGCTGGTCTGGCGCGGGGTCGACGTCATCCTGCGCCGTCCCGTTGCCGTGGTGCTGCGCTACCCGGGCGGTGACTCCGCCACCGAGATGCTTCAGGCCGCCGTCGCGGCCAGCCGGGTCATCCACCCCAACCTGGTCGGCGTCTACGACGCGATCGACGAGGCCGACCGGGCGTACGTGGTGCGCGAGTGGGTCGACGGGCAGTCCCTGCGGGATCTGACCACCGACGGCCCCCTGGATCCGGCTCGGGCCACCGCCATCGGCAACGCCGTCGCGAGCGCGCTCGCCGCTGTGCACGCCACCGGCATGGTGCACGGCAACGTCCACCCCGGCACCGTCATGATCAGTGACGAGGGCCGCGTGGTCCTGGCCGATGCCCGCACCGACGGCGCCGACAGCCAGGAGAACGACATCCGGGCGGTCGGCGGCATCCTCTACTTCGCACTGACCGGCTCCTGGCCGCACACCGAGGCACCGCTGCGGGGCGCCACCGCCGGCCACGGCCGCGCCGCGATCCCGGACGCTGTCCGAGACGCCTCGGGTGCCATCGCGGCACCCCGCCAGGTCCGGGCGGGCGTCCCGGCGTACCTGGACGACCTGACCATGGATCTGCTCGACGCCGAGATCGCGCCGCCGTCCTCCGACGTGCTGGCCGCCGAGTTGGCGCGACTGGACGTGCCGGCCGAGGATGAGCACTACCTCGACAACAGCGGGCCGCTGCGGTTCGCCGCCGAAACCGGAGAGGAGCCGTCGCCGCTGGCCGCGGCGGGGGGTCGCAAGGTCGCCGTCGGCATCGCCGGCCTGTTGGCCGTCGCCCTGGTCGGTCTGCTGATCGGAATCATCGCGTTGGGCGGCGACGACGACGACCCGAAGTCGAACCCGGTCGCCGCACCGACCTCCAGTGCCCCGGCCGGTGACGCCACCCCGGCCGCCGCGACGGCGCGCAAGTTGACGGTCAAGGATGTCCGGATCATCGACCCGGACAGCAAGAACCGCAGTGAGGTCCGAGGCGCCGAAAAGGTCATCGACGGTGACGAGGACAAGGGCTGGGAGACCGAGACCTACGTGAACAGGCCCAACTTCGGCAACCTGAAGAAGGGCATGGGCGTCTGGATCGACCTCGGCGAGCCGCACACCGTCAAGTCGGTGCAGGCGGTGCTGTCAGCCACCGGTGCGTCCGCCCAGCTTCTCGCCGGCACCACCAACCCGCCGTCCAGCACCAACGGTGACAAGCAGTTGGTGGCGAGCTACAAGACCGCCATCGGCCAGCCGTTCGAGGACCACGACGGCACCACAATGACGTTCAACGGCTTCGACGCCGACCAGAAATACCAGTACCTGCTGTTCTGGATCACCGAGCTGCCGCCGTCGGAGGGCGGGTTCAAGCTGGGGGTGCAGGAGATTACGGTCCAGGGGTCGTGAGCCGGGCGCCACGATCCGGGCACCGCACTCGCTGGACGCGGTGATGGACGGGCGTGCCGCCGCACCGGACCTGGAGCTGCTGCGCGCGCACGTCGCCGGCGACCGGGACGCCTTCGCCGAACTGTTCCACCGGCATCGCGACCGGTTGTGGGCGGTGGCCCTGCGGACGCTCGGCGACCGTGAGGAGGCAGCCGACGCACTCCAGGACGCCCTGCTGTCGGCGCATCGGGCGGCGGCCCGGTTCCGCGGTGACTCCGCCGTCACGACCTGGCTGCACCGGATCGTGGTCAACGCCTGCCTGGACCGGATCCGCCGCCGGCAGGCGCACCCCACAGTGCCGCTGCCGGACGGCAACCGCTCCGAGGACGGATCGGGCACCGGCCGGCTGGAGCCGGCCGCACCGGCAACGGACCACGACACCGTGCTGGTTGTCCGCGAGGCGCTCGCCGCGCTGCCCGTCGAGCAACGCGCCGCGCTGGTACTGGTCGACGTGCAGGGCTATCCGGTCGCCGAGGTCGCCCGCATCCTCGGCGTCGCCGAGGGGACGGTGAAGAGCCGGTGTGCCCGGGGCCGGGCACGGCTGGCCGTGCTGCTCGGGCATCTCCGCCCCGCTGCCGCCGCGACGTCTTCGGCCCGACCGGACCCGACCGCCCCGGGCGTGCCCGGCGTCACGCCGGGGAACCCCAGCCCGGTGGAGGGCGTCGGATCGAGGTCAGGCCGGTACCGGCGGGACGCCAACCAGGAGGACACGTGACGACCGAGGGGTTCCGGGAGGTCGACGCCGACCTCCTCGCCGACTACCTCGGCGGGGCGTTGGACGGCACCCCGCAGCAGGACGAGGTCGCCCAGCTGGTCTCCGCGGACCCGTCCTGGGCCGAGGCGTACGCGCTGCTGGCCCCTGCCGTGACCGAGGTCCGGGCGGACCTGACCCGCTGGGCCGAGCCGTCCCCGCAGATGCCACCGGCGATCACCGACCGGCTGCTGGCCGCGTTGGCCTCCGCGCAGCCGACGAACGACACCTCGACCGGGGACGCGCGCACCGCCGCGTCGAGCGTCGATCCGGCGACACCAGTGGTCGTACCGACGCAGGGCGGTGCCGGTCGACGGCCGGCTCTCCCCGCACCCGCCGGGGGGCCGGGGCGCGGGGTGTCCACCGGCCCGGGTCGCCGCCGGCGCGGCTGGGCCAGCCGTGGCGCACCCGTGGCCGCTGCCGCGATCGCCGTCATCGCCGTCGCCCTGGGCCTCAACCAGCTGTCGATGCCCGCGTCGGACGACTCCGGCAGCGCCCCCGCCATGGATCGGCCGGCCAGCGCGCCCGAGGGCGCCGCGGGGGCCGGGACGGTCCGGACCACCGGGCCGGCGCTGCGCAGTGGTACGAACTACACCCCGCAGGCCCTCGGCAATGCCTACGACACGGGTTCGCCGAGGACACCCGCCACCAGCCGGGCGACCGGCAGCGCCCCGGGCGGGCAGCCGCAGGTGGATGCCGAGGGCGAGCGTCGGCCCTCTCCGGACGGGTCGGACCAGTTGGCCCGGCTGACCGACGAGACGGCCCTGACCAGTTGTCTGGCGAGCGTCGCGGCGGAGCACGGATCGGTGCCACTGGTGGTCGAGGTGATCGACTACGCCCGCTTCCAGGGTGACCAGGCGCTGGTCATTCGCTTCACCGATGCCACCGGAGGCCGGTGGGCCTGGGTGAGTGGCCCGGAGTGCGGAGTGCCCGGGTCCGGCTCGGACAGCAGGTATTCGGCGCGGGTAGGGTGAATCCACGGTCGATGGCACGATGACCGCTCACGTGACCTGACCCACCGGATGCCCGGCTCGGGAATCCCCGGTTCGTACGATGACGTTCTGGAAGTCAGCTGCCGGCCTCACCCAGGCGTCGGCAACTCGGATCGGCATCGGTGCTCGCGCCGACGCCGAACACACACAACTCGGGAGACGGCAGTGGACGAGGTCCGCAACCTGATCATCATCGGCTCCGGGCCGGCCGGCTACACAGCGGCGGTCTACGCCGCACGCGCCAATCTGAAGCCGCTGATCATCGAGGGCGTGCAGTCCGGTGGCGCGCTGATGACCACGACCGAGGTGGAAAACTTCCCCGGCTTCGCCGACGGCATCCTCGGCCCCGAGCTGATGGACAACATGCGCAAGCAGGCCGAGCGGTTCGGCGCCGAGTTCCTCACCGACGACGTGACCCGCGTCGAGCTGGTGGACACCGGCGACGCCGGCTCCGGCGCGGTGAGCACCGTCTGGGTTGGCGAGACCGCCTACCGGGCCCGGTCCATCATCCTCTCCACCGGTTCGGCGTGGCGTCCGCTGGGCGTGCCCGGTGAGCAGGAATACCTGGGCCACGGCGTCTCCGCGTGTGCCACCTGTGACGGCTTCTTCTTCCGCAATCAGCACATCGTGGTGGTCGGCGGCGGCGACTCGGCGATGGAGGAGGCCACCTTCCTCACCCGTTTCGCCGATTCGGTGACGATCATCCACCGCCGCGACTCGTTCCGGGCCAGCAAGATCATGGCCGACCGGGCGCTGAGCAACGAGAAGATCAAGGTGGAGTGGAACAGCACCGTCGAGGAGATCCTCGGCGACGACGGCAAGGTCACCGGCGTCCGCGTTCGCAACGTGCACACCGGCGAGACCAAGGTGATGGACGTGACCGGCGTCTTCGTCGCCATCGGTCACGACCCTCGCAGCGAGCTGTTCCAGGGCCAGGTCGAGCTGGACGACGAGGGCTACGTGAAGGTCGACGCCCCGAGCACCCGCACGAACGTGCCCGGTGTCTTCGCCGCCGGTGACGTGGTCGACCACACCTACCGTCAGGCGATCACCGCGGCCGGCACCGGGTGTGCCGCCGCGCTCGACGCCGAGCGGTTCATCGCGACGCTCAGCTGAAACAACGAACACATCCCGGAGGAGGGGCATAGTGGGAACAACCAAGGCGGTCACGGACAAGAGCTTCGTCGCTGACGTGCTACAGGCCGACAAGCCGGTGCTGGTGGACTTCTGGGCGGAGTGGTGCGGGCCGTGCCGCAAGGTGTCGCCGCTGCTCGAGGAGATCGCCCGGGAGATGGGTGACCAGGTCACCATCGTCAAGCTCAACATCGACGAGAACCCGGAGACCGCCCGGGCCTACCGGGTGATGTCGGTGCCGACGCTGACCGTCTTCAAGAACGGCCAGCCGGTGCAGTCGATCGCCGGTGCCAAGCCGAAGGGCGAGCTGGTCCGGCTCATCGAATCGGCCCTCTGACCAGCAGAAACTCACCCGAACCCCGTACCCGCTCGCCGGGTGCGGGGTTCGTCGTCTTCCCGGCCGCAGCGACGACGTATTTCGCCGCCCCAGCCACCTCGCCGTCCCGGAGCGCATAGCCTCAAGCCTGGGCCGCCCGGCCAGCCAGTGTCGTGCAGAGGGGGTCGTGCGTGCGTCCGATCCGACCCGGTGACCGGGGACCCGCGGTCACGGAGATCCGTACCATCCTGACCGGCCTCGACCTGCTCGCCGCCGCCGGCCCGCACACCGACGAGTTCGACCTCGACACCGAGCGGGCGGTCCGCGCGTTCCAGCAGTCGCGGGGGCTCAGCGTGGACGGCCGGGTCGGAGCCGAGACCTGGCGCGCCCTGGACGCCGCCCGCTGGCGGCTCGGCGCCCGCACCCTCTACCACGCGGTCCCCGAGCCGCTCACCGGCGAGGATGTCCGGTCCCTGCAGGAGCGACTGCTGGAAATGGGGTACGACGTGGGCCGCGCGGACGCCATCTACGGTGTCCGGACGTCGCGGGCGGTGGCCCAGTTCCAACGCGAGGTCGGGCTCACCCCCGACGGCTCCTGCGGCCCGCACACCATGAACGCGCTGCGCCGGATCGGCCGCAAGGTGGTCGGTGGCCGCCCGCAGTGGCTCCGCGAATCCGACGCGATCCGACAGTCCGGGCCGGCGCTGGTGGGTAAGACGGTCGTCATCGACCCGGGGCACGGGGGCACCGACCCCGGCATGGTGGTGCCCGACGGCTCGCTGCGCTGGACGGAGTCGGACCTGGTGCACGACCTGGCCAGCCGCCTGGAGGGGCGGCTCGCCGCCTCCGGGGTGCGGGTGCAGCTCACCCGGGGCCCGTCGCCCGACAGTTGCCTGCCGGACGCCGAGCGGGCGCTGCTCGCCAACTCCCTCGGCGCCGACGTGTTCATCTCCCTGCACCTGGACGGCCACGCCAACCCGGACGCGGAGGGCGTGGCGACCTACCACTACGGCACCGACAACGGGGTGACCTCGGCGACCGGTGAACGCCTGGCCGGGCTGGTGCAGCGGGAGATCGTCGCCCGCACCGGGCTGCGGGACTGCCGTACCCACGCCAAGACGTGGGAACTGCTGCGACTGACGCGGATGCCCGCCGTCCGGGTCGAGGTCGGCTACCTCACCTCGCCGACGGACCGCGCCCGCCTTGTCGACCCCCGGTTCCGGGACCGGGTGGTGGAGGCGATCGTGGCGGCGGTCCAGCGGATGTACTACCCCATCGAACGAGACGTCCCGACCGGATCGCTCGACGTCAGCGAACTGCGTGCCGTGGTGACCGCCGGCACCGTGGTCGACTGATCGGCCCTCGGTCAGCCGTTGGTGGAGCGGGTGGCCGGGGCGGGACGGACCGGCCGGAGCAGCGTCTCCGGACTCATCGAGCCGAGCAGCTTCTCCAGCGCGTACTCGACGTCGGACTTCCAGCTCAACGCCGTCCGCAGCTCAAGGCGCAACCGAGGAAAACGCGGATGCGGACGTACGGTCTTGAAGCCCACGGAGAGGAAGAAGTCGACCGGTGCCACGCAACCCCCGGCCGGGTCGTCCGCGTCGCCGAACTTGGCGTCGCCGAACGCCTCGATGGCCTTGATCCCCCGCTTGGTCAGATCCCGGGCGACACCCTGCACCAACATCCGGCCCAACCCGCCGCCGGCGAACGCGGCGACCACGTTCGCGGTCATCAACAGTGCCGCGTCCGCGGAGACCGGTGAGGTCGGGAACGCCATCGAACGGGGCACGTAGGCGGGCGGGGCGTACATCACGAAGCCGGCCGGCATGCCGTCGACGTACGCGAGCTTGCCGCAGGAGCCCCACTCCAGCAGCGTCTGGGAGACCCACGCCTCCTTCTCCAGGCCCGGGTCGCCGGCAGCGCAGGCCCGCTCCGCGGAGACCGGGTCGAGCTCCCAGTAGACGCACTGCCGGCACGGGCGCGGAAGGTCTTCCAACGTGTCGAGGGTCAGGCTGACCAGACGTCGCGACATATGGCGCATCCCCACAATAGGCTCGGTGGTGAGACCGGCATGGAACGACAGCGCCGCCTTCCTGCCCCCGACGAGCGATCGTACGCCGCCGATCGGCGGTACGGGAGGGGACGCGCAGATGCCCACCCCCGAGGGGGACGCTGACGAGGTCCGCCATGTGGTCGGTCTGCCTCTGCCCGACCGCTGCTGGGCTCCGGCGGACTACGATCGACAATCGGTGTGCCCTCCGCCATGGTCAGCGGTGTGCGGGGTACCCGGGGCGGGAGCCACCCGAGCAGCGATCGAGGTGAGGTCATGACCGGCACGACACTCGACGACTACACCGACCGGTACGCCCGGCGGGTACGCGGGATGACCGCCTCCGAGATCCGAGCATTGTTCGCGGTGGCCAGTCGCCCGGAGGTCGTCTCGCTTGCCGGCGGCGCTCCGTACATCGCCGCCCTTCCGCTGGACGCGGTCGGCGAGATGCTCGGCCGGCTCGGCTCCGAGCACGGCGTGACCACCCTCCAGTACGGCATCGGTCAGGGCACCCTTGAGCTGCGCGAGCGGATCTGCGAGGTGATGTCGCTCTCCGGCATCGACGCCGGGTGCGGCGCGTCCCCGGAGGACGTCGTGGTCACCGTGGGCGGGCAGCAGGCACTGGACCTGGTGGCCCGGCTCTTCCTCGACCCCGGTGACGTGGTGCTCGCCGAGGGGCCGACGTACGTCGGTGCGCTCGGCGTGTTCCAGGCCGCCCAGGCGCAGGTCGTCCACGTACCGATGGACGCGGACGGGCTGATCCCGGAGGCGCTGGAGACCGCCATCGCCGACCTGGCGCGGGCCGGCCAGCGGGTCAAGTTCCTCTACACGATCCCCACCTACCAGAACCCGACCGGTGTGACGCTCAGCGAGGAGCGCCGGGAACGGGTGCTCGACATCTGCGAGCGCGCCGGCCTGCTCGTCGTCGAGGACGACCCGTACGGTCAGCTGGGGTTCGAGGGTGAAGCCCCGGCCCCGTTGCGGGCCCGCCGCCGGGACGGCGTCTTCTACCTCAGCACGTTCTCCAAGACCTTCGCCCCGGGGCTGCGGGTCGGCTGGATCCTGGCGCCGCACGCGGTCCGCGACAAGCTGGTCATCGCCAGCGAGGCGCAGATCCTCTGCCCCAGCGGTTACGCCCAGGCCGCGGTGGCCACCTATCTGAGCACCATGCCGTGGCGGCAGCAGCTCAAGGTCTACCGCGAGGTCTACCGGGAGCGCCGGGACGCCCTGCTCGACGCGATGGCCGACCTGATGCCCGAGGGCACCAGCTGGACCACACCGACCGGCGGGCTGTTCGTGTGGGCCACGCTGCCCGACGGGCTCGACTCGAAGGCCATGATGCCGCGCGCGGTCGCCGCCCGGGTCGCCTACGTCCCCGGCACCGGTTTCTACGCCGACGGCACCGGCACCGGCGCCATGCGGCTCAACTTCAGCTTCCCGCCGCCGGAGCGGATCCGCGAGGGCATCCGCCGGCTGTCCGGTGTGATGGAGCAGGAGATCGCCATGCGCCGGGTCTTCGGCGCCGTGGGTGGCGCCGCCGGCCGGCGCGGCCGGGCCGGTTCCGACGTGCCCGGGCCCGACTTGGCATGATGCCGGCATGGGTACGACCGTCGAGCATCTCCTCGTGACCGAATCCGCCGTCTCGGCCGACCTCCGCGTCGTGGTGCTCGCGGGCGGCCTCTCCTACGAACGGGACGTGTCGCTGCGCTCCGGTCGTCGGGTGCTCGACGCGCTGCGCGCCGTCGGCGTGGAGGCCGAGCTGCGCGACGCGGACGTGGCGCTGCTGCCGGCGCTCGCGGCCGACCCGCCGGACGCGGTGGTGATCGCACTGCACGGCGCGACCGGCGAGGACGGCTCGCTGCGCGGGGTGCTGGATCTGTGCGACATCCCGTACGTCGGCTGCGACGCCCGGGCCTCCCGGGTCGCCTGGGACAAGCCCTCGGCCAAGGCGGTGCTCCGCGAGGCCGGCATCCCCACCCCGGACTGGGTGGCGCTTCCGCACGACCGCTTCTCCGAGCTGGGTGCGGTCGCCGTCCTGGACCGGATCGTCGACCGTCTCGGGTTGCCCCTGATGGTCAAGCCGGCGCAGGGCGGGTCCGGGTTGGGCGGAGCGGTGGTCCGGGACGCCGCCGCGCTGCCCGCCGCCATGGTGGGCTGCTTCGCGTACGACTCCACGGCGCTGGTGGAGCGGTACGTGCCGGGGATCGACGTGGCGGTCTCCGTCGTCGACCTCGGCGACGGCCCGCAGGCGCTGCCGCCGGTGGAGATCGTGCCCCGCAACGGCGTGTACGACTACGCCGCCCGCTACACCGCGGGGCGGACCACCTGGCACGCCCCGGCCCGGCTGGCCCCGGAGGTGGCAGCCACTGTCGCTGACGTGGCCCTCGCGGCGCACACCGCGCTCGGTCTCCGGGACCTCTCGCGCGTCGACGTGATCGTGGACGCGGCCGGCCAGCCCCACGTGCTGGAGGTCAACGTCTCGCCGGGCATGACGGAGACGTCCCTGCTTCCGCTCGCCGTGCAGGCGGCCGGACTGGACTTCGGTCGGCTCCTCGGCACCCTGGTCGCCCGGGCGGCGGCCCGCCTCACCACTCACTGACCGACCTGCCAGCCCGTCGCGGCGAGCGCGGGTCGACCGTGTGGTTGACCCGGCGGGCCAACCACACGGTCGGTTCCAGATCAGTGACCCGCGCGTACGTCTGGTGTGTCGGTGCCGTTGGTGCGCGCTGCTGCGCCCGGGTCGCTGGGGATGCTCGTCCTGCCGGCAGCACCGGAGGCACCGCCGTTGGCGAGGTCGGAGGCGGCCGGGATGGCGGGGGCCGAGCCGCTCTCGTCTACGCGTGCGCCCGCCGGGTCGACGTCTGGCGCGTCCGCGCTTGCGCCCGCCGGGCCGACGCGGAGCCCGTCGCCCGGCCTTCCCGCCGGGTTGTCGGTGGGCGTTGCCGCCGCCTTGTCGGTGGGCGTCCCCACCGTGGCGGCGCTGCCGAACGCGGCGCTCTCGGATGCGGTCCTGTCAGATCCGGTCCTGTCGGATCCGGTCCTGTCGGATGCGGCGTTGTCGGAAGCCGCGCTGCCGGCGGGGGCGGTGGCGTCCCGGGCCGGGACTGCCGGGACACCGGCAGGGTTGGTGACGGGTGGCGTCCGAGCAGGTTCAGCCGCCCGGTCGGCGACGGTGGTCGCCGTCGAGCCGGCACCGGCGTTCGCCTGCGGGACCGGTCCGACCGCCGGCACGCTGTCGGCGTCAGCGGAACCGGACGGGGAGTCCAGCACCGGTTCCGGAATCTCCTCTGCCGCCTCGATGACCGAAACCGCGTCCGCTGCGGCTGCTGCCGCTGAGGCAGCCTCGGCTGCGGCGGCGGCATCCGCGGCAGCCGACTGGGCCAGCAGACTGGACGGCGCCTGCCACTGGATGCGGGGTGGCTCGGCGAGCGGACGGCCACCGAACTCGGCGAGCCAGGCCGCTACCAGTGCCAGATTTTCCCGCCACTGCGCCTCGGAGATCGGCGGCAGGATCGAGTCCCACAGCGACAGGAACGTGCCCCGCAACTGGAGGCGACCGTACGGCCGGGCGAGGAACCACATGTGCAGGTGAGCGGAGCCGTCGCCCCAGCGGTTGACGTGCACCCGGGCGACGCCGTCGAGCGAGCGGATGGCCCGCTCCAGACGTACGGTCATCACGCCCAGTTCGGCGGCCAACAGGTTCGGCAGGTCACCGAGGTCGAGGTGGGTCCGCGATTCCAGGATGAGCACCATAGGCAGACCGGTGGGGCGGTCCATGGCGCGTACCCGCCACCGCTCACCCACCCAGATGTAGGCGTCGTCGGGCGCGTTGCAGGCGGTGCATTCCCGGAGACCCTCACCCTTCCGGGGCGGTTCAACCGGGACCGGATCATCGAGCTGCTTCACGTGGAGGTCACCCTCGAAGGGAAATGACGGCCACTGGGTGAAGTCCGGGACTGAGGGAGGGGTGTCGTGCACGACGCTGACCCTAACCGAGTCTGGCACCGCTGTCCCTACCTGTTTGAGTGGTCCTGAGCCACCGGATCATCGCGCCACCGCCGCTCGGGCTCGAGTGGTCGCGCGGGCACCGAGAGGCGATATCCACAGGCTGCCGAGGTCCTCAACACGGGCCGTCATCCACAGGCCCACACCCGCTCCCACGCGCTGTTCTACGTGAAACGGGGGGTGCCTGTGGACAACCGGTGTGGATAACTTTTCGACCTGTCGGTCGTTGTCGCCAACCCGCGTCCGAGGCGGTTCGGCCGCCTCGGAGGCCGGCCGCTGAACGGTGCCCGCAACGCCGACGCGTGGGGACGCGGAGGCGACCCAGCTGACCGTCAACCCGACCCGCAGGGGTCGATTGGCACACCGACGAGCCGGTGTCGCTGTTTCACGTGAAACCGGCGCGTCGCTGCGCGGATTGCCTCTGGTGGGTCCGACCACAAACCCAGGCCCTTCGGCTCACCCGAGGATCACTGCGGAGGCGCCGTGCAGGCCACTCAGCGGCTCGCTGTCGCGTCGAGCGGGGCAGGGGGTGGCTCGGGTCGACCCCAGCATTCCGGAGCCTTCTGTGACCCGTGCAGGAGATCGGCCCGCCACTGCGGCGTCCACCGACCGCATCTGCGCGGTCGCCGTTCCCGAAGACGTGGACGGCCGGGCCGTCTGCCCCCGCGTACTCCGAGGCGCTCCTCGGGGGGCCGGCTGAGCGATTCGGCGTCCGTCCGGTCCGCCGATCCGTTGAGCGAAGCCGCCGGCTGTTTCACGTGAAACGCGACGACCCCGGGATGCGGAACGGCCGCGCCCCCGGGTGGGGTGGCGCGGCCGTGGGTGAGCGGGCTGGGCTCAGTCCCCGCTCTCCTCCTGCTGCACGCCGATGATCCCGACGATCCGCTCCAGGTCGTCAACGGTCGCGAACTCAATCGTGATCTTGCCCTTGCTCCGGCCGATGTCCACCTTCACCCGGGTGTCGAACCGGTCGGACAGCCGGTCGGCGAGATCGGTCAGGGCCGGCGCGTGCGCCTTGGGCCGCCGCTTCGCGGCCTGACCCTTCGCCGGGCCATCGTTCAGCGTCAGGGCGACGATTTCTTCGGTCGCCCGAACCGACAGCCCTTCGGCCACGATCCGCAGGGCCAGCTGTTCCTGCGCCTCTGACTCGTCGAGGCTCAGCAGAGCGCGGGCGTGCCCCGCCGACAGGACGCCGGCGGCAACCCGGCGCTGCACCTGGGCGGGCAGATTCAGCAGTCGAATGGTGTTGGAGATCTGCGGGCGGCTCCGGCCGATCCGGCGGGCCAGCTCCTCGTGGGTGGCCCCGAACTCCTCCAGCAGTTGCTGATAGGCGGCGGCCTCTTCGAGCGGGTTCAGGTTCGCCCGGTGGATGTTCTCCAGCAGGGCGTCGCGGAGCATGGCGTCGTCGCGGGTGTCCCGGACGATCGCCGGGATGCTCTCCCGACCCACCGCCTGGGCGGCCCGCCAGCGCCGCTCGCCCATCACCAGTTCGTACTTCTCGTCGTCGAGCTGCCGTACGACGATGGGCTGGAGGAAGCCAACCTCCTGGATCGAGGTCTTCAGCTCCTCCAGCGCCTCCTCGTCGAAGACCTGACGCGGCTGCTTCGGGTTGGGCATGATCGCATCGACCGGAATCTCGGCGAATCGCGCACCCGGCACCGGGCTGAGCACGGGCTCCGGCTCGTGGACTGGCACCCGGGCGGGCACCGCGGAGACGGCGGCCGTGGTGCCCGCGCCGTCCGGGCGCTCGTTGTCCGGCTCGGCCGTCGCGGTGCCAGCGGCACCCGGGACCGGCCCGGTCGGGATCAGTGCCCCCAGGCCCTTACCCAGACCGCCCCGAGGACGGTTCTTCATGCCACGCCTCCCAGCGACTTGTCCGCACTACGCATTCCGGCCCACCGGCTCCTTGACGCCCCGCTCGGCGATCTCCTGAGCCGCCTCGAAGTAACTCGTGGCGCCCCGCGAACCGGGATCGTAGGTCATCACCGACTGCCCGTAACTCGGTGCCTCGGAGACTCGGACGTTGCGGGGGATGACCGCCTGGAGGACCTTGTCGCCGAAGTGGTTCCGGACGTCCTGCTCGACGGCGTCGGCCAACCGGGTACGGCGGTCGTACATGGTCAGCAGGATGGTGGAGACATCGAGTTTCGGGTTGAGGTGCTGGCGTACCAGGTTGATGTTGTTGATCAACTGGTTGAGCCCTTCCAGCGCGTAGTACTCGCACTGGATCGGGATCAGCACCTCCTGCGCGGCAACCAGAGCGTTGACGGTGAGCAGACCGAGCGAGGGCGGGCAGTCGATGAAGACGTAGTCGAACTCGCCCGGGTAGGCGGCGATCGCCCGGTCCAGACGCGACTCTCGGGCCACCACCGACACCAACTCGATCTCGGCTCCGGCCAGATCGATGGTCGCGGGCACGCACCAGAGGTTGGGGATGCCCTCGACCGCCTGCGCCACCTCGACCAGCGGCACGCTGTTGATCAGGCAGTCGTACACGTCGGGGATTCCGGTGTGGTGCGGGACGTTGAGCCCGGTCGAGGCGTTGCCCTGCGGGTCGAGGTCGACCACGAGCACCCGGTTACCGTGCAGGGCGAGCGCCACCGCAAGGTTGACGGTGGTGGTGGTCTTACCCACGCCGCCCTTCTGGTTGGCGACGCACATGACCCGGGTCCGGTCCGGCCGAGGCATGGTCACCTCGCCACTGGGATTCAGGATCTGCACGGCGCGCATCGCCTCCATAGCCAACGGTGGGTCATCCTCTTCGCGCGTCGGGGTTTCACGTGAAACGTACGTGGGGTCGGCCGCCACGGCGGCCAACGACTCGGTCGAAGCGACCGGGGCGTCGGCGACCACCGGCGCGGCGTCCCGAACGGCAGCCGCAGTGGGTTGGTGCGGGACCGCCGGCTCGAATCGAACCGCCGCGGCGGTGTTGCGTCGACCCGAGGTCGACCGCACCTCGGCCGCGTTGATCGGTCGACTCGACGCCTCCGGCGTCCTGCGCCCACCCGGTGGGTCCGCAACGGCCGAGCCGTCCGGTCGCCCCGCGCTCGTCGGCGGATCGAGTGCCGGCGGCGGATCGCTGTCGGTGGGTCGGTTCGATGGCCCGGTCGCGCCGGGCGACCAGCTCGGGTAGTCGGTTTCACGTGAAACGGGATCGCTGGTCGACCCGGTCACGCGTGGATCGTCGTACCTGCCGTCGTCATGCACCTGTCATCCCTGCCCGCTTCGGATGGTCGGTCCGCGCCCCGGTCAACTCGGCCGCGTCCACGCCCGCAACCCGGAGCGTACGGCCCACGGGAGCGGTCGGAGACCCGCGACGTCCGTCATCCGCTACACACTATCGACGCGCGGTCAGCCTACGGCGGACGGGCGCGGCCGGTCCACGTCGGGTTCTCATCCCCTCGTCCACCCGTACCGGTACAACGAGGCAACCCACCGGCCGGAAGCCCGATGGCGCGAAGTGTCAACCTCGGCGGGGACGCCCACCCCGGGCGCGCTTCTTCGCCGCCGGGCGGGGCGGACCGACCATCCGCTCGCGCACGATCTCCACCACGGTGGTGGGTGGATCGATCACACCGACGCCGCAGAGCCGCACGGTTGGCTCCCCACCACCGAGTCGCGCCACCACGTCGGCGTGCTCCTCGATCTCGGCGGCGGCGGACGAGCCCTTGAGCGCCAGCAGACGGCCACCCCGAACCGCCAGCGGGAGACTCCAGCCGGCCAGCCGATCCAGGGGCGCGACCGCGCGCGCGGTCACCACGTCTCCGCTGATCGGCTCCCGGCCGCTCGATCCGCTGGCCGCCTCGTCGGCCCGGCCCCGGAACACCCGTACCGACCTGGCCAGGCCGAGTTGCTCAACGACCTCGATCAGGAACGAGGTCCGTCGGGCCAGCGGCTCGATCAGGGTGACGGTGAGGTCGGGGCGGGCGATCGCCAGGACGAGACCCGGCAGGCCGGCTCCGGAGCCGACGTCGAGCACCGTCGCGCCGGACGGGATCCGCTCGGCGACCGCGGCACAGTTGAGCAGGTGCCGGTCCCAGATGCGGGGGGCCTCCCGGGGACCGATCAGGCCGCGGACCACCCCGTCGGTGGCCAGCAGTTCGGCGTACGCGGCGGCCAGGTCGAGACGGTCGCCGAAGAGGGTGAGCGCGGCTGGCGCCAGCTCGGGCGGCAACGCCGCGTCGGCCGGTGACGGGGCGGTGTCGCTGCCCGTCGTGCCAGCGTCGGCGTCGGAGGTGACGGGCCGGACACGGCTTCCG
Source organism: Micromonospora sp. C97 (assembly GCF_018070385.1). Taxonomy (NCBI): domain Bacteria; kingdom Bacillati; phylum Actinomycetota; class Actinomycetes; order Micromonosporales; family Micromonosporaceae; genus Micromonospora; species Micromonospora sp. C97. Next base: position 181,261 of record NZ_JAGPXU010000008.1, read on the forward strand.
CCGTGAGGTCGTCGTGGGTCACCCGGTCAGTCCGCCGGCCGTACGACGATGCGCCGGTTCGGCTCCACACCCTCGGACTCGCTCGCCACGCCCGACATGGCGTTGACGACGTCGTGCACGCACTTGCGCTCGAACGCGGACATCGCCTCCAGGCGGACCGGCTCGCCGTACTCCTTGACCTTCTCGACGGCGTTCTTGGCGACCGCGGCGAGTTCCTTGCGGCGGTTCGCCCGGTAGCCGCCGACGTCGAGCAGCAGCCGGCTCGGCGTACCGGTCTGCCGGAAGACGGCGAGGCGGGTCAGCTCCTGGAGCGCCTCCAGGGTGGCCCCGCGCTGACCGACCAGATTCTGCAACCGCTCGCCGACCACCTCGACCATCGGCCGGCCGGCGGCGACCAACTCGTCGATGTCGCCGTCGTAGTCGAGGATGTCGAGCAGGCCCTCGACGTAGTCAGCGGCGATCTCGCTCTGCCGGAACAGGTCGCCCTCGCCCACAGCCTTCTTCGCCCGGGTGCCACTGCCAGCGGCGGTGTCGGTGTCGTCGTCCGCCTCGGTGTCGTCGGCTTCGGTGTCGTCGCCGTCCACCGCGAGCGTGGCGGTCTCCTCCTCGTCCACTGACTGCTCGGCGCGGGGGATGCTGGTCTCGGTCACGGTCTCATCTCCGTACTCGCTCGGCCGGACCGTCGGGTCCGACTGGTTTCCCGGGGCCGGCTGGAGGTTGCCGGTGCCCACAGGCACGTCTGTACGGGCAGTGTCGCCCGTGGCCGCGCGGTGCGCGGTCGGTTCCACCCGGCGCCGGCCGTACGGCGGCTGCGCGGTGCGGAACGGGCCGCCGCCGGATCACCGGCGGCGGCCCTCACACATCAGCCCTGCCGCTTGGCGGGGCGGCTCTTCTTCGGGTTGTTCACCGGCTTGGCGCCCGGCTTCGGCCCGGCCACCTTGGGTGCTGCCGCCTTGACCGGCACCGGCGGGGCCGCCTTGCCACGACCGAACAGGCCGCCGGACTTGGCGGGCTGCACCGGGTTGCGGGAGGTGGCGGGGGCGGCGGTCTTCTTGGTGGCGGTCACCGGCGGCGGGAACTTCCGCAGCACCCACTGCTGCTGGCCGAGGGTGAAGAGGTTGTTGGTGACCCAGTAGATGATGACGCCGATCGGGAAGATCGCGCCGGAGATCAGCAGCGACGCCGGGATGCCGTAGAGCATCAGCCGCTGGATCATCCGCTGCTGCGGGTCCTCCGCCCAACCGGTCTTGAGGATCATCTGACGGCTGGTCAGGTAGGTGGTCGCGATCATGACCAGGACCAGGACACCAGCAATGATCTTCACGGTGCTGCCGTTGGCGCCCAGGCTGGCCAGCTCGTCGGCGGTGGAGCCGAACTTGCCGGCGATGGGAGCGGTGAAGAGCTTCGCCTGCGAGGCGCTCTGGAACTGGTCGACGGTCCAGCCGTAGAGGGTCTTGTTCTGCTTGTCGGGATCGAGCCGGCGCAGCACGTGGAAGAGGCCCAGGAAGACCGGGATCTGAAGGAACATCGGAAGGCAACCCATCAGCGGGTTGGCCTTCTCCTTCTTGTACAGCTCCATCATTTCTTTCTGGAGCGTCTCCCGGTCACCCTTGTGCTTCTCCTGAAGCTCCTTGACCTTGGGCTGGAGCGCCTGCATCGCCCGCTGCGACTTGATCTGCTTGACGAAGACCGGGAACAGGATCACCCGGACGGTGACCACCAGGAAGACGATGGCCAGGATCCAGGCGAAGTTGGTGCCGAGCACCGCGCCGACCGGCACCCCGATGGCGTCCCAGGCCGAGTGCCAGGTCAGCAGGATCCACGAAATCGCGTAGTAGATCCAGTCGAGACTCAATTCGGGGCTCCAGTCACATCAGCACGGCGGCGGCCGCCCGGCTCCGGCACCGGGTCATATCCACCAGGGTGAAAGGGGTGGCAGCGCAACAACCGCCGGACCGCCAGCACGGCTCCCCGGAGCGCGCCGTGTCGAGCGACCGCTTCCTGGGCGTACGCACTGCACGACGGGTAGAACCGACAGCGAGCCGGCAGTGCCGGACTTATCCACCGACGGTACGCGATGATGGGCGCGATCAGCACCTTGGCACCGGTTGTCGACGGGCGGGGGCTGGTCTGCTCGGTGTCAGTCATCGGGACCGCCGCTCCCGGGGCGACCTGGCGACCGCGATGGCGGCGTCCAGATCGGTGGCGAGCCGGGGGTACGACGCCTGCGCCGCGGCGGGCAGCGCTCGGACGACCAGGGTGCTGCCGGCGGGCAGGGCGGTCAGCCGTTCCCGGACCAGCGCCCGCAGTCGGCGGCGGACCCGGTTGCGGGTCACCGCGTTGCCGACCGCCTTGGACACGACAAAGCCGGCACGGGAGGGCGCGGACGACTGCTCCGCACTGTTGTCCCGTACCGGCTCCGGCGAGGTCGGTGTGCTGGGGTCGACGGTCACCGGCATGGCCAGGTGGACCACGACGGCGCCACGTCCGGCGCGTCGGCCACCGCGAACCGCTGCGGCGAAGTCAGTGCTGCGCCGCAGTCGCTGTGCGGCGGCCAGCACGACTGCCCACGTCCCCTGGACCGGCCCGGTCGGCTCAGGCCGACAGGGTGGTGCGACCCTTGGCGCGACGGCTCGACAGGATGGCACGGCCGGCACGGGTGCGCATGCGCAGCCGGAAGCCGTGGGTCTTCGCGCGCCGGCGGTTGTTCGGCTGGTAGGTGCGCTTGCTCACGTCAGGCTCTCCGTTTTCGTACGCGCCCCGCGCGACGGGATCGCCGGGGTCGTGTGGTGGTCCAGGCCACCGCGACGGTGGCCCACGATCGGTGCTGTCCGGCGGGGCGGGACCTCGGCGGTGCGAGGATGCGACCGCGGACAGCAAGCACCCATCACCCTAGCAGAGGGCGAGAAAGCAGCCGTTCCAGCCTACGCAGGGGGGCAATGGCCGTCAAACACCCCGAGCAGCGGACAACGGGACGCGCCCGAGGCGGGAGGACGGTTTTCGCTGATGCCGACAAGGGCGCCGCCGCGTCGCCGGTTGATGGCGCAGGGACAACGCTGTTACCGTGCCCGATTGCGGTGAGCGTCGGAAGCTCCGGTCGTCGCACAGGCAAGACCGGACAAGGCAGTGAATCGTTCGGCACGGTGAACCCGCTTCAGCGCCCGTTCAGGCAGGGGCAGGTGCCACCCGCGTCCGGCGGTGGCCACAATCGGTCGGTACACAGGCTGTGGATAACTTGTGGATGACCACCGGTCGATCGTCCGGGTGGGTGTTGTTCCACCCGCGAACGCGGCGGGCCCGGGACGGCCGGCTGGCAGACAGCGGCGGCCGGGAGCAGAGGCGAGGGGGTGGCACGACGGTGGCCGGTACGACCGACCTTGCCGCGGTGTGGTTAGCGGCGACCGACGAACTCGCCGACGAGATCATCTCCGCCCAGCAGCGTGCCTATCTACGGCTGACCCGGCTGCGGGCGATCGTCGAGGACACCGCGCTGCTCTCCGTCCCGGACGCGTTCACCCGCGACGTGATCGAGTCACGGCTGCGCCCGGCGATCACCGAGGCGCTCACCCGCCGGCTCGGCCGACCGATCCAGGTCGCGGTCACCGTTCGGGTGGCCGAGGACTCCACCGGCCGACCGGCTGGCACCGTCTACCGCAGCGCTCCGGAGGTCGGGCAGCTCGACCTCGACGGCCCGGGGGTCGCGTCGTTCGACGACGACCAGGACGCTCGGCCGTCCGCCGACGCGATGATCCCCGAGCAGTCACCCGCGCCGCGTACGCCCGATCCGGGCCCGCCACCCGCGCCGGCGGGTCCGCCGCTCGCGCCGACCGTCGACGGGCACCGCTCCGGGCTGATTCCGGCCAGCAGGGACGGGCAGGAGGCGTTGTTCAGCGCCGCCTTCGCCGAGCCCATCCGGCCGAACCGGCCGGGCCCGGACCGGCGCGGCTACGACGAGCAGGCGGCCCGCCTCGACCCACCCGGCCCGGACACCCGGCCCTACGAGCCCCGCTACCGGGATGACTCGGCGTCGCCACGCGACCAGCACGTGATCCGCTCGCTCCCCCGGGACAGCGGAACGGACAGCGGCCCGGGTCGCAGCGCTGTGGACCACCGCAACGGTGGCCGCGACGACCGCCGGTTGCCCGGTGCCGACACCGGTGGCAACCGGCTCAACCCGAAGTACATGTTTGAGACCTTCGTCATCGGGTCGTCCAACCGGTTCGCCCACGCGGCGAGCGTGGCGGTGGCGGAGTCGCCGGCCAAGGCGTACAACCCGCTGTTCATCTACGGGCACTCGGGACTGGGCAAGACCCACCTGCTGCACGCCATCGGGCACTACGCCACCACGCTCGGCAACGCCCGCTCGGTCCGCTACGTCTCGACCGAGGAATTCACCAACGACTTCATCAACTCGCTCCGGGACGACAAGACCAGCGCGTTCCAGCGGCGGTACCGCGACGTCGACATCCTGTTGATCGACGACATCCAGTTCCTGGAGAACCGCGAGCGCACCCAGGAGGAGTTCTTCCACACCTTCAACACGCTGCACAACGCCAACAAGCAGATCGTGATCACCTCGGACCGGTCACCGCGCCAGCTCGCCACCCTCGAGGACCGGATGCGAACCCGGTTCGAGTGGGGGCTGCTGGCCGACATCCAGCCGCCGGATCTGGAGACCCGGATCGCGATCCTGCAGAAGAAGGCGGCGCAGGAGCGGATGTACGCCCCGCCGGACGTGTTGGAGTTCATCGCCTCCCGGGTGTCGAACTCGATCCGGGAGTTGGAGGGCGCGCTGATCCGGGTGACCGCGTTCGCCAGCCTGACCCGGTCGACGGTCGAGCTGTCGCTGGCCGAGGAGGTGCTGCGGGACTTCATGCCCGACGGCGCCGGCCCGGAGATCAACGCCGACCAGATCATGGCCTCGACGGCGGACTACTTCGGGGTGAGCCTGGAGGACCTGCGGGGCCAGTCCAGGTCCCGTGTCCTGGTCAACGCCCGCCAGGTGGCCATGTACCTGTGCCGGGAGCTGACCGAGTTGTCGCTGCCCCGGATCGGGCAGGCGTTCGGTGGCCGGGACCACACCACAGTGATGCACGCCGACCGCAAGATTCGTCAGCAGATGGCCGAGCGCCGCTCGCTCTACAACCAGATCGCCGAGCTGACCAACCGGATCAAGCAGAACAGCTGACGGGTACGACCGCCGTCGCGGCGGTGCACAACCTGAGGACACGCCCGGCCGGATCTCCGGTCGGGCGTTCTTTTTGGTCAGTCAACTGGACTCTCGACATGGTGTAGACCACAGGATCGAGGCCGTGACCGCCTCGATCCCCACTCGTTGTCCACAGCTCGTTATCCACCGTCGGTGGATAACTACGGTCCGTCCTCCGCCAGTTACCCACAGGCTGTGGAGAAACCCTGTGTACGAGGCTGTGGACGCCTGGGGACGACGGTCGGGTTATCCACCGGTCATCATCAACCTGTGTACGGGCTGTTGAAGGTTCTGGGGATGACGGCAATGGTGATCTTCCCCGCGATCCACAGGCTTGGGGAGAAAGTCGGTGGATTACCGGTGGACAACCGGTGGACAACGGTGGACAACCGGCCGCCGTCGCCGGGCTGTGGACACAGAAGCCGGTTGTACCCCCGGTTCTCCACAGCTAAATCACCGGTCGATAACCTGTCTGAGCTGCGCAGACCTCGGTTTTCCACAGTTTGCACAGGTGCGATGAAGACGATGAGTTATCTCTTCTAAGAGAACAAAAACCAATCATCACCGTTGGGCTTTCTGTGGATCGGGCCGAACGCTGTCGGATCAGCCCGTCAGCATCGACACGATCCATGGGGTCGGGCGCACAGCCGATGTCCCTGCGCCCTAAGGTGCGATGGGTACCCGCACGGTCGGGCGGGACGGTAGGCAGCGGTCGGCATGAGAGAGTTGTCGCTGACGTCGACGCGGAGGCATTGATGAAGTTCCGAGTGGAGCGCGACGCGCTCGCCGAGGCTGTGGCGTGGACCGCGAAGAGCCTGCCCAACCGGCCGTCCGTACCGGTGCTCGCCGGGGTGATGCTCCGCGTCACCGATGGCAACCTGCGGGTCTCCGGGTTCGACTACGAGGTCTCCAGCCAGGTGACCGTCGAGGTGCAGGGCGACGCCGACGGCGCCGCGCTCGTCTCCGGCCGCCTGCTCGCCGAGATCACCAAGGCGTTGCCGGCCAAGCCGGTCGACATCGCCGCGGTCGGCGCGCACCTCGAGTTGGTCTGCGGCAGCGCCCGGTTCACCCTGCCCACCATGCCGGTGGAGGATTACCCCGCGCTGCCCGAGATGCCGCAGAGCGCCGGCACTGTCGACGCCGCCGCGTTCGCCACAGCGGTTTCCCAGGTGGCCATCGCGGCCGGCCGGGACGAGACGCTACCGATGATGACCGGTGTCCGCGTCGAGCTGTCCGGCGACACGTTGTCGATGCTCGCCACCGACCGGTACCGGTTGGCGCTGCGCGAGATCCAGTGGCGGCCGGACGACCCCGAGGTGAGCATCAACGCCCTGGTGCCGGCCCGCACGCTGAACGACACCGCCAAGGCCCTCGGCCCGCTGGGCGGCGAGGTCACCCTCGCCCTCGCCCAAGGGGCTGCCGGTGAGGGCATGGTCGGTCTCGCCGGCGGCACCCGTCGTACCACCAGCCGGCTGCTCGACGGCGCCAACTACCCGCCGGTGCGGTCGCTCTTCCCGGCCACGCACAACGCCGAGGCCCGAGTTTCGGTCAGCACGCTGATCGAGGTCGTCAAGCGGGTCGCGCTGGTCGCCGAACGCACCACGCCGGTGCTGCTCAGCTTCAGCGCCGACGGCCTGGTGGTCGAGGCCGGCGGTTCCGAGGAGGCGCGGGCGAGCGAGGCGATGGAGGCCACCTTCGCCGGTGACCCACTGACCATCGGCTTCAACCCGCAGTACCTCATCGACGGTCTGGCAAACCTGGGCGCTCAGACGGCCGTGCTCTCGTTCGTCGACGCCTTCAAGCCCGCGGTGATCTCACCCGCTGGCGAGGATGGCGAGGTCATTCCGGGGTACCGGTACCTCATCATGCCGATCCGCGTCTCGCGCTGATCGCGCCCAGCAACACCCAGATCCACGGAGGTAGAAACACATGCAGCTCGGCCTGGTAGGACTCGGCCGTATGGGCGGCAACATGCGGGAGCGGTTGCGTTCGGCCGGGCACGAGGTGGTCGGCTTCGACCACAACGCGCAGATCAGCGACGTTACGACCCTCGCCGGCCTGGCGGAGAAGCTCGAGTCCCCGCGCGCGGTCTGGGTCATGGTGCCCGCGGGTGTCACCGACGCCACCATCGACGAGCTCGCCGAGGTGCTCGGCGAGGGCGACATCATCATCGACGGCGGCAACTCGCGCTTCAGCGACGACGCCCCCCGCGCCGAGCGGCTCAACCAGCGGGGCATCGGCTACCTGGACGTCGGCGTCTCCGGCGGCGTCTGGGGCCGGCAGAACGGCTACGGGCTGATGGTCGGCGGTTCCCAGGAGCACGTGGACCGGCTGATGCCGATCTTCAACGCGCTCAAGCCGGAGGGCGAGTTCGGTTTCGTGCACGCCGGCCCGGTCGGGGCCGGGCACTACTCGAAGATGGTGCACAACGGCATCGAGTACGGCCTGATGCACGCCTACGCCGAGGGCTACGAGCTGATGGCCGCCTCGGAGCTGGTGACCAACGTGCCGGGCGTCATCAAGTCCTGGCGGGAGGGCACCGTTGTCCGTTCCTGGCTGCTCGACCTCCTGGACCGGGCCCTCGACGAGGACCCGGAGCTGGCCGACCTGAGCGGCTACACGGAGGACACCGGCGAGGGCCGGTGGACGGTCGACGAGGCGGTCCGGTTGGCGGTGCCGCTGAACGTCATCACGGCTTCGCTGTTCGCCAGGTTCGCCTCACGGCAGGACGACTCGCCCGCCATGAAGGCCGTCTCCGCGCTGCGTCAGCAGTTCGGTGGCCACGCCGTGCACAAGCGCTGAGCGGCGTCCACAACCTGTGTACGTTCACCGGCTGGAACTGGTCGACTTCCGCTCGTACGAGCGGGTGGCCGTCGACCTCCAGCCGGGGGCGAACGTCCTGATCGGCGCCAACGGTGTCGGTAAGACCAACCTCGTCGAGGCGCTGGGCTACGTGGCGACCCTGGACTCACACCGGGTCGCCACCGACGCGCCGCTGGTCCGGATGGGCGCATCGTCCGCGGTGATCCGCTGCGCTGTGGTGCACGACGGCCGCGAGCTTCTGGTCGAGCTGGAGATCGTGCCCGGCAAGGCCAACCGGGCCCGGCTGGGTCGCTCACCGGCGCGACGGGCCCGGGACGTGCTGGGGGCGCTGCGGTTGGTGCTCTTCGCCCCCGAAGACCTGGAGCTGGTCCGGGGCGACCCGGCCGAGCGTCGCCGCTACCTGGACGACCTGCTGGTCAACCGCCAGCCCCGGTACGCGGGTGTGCGGGCCGACTACGAGCGGGTCGTCAAGCAACGCAACGCCCTGCTGCGTACCGCGTACCTCGCCCGCAAGACCGGTGGGTCCCGGGGCGGTGACCTCGGCACCCTGGCGGTCTGGGACGCCCACCTGGCCCAGCACGGCGCGGAGCTGCTCGCCGGCCGGCTGGAGCTGGTGGCCGCGCTCAGCCCGCACGTGGCCAAGGCGTACGACGCGGTGGCCGCCGGTCGGGGGGCGGCGAGCATCACCTACCGGCCGTCGATCGAGTTGGCCGAGTCGACCACCGATCGGGCCGCGTTGGCCGAGGCGCTGACGGCGGCCCTGGCCGCGTCCCGTTCCGCCGAGATCGAGCGGGGCACCACCCTGGTCGGCCCGCACCGTGACGAGCTGGCGTTGAGTCTCGGCCCGCTGCCCGCCAAGGGGTACGCCAGCCACGGCGAGTCGTGGTCGTTCGCGCTCGCGCTGCGGCTGGCCGGGTACGACCTGTTGCGCTCCGACGGCATCGAGCCGGTGCTGGTGCTCGACGACGTCTTCGCGGAGTTGGACACCGGCCGCCGGGAGCGGTTGGCGGAGCTGGTCGGCGGGGCGAGTCAGCTCCTGGTGACCTGCGCGGTGGACGATGACGTGCCGGCCGCCCTGCGCGGCACCCGTTACCAGGTCGGCGAAGGGACGGTACGCCGTGTCGGATAAGCCAGGCACCGAGGGGTCGGCGGCAGGCGACGCCGCGGCTGCGCGTACTCCGAAGGTCGCTGCGCAGTCGGCGGGCGGTGAGCCGGCGGCGGCCGCCAGCGGGCCGGAGCTGGCCCGGGCGGTGCTCGACGCGGCGCTGTCCCGGCGGCAGGCGGCGGCCCGCGCCCGGCGTGCGCCCGGCGGTGGCGACGCCGCCGGCGGCTCGGGCCGGCGGTTGCGTGGCTACTCCGGCCCGGGCCCCGACCCGCGCGATCCGCAGCCGCTCGGCGCGGTGCTGAACCGGCTGGTGAAGGCGCGCGGCTGGCAACAGCCGGCGGCCGAGGCCACCGTGTTCGGCGCCTGGGAGCGGGTCGTCGGCGCTGAGGTGGCGCAGAACAGCCGCCCGGTGAAGTTGGAGAACGGCGAGCTGACCGTGGAGGCGCGCTCGACCGCCTGGGCCACCCAGCTGCGGCTGCTGGCCGGCTCGCTGCTCAAGCAGATCGCCAGCGAGGTCGGTCACAACGTGGTGCGCAAGCTGCACATCCACGGGCCGGCCGCGCCCTCCTGGGGGAAGGGCCCACGCCGGGTGCGCGGCCGGGGCCCCCGCGACACGTACGGCTGAGCCCGCCGGCTCAGCCGCGCCGGTCCGCCTCGCGGGCTGCCCGCTTGCGCTCCCGCTGCTCCCGGGTGTGGCGCTTGCGCTCGGCCAGGTCGCGTTTCCACGCTTCGCGGGCCTCGGCCGAACCGCCCTGCACCGCGCCCTGCACCCCTTCGGCGGGGCCGGCGAGGTGCCGGAAGGCCCACCGCATCAGTCGGCCGCCCTCGCCCGGGGCCCTGGTGACCGCGCCGTCCTCGCTCATCTGCCGCCTCTTTCCGGGTCACGTCGTCCCGCCGGGCCAGGCCCGCCGCACGAGCAGACCGTTGGGGTACGAATGATTGGTGCACCAATGATCGGTACGATAGTCATCGTGCGGAGGGAGGGCAACCGATGAGCGAACGACCGGACGGCGTCGACCCGCTGGCCCTGGAGCAGCAGGTGTGCTTCGCCCTCTCGGTCGCCGCGCGCAGCGTGGTGGCCGTCTACCGGCCGCTGCTGGAACCGATGGGGTTGACCCACCCGCAGTACCTGGTGATGTTGGCCCTCTGGCAGCACGCGCCGTTGTCCGGCCGCGACCTCAGCCGCCTGCTCCAGCTCGACCCGGGCACGCTGTCACCCCTGCTCAAGCGCCTTGAGGCGGGCGGCTACCTGCGCCGGGAACGCGACCCGAGCGACGAGCGCAGCCTCGCCGTCACCCTCACCGCCAGCGGCGCCGCGCTGCGGAGTCAGGCCGAACTGATCCCGGCCGCGATCGTGCAGCGGCTCGGGCTGCCCGTCGAGGACCTGCAACACCTGCACGCGGTGCTCACACAGCTGATCTCAGCCGCCAACCGGCCGGCCGGCCCGGAGACGGACGCGGCGGCTCAGGCGTCGGCGTAGACGGCGAACCCGCGCTCGGCGCAGCGCCGGTAGAACGCCGCCAGCACGCCCAGCTCGGCGCAGGTGAAGTTCCACTGCGGCGGATCGCCGCGCTCGTCGCGCAGCGCGTCGAGCCGACTCTCCAGCCAGCGCAGCTGCTGTTCGGCCAACCGGCCGTCGCCGAGCAGAGCACGCAGCACGGTGCTCACCGACTCGAAGGTGACCGCCTCGCCGGTCGGGCGGTGTGCGGCCACGAACCGTTCGATGCCGCTCGCGATCCAGGAGCAGCCGTCCGGGTCGATCACCGGGTCCTCGTCCTCGGCGGCGGCGTCTGTGGCGTACAACACACCTTCGAGGCCGAGCAGGAGATCCACCAACTCGGTGTACGCGGTCGCCCGGATGGTGCCGGTCTTCGCGATGAGCTCGGCCAGCGCCGCGGTCGGCGCGGAGATGCGCGGTAGGTCGACGATCTCGCCGAAGTCGACGAACTCGGCCGGCGCCACCGGATCGTAGAAGCGGCCGGTCCGCGGCCAGTGCACCGCGACGTTGTCCAGCCCCATCTGTCACCTCTTAAAGAGCACGTGTCGGGTCGATCGGGTCGATCGTCCCGGTTCCAACCGGTAAAGATCAAGGCTGGTTCCGGGGCGCCGCAAACGTACGGCACTGACGGTTTGGCCGCGACCCCCGACCCGCCCGACCGCGGGTCAACCCGTTCCGGGGCGGCGCGTGCGAAGCGGGCCTGGCGTGTGGGGGGAGTCGTGGGCGACGGGGTTCTGCCGGCTATGGACTTCTCAGCCGCCTCGCTGAGGGTGCCGAGTGGTGGTTCTGTCCTCCGCGCACAGTAGGATTGACAGTGAGACGAAGACCCGGTGCGGGAGTGGGACGGGGCCGGTGGCCCAGGTTCATTCTCCACGTCGGGTCGAGCCGATCGCGATCCGCGGGCAACCGCGGCGACCGGCGCGTTCGACCCGCTGTCCGGAGGTCTCCGGCGCCGGTCCGCGCGCCGACGTCGCGTCCTGTCCGCCGAACCCGCGCCCGACGCGCCCCTACCGGCGCGGCTGACGCGAGAAAGTGGCCGAGGGTGGCAGCGCAGGACAAGCAGGAGTACGGCGCAGAGTCGATCACCGTTCTCGAGGGGCTGGAGGCCGTTCGCAAGCGGCCCGGTATGTACATCGGGTCCACCGGCGAACGCGGTCTGCACCACCTCGTCTGGGAGGTTGTCGACAACGCTGTCGACGAGGCGCTGGCCGGATACTGCGACACCATCGACGTGGTGCTGCTCGCCGACGGCGGCGTCCGGGTCACCGACAACGGCCGTGGTTTCCCGGTCGACCTTCACCCGAAGCTCAAGAAGCCGGGTGTCGAGGTCGCGCTGACCGTGCTGCACGCCGGCGGCAAGTTCGACGGCAAGGCGTACGCGGTCTCCGGTGGTCTGCACGGCGTCGGTGTCTCCGTGGTGAACGCTCTCTCCACCCGAATGGCCGTGGAGATCCACAAGTCCGGTTTCGTCTGGCGGCAGCAGTACACCAACTCCAAGCCCAGCCCACTGGACAAGGGCGAGGCCACCGACCGCACCGGCTCGGCGGTCTCCTTCTGGCCCGACCCCGACGTCTTCGAGACAGTCGACTTCGACTTCCAGACCATCTACCGGCGGCTGCAGGAGATGGCCTTCCTCAACCGGGCCCTCCGCATCCACCTGCTCGACGAGCGGGTGGCCGAGGAGGAGGACGGCCGCCAGCGCGAGGTCACCTTCTTCTACGAGGGCGGCATCGCGGACTTCGTCCGGCACCTCAACGCCTCGAAGAGCCCGATCCACAAGACCGTGGTCGAGTTCGAGGCCGAAGAGGAGGGCATGTCACTTGAGATCGCCATGCAGTGGAACGAGTCGTACGGCGAGTCGGTCTACACCTTCGCCAACACCATCAACACCCACGAGGGCGGCACGCACGAGGAGGGCTTCCGGTCCGCGCTGACCAGCGTGGTCAACCGGTACGGCACCGACAAGAAGCTGCTCAAGGGCGACGAGAAGCTCTCCGGCGAGGACATCCGCGAAGGGCTCGCGGCGATCATCTCGGTCAAGCTGGCCAACCCGCAGTTCGAGGGTCAGACCAAGACCAAGCTGGGCAACACCCCGGTGAAGAGCTTCGTGCAGCGGGTCTGCAACGACCGGCTGGTCGACTGGTTCGACCGCAACCCGGCCGAGGCCAAGATGATCATCACGAAGGCCTCCCAGGCGGCCCGGGCCCGGATCGCCGCGCAGCAGGCGCGCAAGCTGGCCCGGCGCAAGTCGCTGCTGGAGTCCGGCTCGATGCCGGGCAAGCTGGCGGACTGCCAGTCGACCGACCCCCGCGAGTCCGAGGTGTTCATCGTCGAGGGTGACTCGGCCGGCGGCTCGGCCAAGCAGGGTCGCGACCCACGGACCCAGGCGATCCTGCCGATCCGCGGCAAGATCCTCAACGTGGAGAAGGCCCGGATCGACCGGGTGCTGAAGAACAACGAGGTCCAGGCGCTGATCACCGCGCTGGGCACCGGCATCCACGACGACTTCGACATGGAGAAGCTGCGGTACCACAAGGTGGTGCTGATGGCCGACGCGGACGTCGACGGCCAGCACATCCAGACGCTGCTGCTCACCCTGCTGTTCCGCTTCATGCGTCCGCTCGTCGAGATGGGGCACGTCTACCTGGCCGCCCCGCCGCTCTACAAGATCAAGTGGAACAAGAAGGGCGACGACGCCCAGTACGCCTACTCCGACCGCGAGCGGGACGGCCTGATCCTGCTGCGCCAGCAGAAGAAGCCGAACGCCAAGCCGGACGACATCCAGCGCTTCAAGGGCCTCGGCGAGATGAACTATCCCGAGCTGTGGGAAACCACCATGAACCCGGCGACGCGTACCCTGCGTCAGGTCACTCTCGACGACGCGGCGACCGCCGACGAGTTGTTCAGTGTGCTGATGGGTGAGGACGTCGAGGCGCGCCGATCGTTCATTCAGCGCAACGCCAAGGACGTGCGGTTCCTGGATATCTGACGGACTGCGCCGGATCGGCCGGGCACTGCCCGGCCGATCCGGCGGTCCACAGAGTTATCCACAGCTTGGCCGGTATCCACAGCGGTTATCCACAGCACGAAAACGACTCTGAGTCTGATAAGGGTATACAGTGACCGATTCTCCCGAGTCCACACCGAACGAGCCCGAGGTTCCCGCCGAGGCCATCGCCGCGGTGGTCGCGCACGACCGGATCGAACCGGTCGGGCTCGAGGTGGAGATGCAGCGCTCCTACCTCGACTACGCGATGAGCGTCATCGTCGGTCGCGCGCTGCCGGACGTCCGGGACGGCCTCAAGCCGGTCCACCGCAAGATCCTCTACGCGATGTTCGACTCCGGCTACCGTCCGGACCGCGGCTACGTGAAGTGCTCCCGCGTCGTCGGTGACGTGATGGGTCAGTTCCACCCGCACGGCGACTCCGCGATCTACGACGCGCTGGTCCGGATGGCGCAGCCCTGGTCGCTGCGCTACCCGCTGGTCGACGGCAACGGCAACTTCGGCTCACCCGGTAACGATCCCGCCGCCGCGATGCGCTACTGCCTCACCGGGGATGTCCGGATTCGCACCGCTGACGGTAGCGTGCGGATCGCGGACGTGGTGGCCGATGCGGCGCCGTCCAGCGAGACCGACATCGACCTCAAGGTCCGCGACCGCAACGGCGACCTGGTTCGCGCCAGCAAGTTCTTCCATTCCGGCGAGCACCCGACGCTGCGGCTCCGCACCCGCGAGGGGTACGAGCTGACCGGCACCCACAACCACCCGGTGCTCTGCCTGGTGGACGTGGCCGGCGTGCCGACCCTGCTGTGGAAGCTGCTCGCCGAGATCTCCCCCGGCGACCGCGTTGTCCTCCAGCGCAGCGTGCCGGACGAGATCGGCTACCCGATGCTGGAGCACGTCGAGGCCGCCGTCCTCGCCGGCGCCTTCGTCAGTGAGGGCTGGGTCTCCCCGAGCCGCGCCGGGTTCAACAACGTGGACCGGGAGTTCTTCGTCCGTGTTCTCGCGGCCTACGACCTGGCCGTCGGCGGCCCCCGCTACGTGAGTGAGCGGGTCATCGCCTCCGGCAGCACCCTGCACGAACTCGATGTGCAGGACCTCACCGCGCTGCGCGAGAGCCTTCTGGGCGACATGATGGGCGCGCGCAGCGCCGCGAAGTTCGTTCCCGAGTTCGTCTGGCAGGGGCCGGCAGCGGTCAAGCGGGCCTTCCTCCAGGCGCTGTTCGAGGGCGACGGCTCGTCGTCGCTGCTGCCGCGCAACACCATGCAGATCTCGTACTCGACTCGCAGCCAGCGATTGGCGGCCGAGGTCCAGCAGTTGCTGCTGGAGTTCGGCGTGGTCAGCCGGCAGACCCGCTACGACAGTGGCGAGATCAAGGTCGTGGTGACCAACCGGCGCGACGCGCGGATCTTCGCCGCGCACGTCGGCTTCCTCGGCCGTAAGCAGGCCAAGCTGGAGGCCGAGCTGGCCCAGGTGCCGGCGAGCAGCACGGCGCTCTCCAGCGACCACGTGCCGCTGGTCGGCGACTTCATCCGTGAGCACGGCGCGACGCGCTGGACGGAGCAGGACTGGCTGCGCCGGCACAACGTGGACCGCGTCGAACGGTGGGAGCGGGACCGGGACGAGATCGCGGCCCGGATCACCAACTCCGAGGTGCTCGACGTGGTCGAGCCGTTGGTCGACGGCCGGTTCTACTACGCCGAGGTGGCGCAGATCACTGACGCCGGTGTGCAGCCGGTCTACAGCGTCCGAGTCGACACCGACGACCACTCGTTCGTCTCGGACGGGTTCGTCAGCCACAACACCGAGTGCAAGCTCGACCCGCTCGCGATGGAGATGCTGCGGGACATCGACGAGGACACCGTCGACCTGCAGGACAACTACGACGGCCGGGCCAAGGAGCCCACCATCCTGCCGTCGCGGATCCCCAACCTCCTGGTGAACGGCTCCGAGGGCATCGCGGTCGGCATGGCCACCAAGATCCCGCCGCACAACCTGCGGGAGATCGGCGCGGCGGTGCAGTGGTGCCTGGAGCACCCGGACGAGGACGAGGAGACCACCCTCGAAGCCCTGCTCGGCATCGTCAAGGGCCCGGACTTCCCGACCTACGGCCTGATCGTCGGCACCACAGCGATCCAGGACGCGTACCGCACCGGTCGCGGCTCGATCCGGATGCGCGCCGTGGTGGAGGTCGAGGAGGACAAGCGGGGTCGCCCCTGCCTGGTTGTCAGCGAGCTGCCCTACCAGGTCAACCCGGACAACCTCGCCGAGCGGATCGCCGAGCTGATCAAGGAGGGCAAGCTCGCCGGGATCGCCGACATCCGCGACGAGTCCTCCGGTCGTACCGGCATGCGGATCGTGCTGGTGCTCAAGCGCGACGCCGTCGCGAAGGTCGTGCTGAACAACCTCTACAAGCACACCCAGCTCCAGGAGACCTTCGGCGCGAACATGCTGGCCCTGGTCGACGGGGTGCCGCGCACGCTCAACCTGGCGCAGTTCATCCGCTACTACGTCGAGCACCAGATCGACGTGATCCGCCGGCGGACCGCGTTCCGGCTGCGTAAGGCCGAGGAGCGGGCGCACATCCTGCGCGGTCTGGGCAAGGCGCTGGACGCGCTGGACGAGGTGATCGCCCTGATCCGGCGTTCGCCGACCGTGGACGACGCGCGGCAGGGCCTGATCCGGCTGCTGGAGATCGACGAGATCCAGGCGACCGCGATCCTGGACATGCAGCTGCGCCGGCTCGCCGCGTTGGAGCGGCAGCGGATCGTGGACGACCTGGCCAAGCTCGAGCTGGAGATCGCCGACCTCAAGGACATCCTCGCCAAGCCGGAGCGGCAGCGGAAGATCGTCTCGGAGGAGCTGGGCGAGATCGTCGCCAAGTGGGGCGACGACCGCCGGACGCAGATCATCCCGTTCGACGGCGAGGTCTCGATGGAGGACCTCATCGCCCGCGAGGACGTGGTCGTCACGATCACCCGCACCGGGTACGCCAAGCGGACCAAGGTCGATCTGTACCGCTCGCAGCGACGCGGCGGTAAGGGCGTCAGCGGCGCCACGCTGCGGCAGGACGACATCGTCAGCCACTTCTTCGTCTGCTCGACCCACGACTGGATCTTGTTCTTCACGAACAAGGGCCGGGTCTACCGGGCCAAGGCGTACGAGTTGCCGGAGGCCAGTAGGGTAGCCAAGGGCCAACACGTGGCCAATCTGCTCGCCTTCCTGCCCGACGAGCAGATCGCGCAGATCATTGAGATCCCGAACTACCAGGTAGCCCCCTATCTGGTACTGGCCACGAAGAACGGCCTGGTGAAGAAGACGCGGCTCGAGGAGTTCGACTCCAACCGTTCCGGCGGCATCATCGCGATCAACCTTCGCGATGAGGACGAGCTGGTCGGTGCTGCGCTGGTTGCCCCGGAGAACGACCTGCTGCTGGTCTCGAAGAAGGCACAGGCGATCCGGTTCAACGCCTCCGACGAGGCGCTGCGGCCGATGGGCCGGGCCACCTCGGGCGTGATCGGCATGCGCTTCACGGACGACGACGTCCTGCTGGCCATGGAGGTCGTGCGGGAAGGTTTGGACGTTCTGGTGGCCACGAACGGGGGATATGCCAAGCGCACCCCGATCGAGGAATACCCGGTGCAGGGCCGGGGAGGTAAGGGCGTGTTGACTGCGAAGATCACCGAACGGCGCGGTGGTCTGGTTGGCGCGGTGGTGATCGATCCGGACGACGAGCTGTTCGCGATCACCAGCAATGGTGGTGTCATTCGGACTCCGGTGAAGCCTGTACGCCGTACGCGTGACCGGAACACAATGGGGGTCAAGCTGATGGACCTCCCGGACGGCGTGACTATCGTGGCGATTGCTCGCAATGCCGACGAGCCTGACGAACAGGACTAGTTGAATGACGGAGACACAGGCGAAGTCGGGGAACACGGGGACCTCGGCCAACCCGGTCGACGAGGAGGCCGCCAAGGGCGGCACACCAGCGACCGGCCGCGCGGCCGTAGGCCGGGCGACGGTCCCCGCCGATGCGCCTGCCCCGAAGTTCACCAGGGCTCCAGGTATGACGCCCCCGCCGGAGCAGCCGGGCGAGGACGACGGGGCGGGTGACAAGACCGAGGCGACGCCCAGCGCCGAGGCGCCGACGTCGGCCGCCGCCAACCCTCCGGGTCCGGCGGCGACACCCTCGACCCGTCCGACGACCACCCAGCCGATCGGTGTCCGGCCCGGCCAGGCGACGTCGGCCGGGTCCACCGGCACCCAGCCGCGGATCACCCCCGGCATGACCCAGCCGCAGCCGGAGGCGGCGCGTGGCACTGCCACTGCCGGCCGTCCGGCCAGCGGCGGTGGCCTGCCGCCGGGGATCGGCAACCCGTCCGCCGTGGGGGCCGCCCGCGTCGGTGACGCGGTGCGCGCGGCGCGTACGTCGGTCAGCTCGGCCGCCTCCCGCGGGCCGCGCCGGGCCCGGCTGAACCTGAAGCGGATCGACCCGTGGTCCGTGATGAAGTTCGCATTCGCGGTGTCGGTGGTGCTCTTCATCGTCGTGGTGGTCGCCACCTCGGTGCTCTACCTGGCGCTGGACGCGATGGGTGTGTTCCAGAGCGTCAACGAGAGCCTGAGCGACCTGGTCAACGCCGGTGGTGGGCAGAGCACCAGCGGCTTCCAGATCACCGCCAAGGGCGTGATTCTCAGCTCGGCGCTGATCGGCCTGGTCAACGTGGTGCTGTTCACCGCGCTGGCCACGCTCGGCGCGTTCGTCTACAACGTCTGCGCCGACCTGGTCGGCGGGATCGAGCTGACCCTCGCCGAGCGGGACTGAGCCAACCGGGACGCCGGAGCATCGCGGAATGCGGTCGCTCCGGCGTCCCGTACTCAGGTAGGTTTTTGCAGGCGACGACGGGCCCCGGCTCGCAGCCTCGGACCCCGATTTGGGGCCGGCAGAGCGGATGGGTTAATCTTGCTCGTCGCAACGCGGGGCTATAGCTCAGTCGGTTAGAGCGCAGAGCTGATAACTCTGAGGTCGATGGTTCGATTCCATCTAGCCCCACCGCAAGTCGTCCGACGGTAGTCGAGCGCGAGGGGTCGCCCCATGTTCAAGAAGCTGCTGATTCTGGCTGGCGTCGTCGGTGTGGCCGCCGTCGTGTTCAACAAGATCAAGGCGTCGAACGATGAGCGTGCCCTGTGGCACGAGGCGACCACCGCGCCCGACCTGCGCTGACGTCCGGCCCGGCGACGAGTGATCGTCGCGGTGGCCACCACGGGGCCCTAGCTCAACTGGCAGAGCACTGCCTTTGCAAGGCAGGGGTTAGGGGTTCGAGTCCCCTGGGCTCCACCAGCACCTTCCCCGGTTGATCTCGGTCGGAGTGCAGCCAAGCCGGTTACGCCATCCCCTCCTGGCCGAGAATTCGGTCAATGGCCGAGGCAGCCTGACGAGCCCGCGCCGGCAGAACGTGGCCGTAGGTGTCGGCCGTCATCCGGATCGTGGAGTGCCCAAACACCTCCATCACCGTCCGCAGCTCCTCGCCCTGGTCGAGCAGGAACGTGGCGAACGCGTGCCGCACGTCGTGCAGGTGCGATGTGGCGACCTACGGCTTCGAAGACCTCCAGTTCTACAGTGAGGTCGCCCAGCCGATCGAGCACTGGTCACTGCGCGAAGAGGTCGCCGACGGAGCCCTCCGGGACCAGGCCAACCCACATTCTGACCCGACACGCATCCGCGACACAGATCGCTGCTGGGCCGAAGCTGTAACGGGCATCCATGGAATCACCTGCCACCCCGACGTGGGTCATGACAGTGGGGTATGCCGGCGTGTCGCCCGCTTGGTGTGAGGACGACGGCGCCACGGATGACTCACGTGTGAACCCGATCGCCATATCGAGAATAGGCGATCATGCGACCACCCTGAGCGCGGTCGTCGCGGCCGTCACCGAACAAGAGGCCCGCGAGATCGGACTGGTCGGCCTCGGACGTTGGGCGCATCGGATCGGCCTCAGCACGCACAATCCGACCGTGGTGGCGCTGGTTGCCAGGGGCATCGGATAGTCGGAACACCCCGGCGCTACCCGGTTCGTCTGGTTGAGGTCAAGGCAAGTCGGTCGATCCAATCCGGAATGGATGGACCCGGGCGACGCGCCACGCCGTGGGTTTAGCCCCCTGCTCGCAGGGGATCCGCGCTCATGCGGATAGACATCGATGAGCCGAATGCTGTCGAACAGTTCTGGGAAGGGATGCGGGAGGTCGCCGCCGCCGCTACCCGGCACCAGGACGACGACCTGTACCAGGCGATCGTCAAGATCGGCAGATCCGCTCTCGCCCAGGGGGTCGAACTGGTGCCGTCCAGTGGCTTCTTCCTGCAGTGCCCCGTCTGCAGCGCCAGGTCAGGCCAGCGCTGCATCAACGTGCCGGCCCACCCGTTGAGCGAGGACGCACTCCATCCGGCGCGCGTCGAGCTGGCCGAGAAGGCGATCAGCGGTGAAATCCCACTGCCTGCGCCGATCCGGTGACCACTCTTCCGACGACGCGGAGCTGTCTCCGTGACGTGACTCGTTGGGTGATTCGCACGGCCGGGATCGGCGGCGCGGTCAGGCGGGCTGGGTGAGTGAGATGGTTTCGCCGCGCGTGACGGTGCGCACCTGCCCTGCCCAGCCACGACGGCGGGCCTCCTCGACGAAATGCGCCAGCGGGGAGCGGAAGACCGGATAGTCGTCGTAATGGATTGGCACGGTCAGCCGCGGACGGACCAGCTCCACCAGGTCCGCACCCTGGCGGGCGTCCATGGTGAGCAGGATCCCGGCGACCTTCGTGCCGCCGAGGTGGATCAGCATCGCGTCGATGTCCGGGTAGCGTTCGGGGATCGCGGTGAGCAGCGGCCGGTTGAGGGTGTCGCCGGTGACGTAGAGCCGGAATTCCCGCCGCCCGGAGCGCTCCACGTCGATCATCGTGCCCATCACGTCGGGCATCAGCAGGTCGAGCACGCCCGGGCCGTGTTGTCCGGGCATTGAGGTGAGGCGCACTGTCGTACCGTCGCGGTGCAGTTCCCGGGACGACCACGTCGGCAGGCCCTGTGCGGCCTGGAAGCCCCAGCGGCGCAGCTTGCGTTCCGCAGCGGGGGTGGTGACGATCGGCAGCTCCCGGTCCAGTTCCCGACGGGCCACCCGGTCGAAGTGGTCGCCGTGCAGATGGGAGAGGACCACCGCGTCCAGTTCGGGAAGCTGGGCGATCCGCAGTGCCGGGTCCGTGCGCCGGCGCGACCACAACCCCTTGCCCAGGTACGCCCGCTGGCCCCGGTGCAGAAAGTTCGGGTCGGTCAGCAGGGTGAATCCGCCGATCCGTAGCACCGTCGTGGCGGTACCGATGAACGTCACCTGCGGTTGCGCTGCCACGGTGTCCACCTCCTCCGGCTCCGGTACCCCGGTGAGCCGGCGGCATGCGGCGTGCCGACGCTCAGTGCGTCGAGTCGCTGTTGTCAGTCGAGACGGTGTCGGGTCGGGCCTGGGGCACGTGCTCCATCAGCTTCGTGAGTGCGCCGTTGGCGAAGGTGGCACCGAGCGCCGACCCGGCTCCGATGGTCCAGCCGACCGGCCCGAGCGGGGTGCAGCCGAAGAACTGGCTCACCCCCGGCGTCTGCACCACCACGACCAGCACGCCCAGTGATGCCACGGTGGAGGCCAGCACGGCCGGGCTGGTGCCGCCGGCCAGGATGGTCTGCCCGAGTTGGGTGCCGACCAGGGAGACCAGGGCGACGGTGCCCGCCCGTTGGCGGCGTCCGGTGTAGCGGGCCAACGTCCAACCCGCTGTCGCGCCCAGCGTGGTGGCCGTCGCCCGCAGCCCGATCTCCCTGGTGAGGCTCTCGCCGAGCGCCCTGTCCGGGCCCTCCCGCAGCAGCGCGTCGGCGCGGTCCGACGCGGGTGGCCGGACCGCGATGGCCAGCGCCGGCGCCAGGTCGGTGAGCAGGTTGACCAGCAGCAGTTGTCGCCCGGTGAGCGCGGAACGGCCGGTCGCCGCGGCGCTGAGCACACTGAAGGCGATCTCGCCGAGGTTGCCGCCGACCAGGATGCTCAGCGCGTGCCGCACCGACGACCACATCGCCCGCCCTTCGATCAGGGTCGCGATGATGGTTTCCAACCGGTCGTCGGTGACCACCAGGTCGGCTGCGGCGCGGGCGGCCGGGGTGCCCCGTTGGCCGAGGGCGATGCCGACGTCGGCCAGCCGGATCGCCGGGGCGTCGTTGGCGCCATCGCCGGTCATCGCCACTGTCCGCCCGCACTTCTGCAACGCTTGGATGATCCGCACCTTGTGGGCAGGGGTGCAGCGGGCCACCACGTCGGTGTTGGTCAACCGTTCCGCGAGCGCGTCGTCGTCCAGTTGGTCGAGTTCACCGGCGGTGACCACCCGCTGTTCGTCGTGGTCGCTGATGGTGGCGGCGATCGCCTCGGCGGTGGCCGGATGATCGCCGGTGATCATGATGGTGTGCACGCCAGCCTGCCGGATCCGGCGTACCGCCGGGGCGGCGCTCTCCCGCACACCGTCGGCGAGGGCCAGGAAACCCACGAAGGTGAGCCCTCGAACGTCGGAGTCGGTGACCGTCGAGTCGTTCACCGGGCACTCGGCGACGGCCAGGATCCGGTTTCCGGCACCGGCCCGGTCGGCGAGCATCCGTTCCAACTCGGCGCGGCCGGCGTCGTCCAGCGGCTCCTGACGGCCGTCGGTGCGTCGGGACGAGCAGCGGGGCAGCACCGTCTCCGGAGCACCCTTGACGCTCAACAGCAGGTGACCGTCGGTCCGTCCGATGCTCGCGTGGTAGCCGCGGGACGGCTCGAACGGCAGGCCCCCGGCAGCGTGCCAGCCGGCGGCACCGGTCTGCTCCACCACGCCGGCCTCCCCGGCGCCCCGCCGGACCGCCCGGTCGGTCTGCAACGCCAACTCCTCCGGATTCTTCGCGGCGGGGGTGGCCCGCAGCGCCGCGGCCAACGTCATCCGGAGCCGGTCGTCCAACCGGTCCACCGGCGCGTACCGGTCACCGACGCCGTCGCCGACTCCGGCGAGCAGCAACTGGCCCTCGGTGAGGGTGCCGGTCTTGTCGAAGCAGAGCACGTCCACCCGGCCCAACGCCTCGATGGTGCGCGGGTTGCGGACCAACGCGCCGTGCTCGGCCAGCCGCCGGGCCGCGGCCAGCTGCGCCGCGCTGACCAGGAACGGCAACCCCTCCGGCACCGACGCCACGGCGAGGTTCGCGGCGGTCGCCGCCGTTTCGGCCAGGGGTACGCCCCGAAGCAGGCCCGCGCCGGCCACCGCTATCGCGGAACCGGCCGCCAGCGGGATGGCGGTGCTGGTCAACGAGCCGAGCCGAGCCTCCACCCCACTGGTCGGGGGTGCCTGCCGCACCAACGCGAGGCTGCGCCCGGCCTCGGTGTCGTTGCCGGTCGCCACCACCACTGCGGTGCCGTGCCCGGCGGCGACCGTGGTGCCCTCGTAGAGCATCGAGTGCCGGTCGGCGACGGCGGCGGCGACCACCGGCCGGTTGGACTTGGCGACCGGCAGCGACTCACCGGTCAGCGACGACTCGTCGGCCTCCAGGCCCACCGACTCGAGCACCCGGCAGTCGGCGGGCACCGAGTCTCCCGGTTCGAGGGCGATGACGTCCCCGAGGACCAGGTCCTCGGCGGCGAGCACCTGATCGGCGCCGTCCCGGCGGACCCGTGCGGTCACCGCCGACCGCGACAGCAGCTCCGCCAGTGACCTCTCGGTGTTGCGTTCGTGCACCGCCCCGATCAGGGCGGACCCACCGACCACGCTGCTCACCAGCGCGGCGTCGACAAGTGAACCGAACGACGCGGAGAGCACCGCCCCGGCGGCCAGCACCGGGGTGAGTGGGTTGGACAGCTCGTCCAGGAAGGCGCGCAGCAGCCCACCACTTCCGGGTTCGGCACCGCCGTCGGCGCCCGAGCTGTGGCGTCGGCGCTGCGCTTCCGCGCTGGTCAGGCCGTCCGGCGTGGAGCGCAGGTGGTCGAGCACCGTACCGACGGGCATCAGGTGCCAGGCGGTCGTCACCGGTGCCGGGGTGTCCGACTGGTCGTGCAACCGGCGGGCCTGCCAGACCCCGTTCGCGAAGGCCAACCCGGCCGCGCCGTTCACCGCGACGAGCGACCGGCCGGGCAGTTCGGTCGGCGGGGCCGTGAACGCGCCCAGCGCCCCGAGACCGGTGCCGGCCATGGCCAGCCGAATGTTCTGCTGGGCGGTACGCCGAGCCACCCCGGTCGCCTCGATCACCAGGGCCACCACCCGCAGGTCGGCACCGACCAGCAGGTGTGCGCCCCACGGGGGCAGCTCCTCCGGCGCGGCGAACCCGAGACCGCAGTCGGACGCGCCGAGCGCCTTGCGGTCGGCGGAGACGAGCATCACCATCGCGCCGTCGCGCTGTAGTCTGCGGACCGACTCGACCAATTGGTCCCCGCCGGGCAGCATCGCGTCGGCGAAGCCGTACCGCTGCTCGTCGCCACCGGCAACGATCAGCCGCAGGCCGGCCCGCCGCGCGGCGGCCGGCAGCCCGTCGACACCGGGTGCGGGTTCCGGCTCGACCCGCAGGAGGGCGGCGAGCCGGTCGCCGTGGGCGAGGCCGAGCAGTTGGCCGCCGGCCGAGCGCAGCCGGCCCGCGTCCGCGATGGCGTCCAGGTGGTTCGCGGGCATCTGGTCCAACGGTCCGAGCCGCCAGCCGTCCGCCGCACGGGAAGCGGCCGGATCGTCCGGGTCGAACAACGCGAAGGCCCGCTCGGCCACCTCGTCGACGTCCGCGTCGGACGCCGGCGCCAGGTCGGCGAGTACGCCCCGGTCCGAGCCGAGCACCGCGGCGTCGAGCACGAGCGTGTCGATCCGGTCCAACTCCCGCAGCACACTGCGGTCCATCGCGATCACCCCGCGCCGCGCCAGCATCCGGCCGAGCTGGGCGGCGTACCCCTCACGTCCACTGCCGGGCGCCTTCGGCAGCGCCGACAGGCCCAGCGCGGCGGCCCGCTTGCGCCCGGCGAAGGGCACCGCCGCCGCGCCGGCCGCCGCGCCGGCGGCGAGCATCCGGTTGATGTACCGCTCGACCGGGCCGTGCGGCTTGGGTCGGGGACGGTCGGCTATCGGCCACCGGGCGACGGCACGCTCGGGGTCCCCGGTCAGTCGGGGTTCCGCGTTTTCCCAGGCGGAGAACTGGGCCCGGTCCTCACCCCACTCCACGAGCCGTTGGGCGCCGTCGAGGACGATGCCGGTCCAGCGGCCGGTGAGACCCTGCACCACGGCCTCGGCCAGCGGGAAGAGGACCTCCGCGCGCGGGTCGGAGCGCAGTGTCCTGCCGAGGAACGCGTGCAGCTTCGGTTGCAGGTCGACCGCCGCCAGCACGCCGGCCACCTCACCGGGCAGCGGCGCGAACGGCAGGATCCGGGTGGCCGCCCAGAGGGTCAGACCCAGCGCGTCCGAGGCGAGCGCGCCGAGGGTGCGCGGGTTGTGGGGGCCCTCCTCGGGCGGGTGCGGGGGTGGGATCTCCGGATCGGGCTCGTGATCGCAGGTCCGTTCGACCCGGCTGATGGTGGCGATGAGGTCGTCGAGATCCGGTTCGGGGGCCTGCACGGCCACCACCACCCGCCCGGATGGAGCGTTCACCCTGGCCCAGGCCACCCCGGGCATCCGCTCCAGCGCACCCTCGACCTGCCGGGCGAGCTGGTCGCCGCCCTCCTGGCACACGCCGTGTACCTCGATGTGGTGCCGACCGGGGCGTGACCAGACCCGACGCCGGCTGAGCCCGACCGACCGGGCCAGCCGGGTCGCGGCCGACCCGACGGTCCGGGACGCCTCGCCGATCAGGTGCGGCACGCCGAAGGACGGCAGGATGCGGCCGGCAGCGCGACCCGCCGCCGTCATCGAGGCGTACGGCTGGACGGACGCCAGCCCGGCTCCCTGTTGCCGCTGGTCCTGACCTTGGCCATGTCGTCCTCCCACCGCGCTCACGTCCGGCGGCCTGGCTTCCCGACCTGCCATCCGTTATGCCCCCTGAGCGGCGGAATTTTCCGTCGTCGCTGGCGCATGGACGGGTTGGGCCGTGGAATCCGACGAGCATCACCGGACATGGGGAGGCCGGCATGAGCACGCTGACGCGACATCTCAACGGTTCGCGGGAGAACATGCGGATGTACAGCCGTCGGGTCCAACTGCCGATGCTGGGTGACGTGGCGGTGCCGCCACCGGACAAGGTCGTCTACTACGCCGGGCTCGGCGTGCTCGCCGCGCTGCAGGTCATCGAGTGGCCGATCGCTGTGGTGATCACCGCCGGCCACGTGTTGGCAGACCAGCATTTTTCCGGTCTGGCGCGCGGTCTCGGGGAGGTTCTGCAGGACGCGTGACGAGAGCCGGGTCACCGGACGGTTGACATGAATCAGGGTTGAGGTCGCATGCTCGGCCGATGTCGAGCACAGCCGTCACCGCCGCACCCGCCGCACCAGGGCTCTTCGCACCCCGGTTCCGCGCGATGACGGTGGGCAGCGTCGCGTTGATCTCACTGCTCGCGTTCGAGGCGTTGGCGGTCGGTACGGCGATGCCGACGGTCGCCCGCAGCCTGGACGGGCTGGCGCTCTACGGGATCGCCTTCGGTGGCCCGTTCGCCACCGGTGTGCTGGCCATGGTGGTCTCCGGAATCTGGTGCGACGCCCCGGGGCCTCGCGGGCCGATGTGGCACGGCGTCGCCTGGTTCGTGGTGGGGTTGCTGATCGCCGGCACCGCCCCGGTGATGAGCGCGCTCGTCGTCGGGCGGGTCGTGCAGGGTTTCGGCTCCGGGCTGCTCTCGGTGGCGCTCTACGTGATCGTCGGGCACGCGTACCCGCAGGAGCTGCACCGGCGGATCTTCGCGGCGTTCGCTGCGGCGTGGGTCGTACCGTCGCTGGTGGGGCCGGCTGTCGCCGGCCTGATCGTGCAGTACCTGGGCTGGCGGTGGGTCTTCCTGGCGGTGCCGGCGGTGGCGGTGCCGGCGGTGCTGCTGATCCATCCGGGCCTGCGGTCGTTGGGCCGGAGTGTGGCCGCGAGCCCACCGGCGGGCGCGCTCGGGCGGATCGGTTGGGCGTGTGGGGCCGCGGTGAGTGCCGCACTGCTGCACATCGGGGGACAGCAGCGCGGTGCCACCGCCCTGGTGCTGGTCGCGCTCGCCGTGGTTGGCCTGCTGGTCTGCGCCCCGCGACTGCTGCCGGCCGGGTTCCTCCGGGCGGCGCGAGGGTTGCCCACCGTCGTGGGGCTGCGGGGCCTGGCGTCGGCGGCCTTCGTCGGTGCCGAGGTGGTCATCCCGCTGATGCTGTCGCGGGAGCGGGGCCTCTCGCCGACAGCGGCCGGACTGGTCCTCACCGTCGGCGCGTTGGCGTGGTCGGTGGGCTCCTGGTTGCAGGGCCGCATTCCGGTGCCGGCATCGCGGGCCACCCTGCCGCGCGTCGGGCTGGGCTGCATCACGATCGGCACCGCCACTGTGGCGCTGGCCGTCCGGCCCGAGCTCCCGGTGGCTGTCGCCGTTGTCGGTTGGGCGGTCGCCGGTCTGGGCATGGGGTTGCTCTATCCGTCGTTGTCGGTGCTCACGCTGGAGTTCTCCGCGCCGGGTGAGCAGGGTCGCAACAGCTCGTCACTGCAACTGAGCGACTCCCTCTTCGCGGCCACCGTGCTCGCTCTGACCGGGGCTGTGCTGGCGGCCGGGAGTGCGCCCGGCCCGGCCAGCTACACGACGACGCTCGTGGTGGCCGCTGGGCTGGCCCTGCTCGGGGCGGTGCTCGCCGGCCGGGTGGTGGTGGGCGGGGGTGTGCGACAAGGCGGGTGATCCGCGGATTCGGCCGCGTTCCGGCTGCCGGTGCCGGAAGGATGGCGGGCGATGAACCTCCTGACCGTCCTGCCGCTCGCCGTGGTCATGGTCGCCGGGACGCAGCTGGTGGTGGCGGTCTTCCTCGCCTCGTCGGATCGGCCCCGGGCCGCGTCGCTGGGCTTCCTCACCGGCGCGGGGCTGGTGGTGGCCGCCGGGGTGACTGTGGCGTGGTTGGTGACCCGGCTGGTGGGTGGAGTGGCGGCCGACGCGAGCGCCGTCGCCGGGAGGGTCGATCGCGGTCCCGCCATCGACCTGGTGGTGCTGGCCCTGTTGGTGATCCTGGCCGTGCTGATCTGGCTACGCCGCAACCGGTCCGGACCGCCGCGCTGGCTGGGCGGCATCGAGCGCGCCGACCCGCCGCAGGCGCTGCGGCTGGGTGCGCTGCTCTTCGTGGCGACCCCCACGGACGACCTCACCATGGCCACCGTCGGGGCGAGCGTGGCCCGTCACGATCTGCCGTGGTGGCACCTGGTGCCGTTCGTGCTGTTCACAGTGCTCCTGCTCGGGCTGCCGCTGCTGGCGTTGCTGCTGCTCGGGAGCAGGGCGGCGCGGGTGTTGACCCGGATGCGGGAATGGGCCGAGGGGCACGCCTGGATCGTCAGCGAGATCGTGATCGCGTTCTTCGCGCTGCTGACCGGGTTGGACCTGATCCGGTCCGGCTCAACCGCCGCCCTCCGCTGACACGTACGGGGGAACCGGGCGGAGATGAGCGCAACAACGGTTCACGTTCGTCTTACCGTGACGCCATGTTCGCTGTCGTCACCACGGTGATCCTCTACGTCTTCGGTTTCGTCTTCCTCTACGGCGTGATCCGGCTGGGTGTCCGGCACGCGTTCGAGGATCTGGAGTTGCAACGGGCCAAGGCTCAGCGCGAAGAGGAGTTGGCGGCCGCCCGCGACCGCTCCTTCATGCGCGACAACGCTTTCCTCGCCGGCAGTTGAGCGCCGGATCGGTCCGGCCCGGCCCGGTGGCGTCGCCGGGCGGACGGGGAGCCGCCGGACGGTTCAACGTCGCGGATGCGAGGATCGCACCCGTGATGGGAACGCTGAAGACGGAACCGGCCCGCGCCCGCCTCGATCTGCTCGCCCCGCCGGTCGCGGAGGCAATCGCCCAGTGGCCGGCCAGCGCCCCGGTGGACGTCAACGACGTGCTGGTCGCGCCGATCGACGCCGACCTCGCCGACACCGCGGCGTTCTGCGCGGCGTACGAGGTGGGGCTGGACGTGTCGGCCAACTGTGTCGTGGTGGCGGGCAAGCGTGAGGGTGTGGTCCGTTACGCGGCCTGCATCGTCCTGGCCACCACCCGGGCCGACGTGAACGGCGTGGCCCGCCGGGCGTTGGACGTCCGCAAGGCGAGCTTCGCCCCGATGGCCGACGCTGTCGAGTTGACCGGCATGGAGTACGGCGGCATCACCCCGATCGGGCTGCCGGCCCAGTGGCCGATCCTGGTGGACGCGCGGGTCATCGCCACACCGCACGTGATCGTCGGGTCCGGCGTACGGCACAGCAAGATCGCGCTGCCGGGGCCGGCGTTGGGCGCGCTGCCCGGAGCGCAGGTGGTGGAAGGGCTGGCCAGGCCGGCCTGACCACGCATCGGCATCGATGTCGTTGCACGTGAAACATCGTGATCATCGATGCCGGATGCTGGCCGCTGGTGACTCAGTGTGAGTGGGCTGCGGATTCGCGCTGCTCCACCTCGGCCAGCGCGGCGAGCAACGTCTGCACCTCCTGCGCGCCGGAGACCGCGTACTTCCCGGCCAGCACGAAGGTCGGCACGCTGGTGATGCCCAGGGCCTGAGCGTGGGCCAGGGCGGCGGTGACGTCGGCGACGCGTTCGTCGGAGTCGAGGAACCGGCGGGCGTCGGCCGCGTCCAGGCCGACCTCGCCGGCCAGGGTGGCCAGCGCCTCCCGCGACCCGACGTCGACGCCGTGGTTGAAGTGCGCCTGGTACAGCGCCTCGACCATCTCGGCGGCCCTGCCCTGGTCGCTCGCCCAGGAGACCAGCCGGTGCGCCTCGAAGGTGTTGGCGATCACCGCGCGGTCGTAGTCGAGCCGCAGCCCGTCGGCCGCCGCGACCTGGGTCACGTGGTCGACCATCTGCCGGGCGCGCCCCGGACCGCCGAACTTGCCGGCCAACGCCTGCACCAGCGGCAGGGGCTGCGGCACCGGCGACGGGTCGAGCTGGAACGGCCGGTAGTGGACCGTCACCTCGCCCGGGTAGCTGGCGAGGGCCTCATCCAGGCGGCGCTTGCCGATGTAGCACCACGGGCAGATGACGTCCGCGTAGATCTCGATCTCCATGACCGGTGCCAACCTCGCGGTCAGCCGCGTTGTTCCCGGATCTGACGCTTGAGACGACCCAGGATCGCCGTGCCGCCCCGGACCCGCAGCGGGCTGATCGCCTGCGCCAGCCCCATCCGCTGGTAGAGGTCGTCCGGTACGGCCAGCACCTGCTCGGCGCTCGCGCCGGCGAGCCCTTCGGCGAGGATCCCGGCGAACGCCCGGGTGGTGGGCGCCTCCGGCGGGCAGTCGAAGAGCGTCTCGACGGTGCCTTCCGGTGTCACCCGGGCGCGCAGGAAGAACGCCGTCTGGCACTCGGGCACCTGCTCCATGCCCTCGCGCTCCGCGGCACCCTCCGGCAGCGCCGGGATGACGTCCGCGTACTCCAGGAGCATCTCCAGCACCAGGTCGCGCGGCGCGGCCGCGAACTCGTCGACGATCTCGGCCAGTCGGGCCGGCATGTCAGCCATGCGTCGAGGCTACCGCCGTGGTGCCGGAGCCCCGGTCACACAGTGGGCGACTGCTCACTGATCTCGCTGAGCGCGCTGGTGGGGTCGAGCTGCATGGCCAGGTCGCCGAGCGAGACGATCCCCACCAGCTTGCGGTCACTGTCACAGACCAGCACCCGTCGGATGCCCCGATCCCGCATGAGCGCCGCCGCCTCACCCGCCGTGCAGTGCTGCTCGATCATGACGACCTCGCGGGTCACTATCGCACCGATGGTGGTGGCCGCCGGGGAGCTGTTCTCCGCCACGGCCCGCACCACGATGTCCCGGTCGGTGAGCATGCCGGCGAGGCTGGCGCCATCGGTCACCACCACATCACCGATGTCGGCCTCCTTCATCACCCTGGCCGCCTCGTCCAGAGTGGTCTCGGCCGGCAGGTACACCACCTGCTTGGTCATCACGTCGCTGACCCGGTAACCGGTCATGAGAGCCTCCGAAGACGTTTCCACCGATCCGACTGCACTACCCAGTGACGCCGTGGCTACACCAGGCTCGCACGTTCCTGGCGTACCTCGTTGACGAGTCGATCCAGCAGACCGTCCAGCGGCAGCTCGGTGCGCTCGCCGCCGGCCCGCTCGCGCAGCTCGACGTACCCCTCGGTGAGTCGGCGGCCGACCACGACGGCCCGGGGGATGCCGATCAGCTCGGCGTCGGTGAACTTGACCCCGGCCGAGACGTGCGTGCGGTCGTCGACCAGCACCCGCAGGCCGGCCGCGGCGAGCCGCCCGCCGAGCTCCAGCGCCGCGTCGAGCTGCGGGCCCTTGCCCGCAACCACCAGGTGTACGTCACACGGCGCGATCGCCGCCGGCCAGACCAGCCCCCGGTCGTCGTGGTGCTGTTCGGCGACGGCCGCCACCGCCCGGGAGACCCCGATGCCGTAGCAGCCCATGGTCGGCCGGACCGGCTTGCCGGCCGGCCCGAGCACGTCGACAGCGAAGGCGTCGGTGAACCGGCGGCCGAGCTGGAAGATGTGCCCGATCTCGATGCCCCGCCGGATGGTCAGCTCGCCCGTCCCGCAGTCGGGGCAGGGGTCGCCGGGGCGCACGTCGGCCGCCTCGATGGTGCCGTCGGGGGTGAAGTCCCGTCCGCAGACCACGTCGGTCGCGTGCCGGCCCGACTCGTTCGCCCCGGTCAGCCACGCCGACCCGGCCACCACCCGGGGATCGACCAGGTAACGGATGCCCAGCTTGTCGAGCAGCTGCGGCCCGATGTAGCCGCGTACCAGCTCCGGATGCTCGGCCCACTCCTCGAAGACGGTCACCTGCGCGGGGTGCAGTGCGGCACCGACCCGCTTCAGGTCGACCTCCCGGTCACCGGGCAGCCCGACCACCAGGGGCACGGCCCGTTCCGCGCCCGGCTGCCGGATGGACAGCACGACGTTCTTCAGGGTGTCGGCGGCGGTCCAGCCGTCCCGACCGCCCAACCGGCGCGCGTTGGCCAACTCCACGAGGCTGGCGATCGTCGAGGTCTCCGGGGTGTCGTGCACCTCGGCGGCCGGCTGCGCGGCCGGATCGCCGGCGGCGGGCACCCGGGTGAGGACCGCCTCGGTGTTGGCCGCGTAGTCGCAGGAGGTGCAGCCCACGAAGGTGTCCTCGCCGACCGGCGTCGCGGCCAGGAACTCCTCCGACGCCGAGCCACCCATCGCGCCGGACATCGCCTGCACCACCGTGTAGTCCAGACCCAACCGGTCGAAGATCCGCCGGTACGCGGAGCGGTGCCGGGCGTACGCCTCGCGCAGCCCGGCCTCGTCCAGGTCGAAGGAGTACGCGTCCTTCATCAGGAACTCCCGGCCGCGCAGCAGCCCGGCCCGGGGCCGCGCCTCGTCGCGGAACTTCGTCTGCACCTGGAACAGCGTCACCGGGAAGTCCCGGTAGGAGGTGAACAGGTCCTTGACCAGCAGCGCCGCCATCTCCTCGTGGGTGGGCGCCAACAGGTGCTCGGCGCCGCGCCGGTCGGCGAGGGTGAAGATGTCGTCGCCGTACTCGGCCCACCGGCCACTCGTGCGGTACGGCTCGGCCGGCAGCAGTGCCGGGAAGTGCACCTCTTGGTCGCCGATCGCGAACAGCTCGGCGCGTACCACCTCGGTGATCCGGTCCAGCACCAGCTTGCCCAGCGGCAGCCAGGTGTAGCCGCCCGGTGCGGCCCGACGGATGTAACCGGCACGCAGCAGCAGCCGGTGACTCGGCACCTCCGCGTCGGCCGGGTCCTCGCGCAGGGTCCGCAGCAGCACTGTCGACATGCGTAGCAGCATCCGGGCAGCCTACGGTCGATGCGTCAGGCTGAGCCATCCCGTTTCGACATCGCGGATATCGGCGGCGCAACACCCGATATCGGCGATCCGGCGTCGAATCAGGCTGCCGGGCGGCAACTGGGCAATGACCTCCGACACGTCGCGGATTCGGGGCGGCACCGGGCGATCCCGCGGTGACAGACTGGTCGCCGCAGGCAACAAGTGGCGTGAGGGAGGCGCGGGTGCGCTGGCGCAGTTTTGTCGCGGTCGGGGACAGCTTCACCGAGGGCATGGACGACGCGTACCCGGACGGCACCTACCGGGGCTGGGCGGACCTGGTGGCGACCCGACTCGCCGCCGAGGCGGGCCCCGACTTCCGGTACGCCAACCTGGCCATCCGGGGCCGGCTCTTCCCCAGTGTGGTCGCCGAGCAGGTGCCCTCCGCGGTGGCGATGAAGCCGGATCTGATCAGCTTCGCGGCCGGTGGCAACGACGTGCTGCGGCGCACCTTCGACCCGGACACGCTGGTCGCCCGCTTCGACGAGGTGGTCCGGCAACTGCGCTCGGGCGGCGCTGACGTGCTCCTCTTCCGGTTCGCGGACGTGATGGCCCGGCTGCCCGGCCAACGCCTCGTCGCACCCCGGGTGCAGCTGCTCAACCAGGCGGTCGGCGAGACCGCCGAGCGGCACGGCGCCATCATGGTCGACCTGTACGCCGACGACACATTCCTCAACCCGATGCTCTGGAGCACCGACCGGTTGCACCTCTCCCCGGCCGGCCACCGGCGGGTCGCCGGCCAGGTGTTGAACGCCCTGGGGGTTGGTTGCGACGAGGAGTGGCTGATGGTCCCGCCGCACCCGGCACCCTCGCCGTGGCTGGCCGCCCGCGCCGCCGATCTGCGGTGGGCCGGTCAGCACCTCGCCCCGTGGGTGAAGCGGCGGTTGACCGGTCGGTCGTCCGGCGACACGGTGACGGCGAAGCGCCCGCAACTCGGCCCGCTCGTCGACTGAGCGTGCTCACCCTGCACACCGCGGCCCTGCTGTGCCGCGACCGGGACGGCGAACCGGTGCCGGAGCACGCTGTGCTGGTCAGCGGCGACCGGGTCGCGGCCGTCGGCCCGCTGGCCGAGTTGAGTGCGGCGTACGCCGGGGCCCGGGTTCGCCGTTGGCCCGGGACGCTGGGGCCGGGTCTGCTGCACGACGGTCCGCTGCCGCCCGCACCGACCCCGCGCGAACGGGTGCACGCGCTGTTGCGTACCGGGGTGACGGCGGTCCTGGCGGAACACCTGGCCGACCCGGCGCTGCGGGCCGCCGCCGAGCGGAGCGACCTGCTGGTGCTGCCCACCGCCGTGGTGCCGACGCTGCGTCCGGACGGTCGGGCCGACCTCGCGGTGCACGGCGACGACGGCACCTGTCTGGTGACAGTGGTAGCCGGCCGGATCGTCCACCGCCGCGCCTGAACAGGCGCTGACGCCTCCACTGTGGAGTGCACTGATCGAATCGGGGTCGCCCGATGTCCGCCCGCCCCGATAACATCCGCTGCCCCCGCTGATCGGAAGGCGGGGACATCGGGGAAAGGTGGCTGGGGGATGACCCTCATACCTGGCACGACGACATCCGCACGACCGCTCCGGGCGCTGCTGGCGACGGGGCTTTCCGTGGCGGTCGCCGCCGGGACGCTCACGCTGACGGCCGTGCCGGCCGCAGCGAACGACGTACCGAACGCGCCTGCCATCGACGACAACCAGCCGCCGGGTGTGCCGACCGAGCTGCAGACCTCCGGCGAACCGTGCACCACGGCGGAGCCGTACCAGTGGTGGCAGAACGACGACCTGACGCTCTCCGCCGTCCTGCACGACCCGGACATCGACGCGAACGGCGGCACCGACCGGTTGACCACCACCTTCGCGCTCTGGCCGGTCGACGAGCCGGCGGCCCGGATCGAACGGTTCGGGTACAACGGGCGGGACGGCGATCGGGAGAGCGGCCTCTTCGAACGGGAGGTGCTGACCCACGACCGGGTGTACGCGTGGCAGGTCCGGGCGGCGGACAGCCAGGCGACCGGCGAGTGGAGCGGCCTCTGCTACCTCCGGACCGACTTCCAGGGCCCGGAGGCCGCGCCGGTCGTCACCTCCAGTGACTTCCCGGTCGACGGTTGGCACCCGGCGTTGCCGGGACAGTTCACCTTCGACGCGGCGGCCACACCGGACGCTGTTGGTTTCCGGTACGAGCTGCTCGGCGGCGACGGTGTCCAGGTGGTGTCGGCGGACGGGCCGGGCGGCTCGGCCACTGTCACGCTCCGCCCGGAGGCGGGGCCCAACACCCTCGTGGTGTGGAGCCTCGACGCGGCCGGGAACCGCTCGCCCGAGGCGCGGTACGAATTCCGGGCCAGCGATGTCGCGCCGATCATCACCGGCAGACTCACCGAGATCGGTGTGCCGACCACGTTCACGGTGCAGCCGCAGATGGCCGGGGTGGTCCGATACCGGTTCCAGTTGGACGGCGACCCGGAGCAGACGGTGGAGGCGGCGGCCGACGGCACCGCCACGCTGACCGTCACCGCGACCCGGGGTGGCTACCGGACGCTCTCGGTGACCAGCGTGACCGCCGACGGCGTGACCGCGACCGCGTCGAGCAATTTCCGGCTGAGCACCGCGCCGAAGATCACCGCGACGGTCTATCAGCAGGGCGTCACCAGTGGGGGGCCGGGCGTGCCCGGGGTCTTCACCTTCACCCCGCGCCAGCCCGACGTGGTCAGCTACCGCTATCGCTTCGGCACTGTGACCAGCACCGTGGCCGCGGCGGCCGACGGCACCGCGTCGGTGACCTGGGCGCCGACGAAGGCCGGCCTGACCTCGCTCACCGTCTGGAGCATCGACGGGGACGGCACCCAGTCGGACTCGGCGTCGTTCACCTTCTTCGTCGGCAACCAGCCGCCGAGCAGCTAGCCGGAGCAACCCGGCGGGTGGCCTCGCCGGGGCGATCGTGATCCGGCGAATGCCGACCGGCCCACCATCCCGTGCGGGGGCGGTGGGCCGGCCGGCGTTACAGCGGTCGCGGGCGGCGATCCGGCGTACCTTTGGGATCATGTCTGTGCCGAACGATCCCGATCCCCGCCTCCAGTCGTACGCGGACCCGCAGCGGTTGGTCACCACCGAGTGGCTGGCCGCGCATCTGGGCGACGAGGGCCTCGTCGTCGTCGAGTCCGACGAGGACGTGCTGCTCTACGAATCCGGTCACATTCCCGGTGCCGTCAAGGTTGACTGGCACCTGGAGTTGAACGACCAGGTGACCCGGGACTACCTGGACCCGAAGAGCTTCGCCGAGATGTGCGCGGCGAAGGGCATCGGCCGGGGCGACACCGTCGTCTTCTACGGCGACAACTTCAACTGGTGGGCCGCGTACGCCCTCTGGGTCTTCTCGCTCTTCGGTCACGCCGATGTGCGACTGCTCGACGGCGGTCGGCAGAAGTGGATCGCCGAGGGACGCGAGGTGACCCGCGACAAGCCGGCCCGCCCGCGCGCCGACTACCCGGTGCCGCTGCGCGACGACGCCCCGCTGCGGGCCTTCCGTGAGCAGGTCATGGCGCACATCGCCGCCGGTCGGCCACTTGTCGACGTCCGCTCGCCGGGTGAGTACACCGGCGAGATGCTGCACATGCCGGACTACCCGCAGGAGGGTGCGTTGCGCGGTGGGCACATCCCGGGTGCGGTCAGCAAGCCGTGGAAGTCCGCCGCCAACGAGGACGGCACGTTCAAGTCCGCCGACGAGTTGAAGGCGATCTACGCCGACCAGCTCGGGCTGAGCCCCGACGACGACGTGATCGCGTACTGCCGGATCGGGGAGCGGTCCAGCCACACCTGGTTCGTGCTGCGGCACCTGTTGGGTTACCCGCAGGTGCGCAACTACGACGGCTCGTGGACCGAGTGGGGCAACCTGGTCCGGGCACCTGTGGTGAAGGGCGACCAGCCGGGCGGCCTGGCCGCCTGACCGGCACGACCGTCCCCGCGTGACAGTGAACGTCGCGCGGGGACGGTGTTTCAGCCGGCCAGTGCGATCGGACCGCGCAGGTCGCGAACGATGCCGGTGATCTCGCCGGTCTCCGGGTACCAGCGGGCCAGGGCGGCCGGTTCCAGTCGGAGCAGCACCGCGCCCCTGCCGTCCCAGCCCAGGACCTCACAGCAGCCCTTGGCGCGATCCCGGCCGAGGTCGAGCAGGTGGACTACGGCGCCGGTCCGTGCGTCCAACACCGCCGCCCCCTCGGCACCGTTGATCTCGCTGCTGGTGATCCAGGCCGCCCGGGCCAGCCGTTCACCGTGCAACCAGCCTCGGCCGTAGAACTCGTTGACCTGGTAGGGCGAGGGCAGCTGCGAGGCGTTGACCGGCTGCTCGGAGCGGAGTTCGCCCTCCCGGGCGGTCCGGCTGCGCAGCATCAGGCTGGTCCCCTCGCCGTAGGTCTCGATCAACGGGGCCTCCCGGCCGGCGTCCGGGTCGGGTGCGATCAACTCCCAGGTCGACACGTCGATGATGCTGGCCGCCCCGGTGACCCGGTCCACCGCGTACGTCCGGTCGTCGCCGCCGACCAGCACCCGGTCGTGCGCCCACACCACCAGCTCCAGGTAGCCGTCGAGCGGTATCCGGCGGACGGCGGCCGTGCTGAGGTCGATCAGGACCAGCTCTTTGGTCTGCGCGAACGCGGCCTGCCGGCCGTCCGGCGACAGCACTCCCGGCTTCAGCGCGCCCGCCTCGTTGCCGCTCGCGTCGCGGGTCGGTGCCAACGTCACCACGTCGAGGCTGCGCACCACGCCGTCGTTGCCGAGCACCCGGACCGGGCCGTCCGCGCGATTTTCCTCGTCCACCGGCTGGAACAGCGCCACTGCCCGCTGGACCGGTCGCTCGGAGAGCGGCACCGTCGCCGGAGCGCCGAGCCGGGCCAACGGATCGGGCGGGAAGGTCAGCTCGGCGGGCGGCTTCTGCACCGGACCCGCGTGGGAGGGGTCGACGGTCGGGGTCACCGTCGGACCCACCGGTGGGACCGGCGCGGGATCGGCGGGCGGTCGCAGCGCCGCCACCGTGCCGCCACCGACCAGCACCACGGCCAGGGCGACCACCGCGACGGCCCGCCGGGTGCGCCGGGTACGCCGAGCCCGCTCCCATCCGGCGGCGGCCGGCTGGCTGGGCAGCACGTCCTCGACGCTGACGGTCAGCAGTCGGCGCAGCTCCTGCTCGTTCACGGGTTCACCTCCAGACCGCTGGCCAGATCGGCCGGGCCTCGACCCGGTCGGGCGTCGCGGGCGAGGTCCGGGGCGACCTCGCGGAGTCGGCGCAGCGCCGCGTGGCACTGGCTCTTCACGGTGCCGACTGTCACGCCGAGCGCCTCAGCGGTGGCGACCTCGGTCAGATCCTCGTAGTAGCGCAACACCAGCACGGCTCGCTGCCGTGGGGGCAGCAGGCCCAGCGCGTCGTGCATCGTCAGCCGTAACGCGCCGTCCCGGTCGTGGGCCACCTGGTCCGGCGGCGCGGCGCTGAGCCACTCCCGCCGTCGGCGCCGCCACCACGACACCGAGTCGCGGTAGAGGATGGCCCGCACGTACGCGGAGGGGTCGCCGTCGCGGACCGAGGACCAGCGCAGCGCCAGCTTGAGCAGCGCGTCCTGGAGGAGGTCTTCGGCCTGGTGCCGGTTGCCGCAGATCAGGTAGGCCGCGCGGAGCAGCCGGTGCTGGTGGTTCTCCACGAAGGCGAGGTAGCCGTCGCGTCCGTCGTCCCTCGTCGGCGCCATCCGTCCCCCTCCCGGCCGTCGCGCGGTACGCGTCAACAGGCAGACGCACGGGAGGGGGAAAAAGGTTGGGTCAGCTCGGCGGCGTTCCGGTCAGATAACGCTGCAGGGTCGGCGCGACCCAGGAGACCAGCTCGTCCGGCGTGGTGTCCACCATGGGCGGCAGCCGGACGATGTATCTGGTGAAGGCGAGGCCGAGGACCTGACTGGCCACCAGGCCGGCCCGTCGGGCGGTCAGCGTCGGGTCGGTGCCGAAGGTGGCCACTGCGGCGGTGAGCTGGTTGGCGAAGATGCCGCGCATGCGTTCGGCCGCACCGGGATTGGTGCTGGCGGCCCGCAGTAGCGCCACCAGGGTCTCGTCGCCCTCCCACCGGGCCAGGAAGTGTCGGACCAGCACCTCACCGAGTCGGGCGGGCGGCACCGAGGTCAGGTCGGGCAGGCGGAGGTCGAACTCGGCCGCCGCCGCGAAGAGCCCTTCCTTGCTGCCGTAGTAGCGCATGACCATCGACGGGTCGATCTGGGCGTCGGCGGCGATGGCCCGGATCGTGGCGCGTTCGTAGCCGTCCGCCGCGAACCGTTCCCGGGCCGCTCGCAGGATCGCCGCCCGGGTGGCGTCGGAGCGGCGGGGCTGGGTCGGCGGGGCGGACGAGGTCATGCCAACGACCGTATGCCAACACTTGTTGACACGCAATCGTGAGGCGCTCTAGCGTGGCCAACAAGTGTTTGCCAACACATGTTGGCAGTCGTCTTCTGGAGGTGGCCATGCTGCCCACGAACACTGACGTCCTGGTGGTGGGTGCCGGCCCCACCGGTCTCGCCACCGCGTTGACGCTGGCCCGGCGCGGGGTCGAGGTGACAGTGCTGGACCGGCTCGCCGCGCCGCCAACGACCTCCCGCGCCGCCGTCGTGCACGCGTACACCCTGGAGGTGCTGGACCGGATCGGCGCCGCCGCGCCGCTGATCGCCCAGGCGGTGCGGACGCCGCGTTTCACGGTGCGCGACCGGGACCGGGTGCTGCTGTCGGTGCCGTTCCACGAGCTGCCGTCCCGCTTCCCCTACGCGCTGCTGATCTCCCAGGCGGTCACCGAGACCGTGCTCACCGAAAAGTTGGCCGAGCTCGGTGTCCAGGTACGACGGCCGTGCCAGCTCACCGGGCTGAGCCGCGTCGGTGACGGCATGCTCGCGCAGGTCGACGGGCAGGCGGTGCGCGCCCGGTTCGTGGTCGGCGCGGACGGCCTGCACAGCACGGTCCGGGAGTTGGCCGGCATCGGCTTCACCGGCAGCAGCGACGAGGAGTCCTTCGTCCTCGCCGACGTGCGGGTGCACAGCGTGCTGCCCCGCGACGAGGCGGCGCTGTTCCTCGCCCGCCCCGGGCCGTTGGTCTGGGCCCCACTCCCCGGCGGGGTGGTCCGGCTGGTCGCCGCCGTGCGGAACGCACCGGCCGAACCGGATGCGGCCTACCTTCAGGCGCTGCTCGACGA
The DNA here is from genome assembly GCF_018070385.1 of Micromonospora sp. C97. NCBI lineage: Bacteria > Bacillati > Actinomycetota > Actinomycetes > Micromonosporales > Micromonosporaceae > Micromonospora > Micromonospora sp. C97. Next base: position 221,043 of record NZ_JAGPXU010000008.1, read on the forward strand.
GCGCGGCCCGGTACGACGACCCGACCGGGTGACCGACGTGGTCTGGGGCTCCCGGTTCCGGGTGCACCACCGGATCGCCGACACCTTCCGAGCCGGACCGGTGTTGCTGGCCGGTGACGCCGGGCACGTGCACAGCCCGGCCGGCGGGCAGGGCATGAACCTCGGCATCTGCGACGCGGTCGCGCTCGGCTCCGCGGTGGCGGACGTGCTCGACGGTGGCCCGGAGACGCTGCTCGACGACTACGACGCCCGGCAGCGACCGATGGCCGAGGACGTGATGAGCTTCGCCGCCGGGCTGACCAGGTTGGCGGCCGTCTCCCCGGCCGGCCGGCCCGCCCGGGACGTGCTGCTCCGGCTGCTCGGTGCCGTTCCACCGGCCCGTCGACGGATCGCGCTGCGCCTGTCCGGGCTGTCCCACCGCGAGCGAACGCCGAGCTAGGCCACGCCACTGCGGCTCAGCACGCCGGGTGCGGCCGACCGCAGCGTCCGCCACGCGGTCAGGGTGACCAGCGCGAACGTCCCCGCTGCCGCGCCCGCCACCGGCACCGTGCCGTACGCCGCGGCGGCCAGCCCGGCGAGCGCCGCCCCGAGCGGTGCGGTGAGCAGACCGACCATCCGCTGCGCCGCACCTACCCGGCCCAGCAACTCGCCCGGCACCTGCCGCTGCCCGTACGACGCCCACAGGCTGTTCCACACCACTGTGCCGGCGGCGAAGACGGCCAGCGCGATCCCACCCGGCACCGGATGCCGAGCCAGCGCGAAGCCGGTCAGCGCCACGGTCTGCCCGGCCAGCACCACCCGCAGCGCCGGCACCGTGCCGAGCCGGGCGGCGAGCCGCCCCGACCCGAGCGCCCCCGCCAGGCCCCCGAAGATGGCTGCGGCGGCGAACAGCCCGTACCCGGCCGGCGGCACCCGCAGCACATCCAGCGCGTAGAGCACCAGCACCGCCATGATCCCGCTGATCGCCAGGTTGCTCGCCGCGGTGAGCAGTGTGAGCCGCCACAGCGTCCGGTGCGCCCGCAGCCAGCGCAGCCCCTCGACGATCTCGCTCCACACCGAGCCGCGCCGCCTCCGCACCCTGGTCCGTGGCGCCGGGGCGAGGGCCAGCACGAGCACCGCGGCCACCGCGAAGGTGACGGCGTCGAGGGCGAACGGAAGGGCCGGGGCGACGGCGAACAGGACACCGGCGGCGGGAGCCCCGAGGAAACCGCCGGCCACCGCTGACCCCGCCTGGAGCCGGCCGTTCGCCCGGGGCAACGCGTCCGGCGGCACCACCGCGGGAAGCAGCGCGAACGAGGCGGAGTCGAAGAGGGTGCCCAACGCGGCGAGCAGGAACGCCGCCACCAGCAACACCGGGACGCTGACCCGGTTGAGCGCGACCACCACGGCCAGCGCCGCCACCACGCCAGCGCGTACCCCGTCGACCACCGCCATCGTCCGACGGCGGTCCCAGCGGTCCGCGTACACCCCGCCGAGCAGACCGAAGAGCAGCGGCGGCACCTGCCCGGCCACGGTGACCGCCGCGATGATCCGGGGATCGCGGGTCACTGTCGCGGCCAACAGGGCCAGCGCCGGGGTACGCAGCGCGTCTCCGAATCGCGACGACACGGCAGCGGACCAGAGCAGCCGGAAGTCCCGGCCGAGAGCAGTGGCGGTCATGCCGGTGACCGTGCCGGTTCGACCGGGTCGAGGGTCAAGCCACCACAGTGCGGAACGACCGTCAGCCGCCGCTCCACCGCAGGCAGTTCCCGGTCTAGGCTTGCCCGGTGACGGTGGAGCAGCAGGCACGGGGTGCGGCGGGTGCGGGCCGGCGCAGGTCCCGCAAGGACGAGATCCTGGAGATCGCGGTAGGTCTTTTCGCAGCGCGCGGATATCACGGCGTGTCGATGGACGACATCGGTGCGGCCGCCGGGGTCACCGGTCCGGCGCTGTACCACCACTTCGCCGGCAAGGAGGCCATGCTGGCCGCCGCGCTGATCCCGGTCAGTGAGGGGTTGCTGGCAGGTGGGCGGGAACGCGCCGCCGGCCGGTCGGACGACCCGCGCGGCGTGCTGGAGTCGCTGATCGACTTCCACGTGGAGTTCGCCCTGGCCAACCCGGCGGTGATCGCGTTGCACCTGCACGAGCTGGACCGCCTGCCCGAGGAGCCGCGGCGGCGGATCCGCCGCCTGCAACGGCTCTACGTCGAGGAGTGGGTGACGGTGCTCACCGCGCTGCACCCGGGCATGCCCGACGGTGAGGCGCGGGTGCTCGCGCACGCCGCGTTCGGCCTGATGAACTCGACGCCGTTCCTCGGCGGTGAGGTGGACCGGCGACGTCGTGCCGAGCTGCTGCGCGGCGCGACCCTGGCCGCGCTGCTCGCCTGAGCCGACTCGTCAGAACCGTGCCGGTCATGATTCCCTGACATCGTCCCACCATCCGGACGCCGGGAGGAAACATGATCGAGTCACTGCTGGTCGCCAATCGGGGCGAGATCGCCCGCCGGATCATCCGGACCGCCAAGCGGCTCGGCATCCGCGCGATCGCTGTGTACTCGGAGGCCGACGCCGACCTGCCGTTCGTCGCCGAGGCGGACGAGGCGGTCCTCATCGGCCCACCGAACCCGGCGCTGAGCTACCGCAACACCGAGGCGATCCTCGCCGCCGCGAAGTCGACGGGCGCGCAGGCCATCCACCCCGGCTACGGCTTCCTGTCGGAGAACGCCGAGTTCGCCCGTACCGTCGAGGCGAGCGGCCTGATCTGGGTCGGACCTGACGCGGACGCGATCACCGCGATGGGCGACAAGATCAATGCTCGGAACCTGATGGCGGCGGCGGGTGTTCCGGTCGCGCCCGGCACCACCGACCCGGCCGCCGACCTGGATGCGGCGGTGTCGGCCGCCGCCGAGATCGGCTACCCGGTGATGGTCAAGGCCGCCGCCGGCGGTGGCGGCATGGGCATGGGCGTGGCCGTCGACGAGGCCGCGCTGCGCACCGAGTACGACAAGGTGCGCGCGTTCGCCGAGCGGATGTTCGGCGACGGTTCGGTGTTGATCGAGCGGTACTTTCCCCGGGTACGGCATGTCGAGGTGCAGATCCTCGGTCTGGCCGACGGTCGGGTGGTGGCGCTCGGCGAGCGGGAGTGCTCGGTGCAGCGGCGCAACCAGAAGCTGGTCGAGGAGTCCCCGTCGCCGGCGGTCTCGCCGGAGCTGCGCTCCCGTCTGCTGGCGGCGGCGGTGCGGGCCGGCGAGGCGGTCGACTACCGCAACGCGGGGACTGTGGAGTGCCTGTTGGTCCCGCGTCAGCGGGACGCTACTGGCGCTGCTTCCGGTTCCGAGGAGTTCTTCTTCCTGGAGATGAACACGCGGTTGCAGGTGGAGCACCCGGTGACCGAGTACGTCTACGGCATCGACCTGGTCGAGGAGCAGTTGCGGGTGGCCTCCGGGCTGGCGCCGACGTTCGACCCGGACGCGTTGACCCCCGGTGGTCACGCCATGGAGATGCGGATCAACGCCGAGGACCCGAAGCGCTTCCTGCCCGGCCCCGGTGTGATCAGGACATGGGTGGAGCCGACGGGCGAGGGGGTCCGGGTGGACTCCGGCTACACCGAGGGCAACACGGTCACCCCGTTCTACGACAGCCTGCTGGCCAAGCTGATCATCACCGGCGCGACCCGAGCCGAGGTGCTCGACCGCGCGGAGGCGGCCGTCGCGGCGTTCCAGATCGAGGGCCCAAAGAACAACGTCCCCTTCTTCGCCGAACTGCTCACCAACGACGAGTTCCGCTCCGGCACCTACGACACCGCCATCGTCTCC